>NZ_AHOO02000013.1:300000-553148 GCF_000244755.1 Leptospira licerasiae serovar Varillal str. VAR 010 | reverse complement strand
ACTTTCTTCTTCTTATAATTCCAAACATTCTAAATAATATTAAGAGAGAGAGAGATTACTCTGTCTTTAGAAAGTTCTAATATTCGGAATTCTTATCCCGATGTTGGAACTCCTACAAGGGAGAGAGGATCGCCCTCACCCAAGTTCGGGTGGAGGAGGTGGGCTTGTGGGAGAAGCCATTCCCTCTATACACTAAAAATCCCTTAATTTCAATCCCAATTTACATCCTAAACACTTGTTGGAATTCCTACAAATCAACCCAGAATCTAAACATTCCTTTTTCCGGAAAATAACTTAAACTTAACATATTTATAAATAAATTTCCTTTGATTGTTCGCATTTTCTTTCGGGAAATTTTTTGAATAAAAAGAAAGTTATTCGTCTTTGGTTATATAGAGGGTTTTTAAAAGCTCCTCAACAAAATGCAAACGGATATATGGAAACTTGCGATTGGTGGAATAATGGTAATATTCCCGTTATTCTATTTTTTACCGAGTTCTTCTTCCGGAATGATGGAAGCAGACAGAAGTCTTCCTGAATTTCAATTAAATGATAAAAATGGCAAAATCTCTGATATACGCGAGAATCTGATCGGAAAAGAAAATCTAGTATATTTCGGGTATCTAAACTGTAAGACAGTATGTCATGGCAGCTTGCAAAAACTGAAAAATCTAGTCTCCAAACAAAAAGATCTCCGACTCGTATTCATAAGTTTAGATCCGGAAAAAGATACGGAAGATCGTTTTGAACAATATTTTTCCGACATAAAATCGGAGACTAAATTTATCAGGCTTGAATCGAGGGGAAGGGTCTTTGAACTCGCCAGACTTTTCGGGATTATGGCATTTTCTTCCAACAAAAGTGGAGAGATCGATCACCCGGATTCAGTTCTTTGGGTAAATTCTCAAGGAAAGATCAAAGGATTGATTTTTGAATTTGATAAACATTGGGATCAAAATCGAAAAGAAGTTATCCAGTTCATAAGCGATAAAAAAGAAAAAAGACCATAAACATTTAAGCGATTCATAATAAACTAAAAGTAAAGCCAGAGCCTTCGAAAAAAGGATCCAAAAACAAATAAAGTCCTTAGTTGGACCTAAAATAAAAACCCTTCCGGACAAAAGAGATGAATCCGCCTGAACAAAAACAAAGCATCCAAGATATTGCCAGATTTAAATTCAAGGAAGAGACCAAAAAAGTCGATCGTTTCTTCTACATTCTTCTTTTAGCACATATTCCCTTTGCGCTCTTATTATCCTTGGAATATGGAACCTGGAGATTCGTTCTAAATTCCTCCATAATCACAGGGTTACTCGCGAGCATCGGCTTCCTATTCTTAAGAGGCCAATACATTCTCAGAATTTTGAATGCGATTCTTATCATGGCATGGTCAGGAATACTAATACAGTCTCAATTCGGAAGAATAGAGATGCATTTTCATGTGTTCGTTGCATTGGCATTTCTTCTTTATTATAGAGATTGGAAAACACTTCTTCCTGGAGCATTGTATATCGCAGTTCACCACGGACTTTTTTCCTTCTGCCAAAGTATCGGATATAAAATTTCTGAAACTCCGATCATTATATTCAACTATGGAAATGGTTGGGATATAGTATTATTACATGCAATTTTTGTAATTTTTGAGACCGGAATATTGATCTATTTCTCCGTAACATTCAAAAAGGAATTCTTGGACCAGGCAGTCAACTTGGCTGAATTGGAAGAAGTAAGAAAATACAATGTATCCATCCAGGGAGAAGTCAGAGAAAAATCCGAATCTGTAAACGGAATTTTAGAGGGTTTAGTCCAAAGCTCCGCAACTGTCGCAGACAAAACGACCGACCAGGCCAATAGTTTAGAAGAAATTAATGTAAGCATGAACAAAATATCCGAAGCGATCTCGGACGTATCCGATTCGGCAAGAAAACAATTAGAAGCAACCGGAACTCTAGAAAATTCGTTTCAGAAATTAGAGGTCAGTTTTCAAGACATGGAACTAGGACTTGTTTCTACAAAAACATTATTCGAAACGGCATGGAAGCACGCAAGAGAGTCCGAAGAAAGTTTGATGGCGATCGAAAAGTCCATCAAAAGAATAGAATCCAGTTCTTCAAGTACTACTGCAAAATTGGGGACAATCACAGATATTGCGGATAAAGTAAATCTTCTCGCATTGAACGCATCCATAGAAGCTGCAAGGGCTGGAGAACATGGAAGAGGCTTTGCAGTAGTTGCCGACGAAATCTCGAAATTGGCGGACCAAACAGCAAGCACTATCAAAGAAATTTTCAGATTGATCAGAGATGGAAAAGAAGAAATGACTAAGAACACGGATATAGTCCAGTCCGGCACAAAAACAATCTCATTGATATTGGGAGACGTGGATTCGATCAAAGAAAGTTTGGATTCTTTCTTTTCTCTGTTAGAAAAACAAACGGATATTCGAGTTACAGTAGCAGGTGCTTTATTCAAAGCAGGCGAAATTTCCCAAAACGTCCACCATGCCACAGAAGCAGAAAGGAAGAGTTTGGAAGAGATCAGGAACTTTTTGGATCGGATCCAAAATTCAAATGCAATTATTGCGACCCAGGCGGCCAAGGCAGCAGACCAGGCCAGAAAATGCGAGGAATTAAGCGATTCTTTGCAGAAGCAGGTCCAAGAGTTCAAAGCATAAATTTCAAAATCGCACCTGGAAATTTCTTTCTAAACTCGGAGAGAATTTTCGAATCTGCAAAATTTTTCGTTTGAAATATTTTCTTTCCAAGTGGAAGGTTCCTATTTGTTTTCGGACCTTACTATGAAAAAATTTCTGTTTATCTCCGCTTCCGCATTAGCCGTCGCGGTCTTTTTAGCAATTCCAGGCACTATCAGTTCTCAAAGCGGCGATATCGAAGCAGCCATCCAAGCTGCTTGTAACCGATTGGTCGAAGGTGGACTTTATAAAAGTTGCAAACCGGCTCCAGGATTCTCACTCGGACAAGGTTATTATAGCCAATCCGCTCAAATCAAATGCCAATGTGAGAATAAATCCGATAACGGAAAAACAATTGTTACCATTTCTCTTTGGCAAGGATATTGATATGATCCTTTCTTATAATCCCGGCTTTCCAAAGTTCGAAATTGATCGATGAAAGGTCGGGATTATGGTCCAATTGGATAATAAGAAATAAATCGATTATTTACGCTCTTTCTAATGCGACATAATACCTATTATCGGAAGTTGGGAATATGTCTATAAAAGACGGGTTTGGTGAAAAATAGCCTATCCAAACCACTTTTTTAACGAAAGGTTTTCCGCAACTTCGCCCATAGGCCTCAAAGCGCCAGACCTAACTAAGCCCCACAAACCAACCTAAATAACCATGACGGTGGACGACCCAGATATCAATTCTTCTCGAATCTCTATAAATCCTTCGTCGAAGTGCCTACAAAAATCTAAAAATCGCTCAGATCATCGTGCAAGATCAGATCGTCTAGATAAACATTCGCATAATCAGTCCGAATTCCCGAAGTTCCCCAGCTAAAAGTTCCATCGGTAACGGATAACTGAAGGACATTATCCACATAGAAATCCAGATGATTCCCTGTCGCAATCAAGGCCAGCTTGTACCATTGTTTTGTTTGGAAAAACTTTTGATTTCCTGCCTGGTCCTTTAAAATTCCGGAGGCCAAAGTTGTATAAGTCCCGCAAAGTTTTTTCTTAAAATAGACCGTTCCGTCACTTCTGAGAGAAGCCACATATAGATCGTTCTCGGTCCTATATCTTGTGAATAGATGGATTCCCTGCCAACTATCCGAGGAAGCCTGCCAAGAATCTATATAGAACCGTGCCTCCAACGCTTGATCCGTCCACTTCACCCGTAAGCCGTTATTCAAACCCTGGAGCAACATTCTGAAATTGTAATCCTCAGTTTTTGCTCTTTTATAAACTCCGTTGGAAACATATTTGGACATAAGAGTACCAGAAGTAACTTCAATATGTGACTGTGCAGATTTATTAGAACTAGACTCTATTACCGATCCATCTATATAGGATTCGAAACCTTCAAGGGAACCCCCCTCAGGTGTTAACCAAGGATAAACTTCGCTAGACCCACTAGGATAATAACCTGTTCCCGGAAAAAACTCATAAGTCCCGGTTGGATTACAAGAGTTTGCTTCAAGTTGATTTATAGTTTGGACAGATGGATCTAAAACTTGTTCCAAAATGATGGTCGTTCCAGAATCAAAAACGCCCAAATACAGAAAACTTGCAAAGCCTAACATTCTAAAGGTGGAAGCCATCATGTCACCGACCAAAATAATTTCGACCGGAGATCAGATCCCTTTCATCATCAAAAGTCAAGCCGTTAATTAGGCAGCAGTCTAACCGCTTGCATACTGAAAGAAGCAAGTCATCAATTAATCGTTCTAATTGATATTCTCTGTTTTAAAATAGAATCTAAAGAAAAGCGACCTGGTCCGGATAGATATAGAAATAGACTTCCAAGTGCCTGGGAATACTCGGATCGAATCTCATGTAGTATTGCCCAAATCCCAAAAATCGGCGGAGATTGAGGCGGAAGTAAAGGAGAAGTTCCAAATAAGAGAGGCAGTTTCGTTAGATACATTGCTACAAACATTTCAATAACGAATATAAAACTTAACGGTTTCGTCAAAATCCCAAGTACCAGCATCATCCCACCGAGGATTTCCAGAGCTCCTATAAAAGATGCGGTTATCTCCGGATGCGAAAATCCTAACTTCGTAAACCTTCCGATTCCTTGATTTACGTACAGGAATTTGATGATTCCTTCCCATATAAAAACCCCTCCCACAAGGATCCGGATAATAATATGATATCTCCCGCCACCCTCCTCAATTCGAAAGAAATGATTAACTAACTTTCTCAGATACATAGCCTTTCCTTTGGTTTGATTTTTACGTTGCTCTAATTGCCAATACCGCGCTTTACAAACCATTCTACAGTTAGAGGATAAAAAGATACAAAGAGTAGAAAGAATACGATAACGTCCGAACGAACGATAAAATTAAGAGTCTAAACTACTATAAGTAACTACAGATCGTAATATATTTTTAGACCGTATTACAAAATATGCATAGACCGGTTTCTACATTCAAAATCCTGCCGATACTTCAGTCGGTATTACGATTTTTATCTAGTATGTAATCAATTAATTACTTAAAATCTTGAATTCAAAACTTGCGGATAGGAATTTGGTCCTATGCGACCATCCGTTTCCGTTATACTCCCTACCTACAACGAAAGTAAAAACCTACCTATTGCGGCGGATAGGATTACCAGATCTTTATCCGATTACCGTCATGAAATTATCGTGGTGGACGACGATAGTCCCGATCATACCTGGGAAGTTGCAGAACATCTTCAAGAAAAGATCCCGCAACTAAAAGTGATCCGTAGATTAAGCGGCAAAGGTTTATCATCCGCAGTTTTAACCGGCATGGGCGCTGCGGAAGGAGAAGTTTTCGTAGTGATGGATTCAGACCTGCAACACGACGAAAAGATCCTTCCTGAGATGATCCGTTCTTTTTATGAAAGAGATGTGGATCTCTGCCTTGGAACAAGATACGCTAAAGGTGGTTCCACTGGAAAATGGTCTTTAGCTAGAATCGGGATCAGTCGTTTTGCGAACTTTTTGGCAAAAGGACTTTTGGGTCTTCCTGTTTCAGATCCGATGAGCGGATATTTCGGGATTAAACGTTCCGTATATTCGAAAACTAAAAACTCGATCAACCCGAGAGGATTTAAGATCCTTTTGGAATTTTTGGGAAGAAGTAAAGAAAATCTGAAAATAGAAGAAATCCCTTATACTTTTCAAACTAGAATATTCGGAGAAACAAAACTGAATAATTCCGTGATCAAAAGTTTCTTTCTGGCGATCTTAGATATTCGTTTCGGAAAATGGATCTCCCCAACCTTTCTGCTCTACTCGCTCGTAGGAGCAAGCGGTGTGCTGGTTAACTTAGCGGGGTTTTTGATCGCAGAATTATTCAAATTTCCTGAGGTCCAGACAGGAATCGCATTTTTAGATCCTTTTTCACTTTCCGTATTTTTCGGGATAGAACTTTCGATCCTTTCAAACTTCTTCTTAAATAACTACTTTACTTTTTACGAAAGAAGGTATTCCGGAAAAAGTTTGATCTTTGGATTCCTATTATTCCATTCAGTGAGTATAGTGGGCATTTTGGTCCAGATGTCGGCATTCCATTTCATTTATTATTCAATTTTCAAACAGTGGGATGGAACCTCGGAGCTCACTTTAAAATTCAGCGCTGATATTCTATCTATTTTAACTGCAATGGTCTCGAACTACTTCCTGAATTCGAATCTTACCTGGTCAAAAAAACCGGAATTGAAGAGCTAAAATCTAAGTATAGAAGCTTTATTATTTAAGTTTTAATTGATTTCTTCTCCAAGAATTCTTAAATAATAAAAGCCTGTGTAGCAGGTTTTGCGAAGAAGCACTTTTTACCCTTCTTCAAAATTGGAGAGAAATATGCCCAAGGTGCTGGTTCCTTTTGCAGATGGAATGGAAGAAATGGAAGCAGTCATCGTAGTCGATGTGCTTAGAAGAGCAGGAATTGAGGTAGTTTCCGCAGGAATTTCCACGAAAACGGTCACCGCATCCAGAGGAGTAAAACTAGTCTCCGACTCTCTTTTATCGGAAATAGATCCGCCTTCTTTTGACATGATCGTTTTACCTGGCGGAAACCTGGGCACCAAAAATCTGAATGCAAACGCCTTGGTTTCGGAAATATTAAAAATATTTAAAAAAGAAAACAGATGGATCGGTGCAATCTGTGCAGCACCGAACGTTCTGCTAACTCACAACATTCTTCAAAACCAAAAATTCACAGCATTCCCCGGAAGCGTACCAGAAGACGAAAAATACACCGGAAACAGATTGGAACTCTCCGATAAAATTTTGACTAGTATCGGCCCCGGTTCGGCATTCGAATTTTCTTTAAAAATTGTGGAACTTCTTTCCGGACCGGAAAAAAGAAAGGAAGTAGAAAAGGGTCTCCAACTTCCTACTTAATTAACATGCAACTTTCCCCCATAGTAATTGAGAAGTTCAAAAATTCTAAAAATATTTTAGCTCTTACAGGCGCAGGAATTTCAGCGGAAAGTGGAGTCCCTACGTTTAGAGGAAAAGAAGGTCTTTGGAAACAATATAGAGCGGAGGAACTTGCGACTCCTCAAGCTTTCCATAGAGATCCAGGACTAGTTTGGGAGTGGTATATTTGGAGAATGGAACTGATCTCCACAAAGTCTCCGAATCCTGCTCATTATGCATTGGTGGAATTGGAAAAGAAAAGATCTAATTTCCATTTAATTACACAAAACGTGGACGGTCTTCATAAAAAGTCCGGTTCAGAAAAGATCATAGAAATTCACGGAAATATTTTTAGGAATAAATGTGTTCGCTGCGCTAAAATGTATGAATCGGTTATTCCAGAACTTAGAAAATCCACCGAATGCCCGAATTGTAAAAGTTTAGTAAGACCGGACGTTTTATGGTTCGGAGAAAATTACGATACGGATCTTTTAAATCGCGCAATCTTTCTAGCGGAAAGATCCGAGATTGTTTTTGTGATCGGTTCTTCCGGAGCTGTAGGAATTCCTGTAGAACTTGCCAGGGTCGCAAAAGAAAACGATGCCTTTGTAGTTGAGATCAATATAGATCCAAGCGGTTACAGTAGATATGCAGATCTATTCTTGCAAGGAAAAGCGGGAGAAATTCTCCCTGAGCTTATACATTACTTTAGTTGAGTTTTAGGAAAAGTATCTTCTAACTTTTTGAAGATATAGTCTCCGAATACAGGAAAACAATTCGGGGACATATGGCCTGGGTCGGCAAATTCTTCGCAACTATAGTTCGGATCTTCATTCATATTCCAAAAAGCAGTCCCAGTTTCCTGGTTAAACTTTTCTACGATCGGTTTCCAAACTTCCATCGGAGTTTTTAGCCCGTCCGAAGTCTCGACCTTTCTAGTCATATATAAATTAAAATAAGGGCGAGCAACCTTCACCCATATGGTTGCATAAGGAACATTGTATTCCTTTAATATACGGATGGAATCCCTTTGCATTTCGAACATATTTGTATGAAACGTATAAGGTTTTAAATAGGAGGAAAAATCCATTTCGGAAGCCTGGATCAGTTGTTCATCCGTATGCTTCTGCTTAACTAATTCTCTAGGAGTGCTTCCTCTATCTTCCTTTAACATGGTCAATACTTTTTGGACCGCTGCCTCATATACCTTGGCCAAAGCGGAAGAATTTTGCATTCTTTCCCAAATTCTCCATAACTTAGGCCTGTCTCTGTACGTATGAAAAAGGTGTTTAGAAATAAATACGGACAGTTCCTCCCTAGAATATCTGGTCCAATGCCTAAAGAAAAATTCGGGAGAAAGGCCGTAGATCAGCACCTCGTCCAATGCAAGAACCGGAGTTTTATTATAAATTTCTAATGATTGGTCCAAAAGTACAAAATCAGGTCTTGTACCGTCCGATCTAAATCTTTCTATCCAATATAAAAAATAATCCGGAGAACCCCCTGGAACGGAAAAATTATAAAGCATCCAATCCGGATGTTTTTTTTCCAATTCTCTGGTAGGAAGTAAAAGTGCTCTAGAATTCCCAAAGAATACCAAGGTTTTTTTGCGGGAAGCAGGGTCGTTTTTCAAATACTCTTTCAGATCAGAATACAGGTCTTCTTTGCTGATAAAATTCAGGTGAGACAAAGTGTTAGAGTAATAATATTGAAAAAACTCCAGGGTAAACAATCGATCTAAACCCAGAGAGATCAAAAGAACGAATAGAGGAAGAAGTAAGAATGTATTCTTTTTCATATTTTTTTCCGGCTCAGAACTGGCAATAGATACAAGCTCCGGAATCCTCCGATAATAACGCGATCGCAAATACCGTCCCCACTCCACAAGCCACAACTAGCCAATCCTTTCCCCTTCCCCATTGGAGTAGCAGATCTTTTCTGGATTGTATCCAATGAAATACAATAAATCCCAAATAAGAATATCCGATCTTTTCTATATTTTTCATAGATTCCAAAATAAAAGGAGAAGGTCCGGTTACTAAAGAAATCGAATTTTCTATCCAACCGAAGCCTAAAGATTGTAAAGATGTGGAAAGATAATTTTGAGTATTGGTCACAAGTCCCACAACGTGTTGGAGCATTTTGGTCGCCGAGTTTGCTCTGAACAAGATCGCGCTAAAAGAGAATAAACAGAATACGAATTGTATCCTTAGGAAATTGAGAATTTTACTTTTGGAATCTTCGTCATTCCAACCGAACTTTCCTACCAAAAATCTTTCGAATGCGAGTATGACCCCCCAATAGAATCCCCATGCGATGAAGGTATAATCCGCTCCATGCCAGACCCCGCCTACCGTCATAGTGATGATCAGGTTTAAATAAGTGCGCCATTCTCCTTTTTTACTTCCGCCTAAAGGAAAATATATATAATCTCTAAGCCAGAAAGAAAGACTCATATGCCATCTCTGCCATAGTTCTCTTCCGGAAGGAGAGAACAAAGGTGCATTAAAGTTTTCGGGAAGTTCGAAACCGAAATATAGACCGACTCCCCTTGCCATATCAGTGAGTCCTGAAAAATCGCAATAAACTTGGATAGCATATCCGAATGCGGCTAAAATCAGAGAAAGATTGTCATACTGTCCTGGATTCGAAAAAACTGGAGCGATCACACCGGCTACAGGATCAGCAATTAGTATTTTTTTGAGCAAGCCTGAGATCATCAGATAAGAAGCACGAACTATCTTATCCTTGTCAGGACTCAAATGCCCGATATTTACGAAATAATCCTTGGTCCTTAAAATCGGACCTACGATCAACACAGGGAAGAATATTACAAAACCAAGATACTGCTTTAGACCGATCACTTCTCCTTCCGGTTTACGATATGCATCCACAGCCGCAGCAATCATCTGGAAGCTGTAAAAACTCACCGCCAAAGGAAGAGAGATTTGTAATATCCTTGGAACTTCGTCGAAGAATGGATACTTTGTCAGATCGAAAAGTATCCTGTTCATAAAATAGAAATACTTAAAGAAACCTAGATTGATCGCATTCAGTAGCAGGGCGAAGATCATCCAAACTTTCGGTTTCGTCGAAGTCCTGATCTTGAAATAGGCTAAATAATTGATTAGAACGATAATTAAGAAATGAAGAAAGAAATAGATCCCACTTAGGAGAGTTGAGGAAGCTACTATATAAAAGACAGCGCTGGAAATGAGTAAAAAATCGGATCTTTTCTTTTCCGGAAGAAGCCAATAGATAGAATAGACGATGGAGAAAAAAACGAAAAATAAGATCGAATTGTAGAGCACTCTTTTACTTTCCCTTCTTGAATAGTTCCTTCCAGTAGAGAATCTCTCCCGGAGAAAGTTTTGCGCCCGAGTCCTTTTCTTCCCGAGTCGGTTTTTCCGCTAAGGCGCTTTCTATTTTTTTTACGAACTCTTCGGATAGTATAGGTTTTGTTCCTAGTCTTTTTGCAAAAGCTAAAATTTCCTGATCGGAAGTCACAACAAATAGATCTGCTGGCCTCGGGGCGAATTTGATATATTCCTTGATCAAGTCGTCCGCCTTTCTGTCCTGGCTGAAATAAACGCGTATTTTTCCGTAAGAATCTTCTTTGGTTTCGTTCCCTTTTTCCTTTTTACCATCGAAGAAAACATGGACCTTAGAACTTTTCAATTTTGCAGAATAAGATTCCAAAATTCTCAAGAGGCCAACTCTGGCATCCCTCAATCGATTGGAATACATATACTCTTCCAATTCAGGAATTTTGTAAATCAGGTTGAAACCGTCTACGACTAAATGCATCCCTTTAAAACTAGTGACCAGAATGTATGTTTTGGAAAAACTTGTAAACACCGAACCGAATCGGACAATGGCACATGGCGGAAGCAAATTCCCAACCGGCAAAATCCTCTAAAATCAGAAACTTCATACGAACCGTAAAATATTGGAGAAGTGTTTTACCGGGGACTGCAAGAGATTATTTTCTCTTAAGCCTTGCGGCAATCGACGTATTTTTTCTGCTATTCGTAAACTCCTATAAAGAGTTCATCCATAAGGATATTCCAGGTTATGTTTTAGCATTCGATCTTTTCGTTATATTTTTATGGGCGATCGAAGTTTGGATCAAGGTTCGACAAAAAAAAGATATCAAAAAATATTTGAGGACCAACTGGTATGAACTGATAGGTATCATTCCTCTTTATTTTCTCAGGCCTTTCTTACTTTTAAGAGGGGTGAAACTTGCAATTGCATTTTACAGATTCGGGACCTCGGGCCAGAATGTTAGCGAAGTTTTAACCCGCGAGATCACTTTTAGATTTAGAGATGTGATCGTAGACACGATCGCAGATGCAGTCTTTTTACATTCCTTAGAAAGAGTGGAAGAAGTGATGCTTCGACTAGATTATAGCCAACTAGCGAAAGAAGCCATCTCAAAACATAACGACCAACTCAATTCCAAAGTAAACGAGTCTTTACAATCCAAGTTTTTATTGGAAGAATTATCCAAGATACCTTTCATGTCACAAATCTCCCATAAACTAGGCGAAGATATAGGCAGAATGATTGCGGAAGTCTTAGAAACAGAAGTGATCGGAGATATTATGAAGGATATCACCGCAAACATCTTAAAAGAGATGGCGGAACACGTAAAAAAACTTCCTTTAGAAAGGATCACGGAACCGAAAGAGGAAGTACCTTCTCCCCCTTCGATCCCTGAAACTTGATTCCCTCAAACAGCTCCGCTAGGAAGTCTTAAAATCAATACTTGAGTTGTCGACTTAGCGAGAAGTTTACCTTCTTCGTCGAAAGCTTCTCCTTCTAGGTAAATATGTTGGTTCCCTCTTGCGACTACCTTAGCCTGGACGGTGATCCTTTGGTTTTCTTTCACCATCCGAATATAACTAACGCTTAATTCTAAAGTGGTGGTAGGCTTACCCGCGGCTAAATAGCATAATGGACCGAAAGTATTGTCGAAAGCGGCCGCTAAAAAACCGCCTTGGAAAACTCCCATTGGATTGGAGAATCTAGGCTCCACATAAAAACTGCAGACCATCTCCTTCTTACGTACATAAGAAACGAATTCACCGGACAGTTCTTTAAAGGCCGGAGGAGGAACCTGTAAGCCGGGAGCTGCTTTAGAAAACTTCTCCCATTCTTTCTGCATATCTTCTAAATCTTTTTGATTCGCCAAGTTGGATCTCCTATTCTATATTCCGATCTTGTAAAGAAATTAGATTCGGGCAAATTAAAATTGCCATGATTTGGTGACACAACCATTATGTAGGAAAATGAACCCCTTCTTTTTCCTAGAAACCAAACTAAAAAACGGCATCCGTACCGCATGGCAAGAATTAGGGACCAAAAAAGAGATCGCTCTTGCAATTGCAGGGGGCGGGATCAAAGCATTTTATGGACTGGGCTTTGCATATACACTAAGGACCTGGGGTCTTAAAATTAAAGAAGTATCGGGAGTAAGCGCAGGAGCCGCCATGGCAATCAGCACCTTGTCCGAAACGGAAGAAGACAGCTCAAATTATTTCCAAGAATTGACCAAACGAAATCCTAAAAACTTTTATTGGAATAGGTTACTCCGGATCAGCGCTCCCTTCCCTCATCATGGGATTGCAAGAAGGACCGTAGAATACTGTCTCCGGTTTTCAAAACTTATTTCCAAGTCCGCAAAGATCAGGATCCACACAGTAGAGATCCCGAACGAAAGTTTAGATAAAAACAAAAAGGGAGAACCCATCCAAAGGATTCTTTTTGCAAAAGCTGCTTCTATCATCCGCGCGTATTTTAAGGATGAAACTTTAAGACGAAAGGGAGAACAACCTTTCGAAGTTATAAAAAAAATGAAAGATTGGGGATGGAGAGAAAAAGTTTTTACGGAGAAGGACCTAACCGATCCGGAAACGATCACCCAGATCGTAATGAACTCTTGCTCAGCTTTCCCCGTTTTACCTCTTCAAAGTTTTAACGGAAATTATTATCTGGATGGGGGCTTAACGAATAATCTTTTGATAGAGGACTTCTCCCCCGACCTGCCTAAGATAGGAGTATTTTACGAACCGACTACCTTGGTGGGAAAATCGGCCTCTGTCTTATCGGATACATTGCTGGTTTCGCCTGATGGACCATTCATAGAGCAGGGTTTCGACTATACTAGTCCTAACCTTGTGAGATATGCATTCGAGACAGGCCGAAAGGATGCGGAAGATCAAAAAGAAAGGATCTTAGGTCATCTGGACCCAAACTGGAAAAAACACTTGCATTCTATTTTCGAACAAATAAAATAATTAACTTGCTCCTAAAAAGTGAGGGGGAATATCCCCTTCCCTATAATAGGCGCCTTAGAACTAGCTAAAACGGTAAACAGAAAAAACTCTTCAGGACAGAAGGAAATGCCCAAAATCGTAAACCACGAAAAATACAAAGCCGAGATTCTCTCTAAATGTGTGGATATTTTGGCCAGGCGAGGGTATTCGGCTGTCTCTATGAGAGAAATCGCCACCGAATTGGATGTTTCCACCGGAACGCTCTATCACTACTTCTCCACTAAAGAAGATATATTTAAGGAACTCGTAAAGTTCGTACTGAATAAAGACATCGAAGAATTGCAGGTCTATTCAAAAGGGGAAGATAACCAAACCATCGAAAAAAGAGTAGAAGCTCTATTTACTATGGTAAAGGACAGAGAGACCTATTTCCAAAACCTTCTCTATATCATTTGTGATGTTTCTAGATTAAAAAATCATGAAGAAGAAAAACAACTCATCGCAGAAGCGATGAAAGAATACGTGACCATCATTACGAAACATTTAGGGATCACGAATCCGAATCTGAACAGACTTTTGATCAGTATTATTTTAGGAACAGTCGGCCAAAGGATCGTAGACCAAGATTCCATCAAATTAGATGAGGTAGCAGAAGTTGTGAAAGATTTTATGGGAGTGGTTCTCGCAAATACTTTCACTTTCTGAAATTTGAAAATTTCAGAAGCCCTGTTGGAATTTTAGTAGATCTTTAAGACAGAAGACATTTAGACCCGCTTGTTGGAATTCCAACAACGCCATTGTCTGAAAAATTGGTTTCCGAAATTTAAATTATATGATATAGGAGCGGGAGCTTTCCCACGAGCCACTCCCCTCCACCCAAAACTCGGGCGGGGGCAGCGTTGCAAAAATGTTGGAATTCCAACATTCAGAGGTATATTCTATCTCAGGACTTCTTCTTTCTTGCCTGAATATATATTAGCGATCAGCTCTGAATATTTATCTGTCACTACATGACGTTTTACGGAAAGTTTTGCAGTGAGCTCATCTCCCGTCTCGAAAGGTTTAGGCAATAATCTAAAGTCCACTACCCTTTCGAATGATTTGAAACCGTTCGTTGCGGAGATTGAATTTTTGATTACCCCTTGGATCTTAACCGCACATTTTGCCTCTTCTTCCGCAGAACTGAAACCTAATCCCGGCTTGTAAGCAGGGAAAAATTCCGGATTGGGAACAATCAATGCGGAAAGATATTTTTGGTCCTGACCTATCACCATACATTGTAGTATGAATTCCGACTGACTTAAAATATTCTCTATTGGGACCGGCTCCACATTCTCCCCTCCTAGTAAAACGATCGTTTCTTTCGTTCTGCCTACAATTTTCAAACAATCATTGTAAGTCATCATTCCTAGGTCTCCGGTATTGAACCATCCATCGTTCATCACTTTGCGAGTATTCTCCGGGTCATGATAATATCCGGACATAACTTGATCCCCTTTTACATGGATCTCTCCCTTAACTGCGTATCCTTTAGGTCCTCCTTCTTCCGTAGTCCAAAGAATTTTAGAAGTATTTGGATCCACAACACGAAGAGAAGTTCCCTTGTACAAAGGACCTACAGTACCCATCACTGCTTCATTTAAGATACGAACTGAAATCACTGGAGAAGTTTCAGTCAAACCGTATCCTTCCAAAACTTGGATGCCTATCGCATTAAAAAATTTGTCCACATGGATAGGAAGCGCTCCTCCTCCGGAAACGGTTCCCTTCAACCTTCCTCCGGTAGCCTGACGGATCTTTTTCAGAACGATCAGGTCCAATAGTGTCGCCGGTATAATATTCAAAATATATTGTAAAACTTTGAAAATCCCTACGAATAAAGAAACAATTGCACTTCTTCCTGTCAGATCCAATTCTCTAAATCCAAGCCATCGTTTTGCGGACTCGATATTCGAAGAGAAGAAGAGCGCTGCATGAAATAGACTTTGTTTTACGCTAGATGACTTAGCCACTGTCGCGTAAATCCCTTGGTATACACTCTCCCAAAGCCTAGGTGCAGATGCCATAAATGTGGGTTTGACTTTCTTAAGATCTTCTTTTAGTGTCCTAACGGAAGAATAATACGTACCTGCTCCAAAATAGATACATACCATTTCAAACATTCTCTCAAAACTATGCCATACCGGAAGAATGGAAAGTATCCTTTCTCCTGCCGCAAGTTTGATCGGAATTCGATTGATCTGGGACATGATATTTTTATGCGTTAAAGGAACTCCTTTAGGACGACCGGTTGTTCCTGCAGTGTAGATCAGGGTAAAAAGATCTTCTTCCTGGATTTGAGAAATTCGATTCTCCATCTCTCGGTTCCCTTTTTCCCTCAGTTCTTTTCCTCTCTGCACTAAATCCCAAAACCTGAGTTCTTTTCCTGTGCCTTTTGCATTCCTATCTATTAGAATAATTGTATGAACGTTTTGGATAGCGCTTTGATTTTGGTAGAGTTTTTTTAAGACGGAATCGTTTTCCGCAAAGACGATAGTTGCACCGCTATGGGGAAGAATATGGTTCAGATCGGAATCGGTGACATCAGTACCTCTCGGAACATCCGCCCCTCCCGCCATAACGATCGCATAATCGGCAATGATCCACTCCAAACGGTTGTCAGCGAGAATGGCAGCATGTCCTTTATAAGGAAATTCCAATTCTATAAGTGCGGTTCCTAGCTGCAGTCCTAACTCGTACAATTCGGAAAATCCAACAGAGTCGAATTCTCCCGAAGAATTTTTAGTTAGAAACGCAGGTTTTTCCCCGTATTTATTTTTGGACGATTGATATAAATCGGCAAGAGTTTTCATGCCACCTCCTAGGATGGAGGAAAGTATAGAGCCCGCTTGGAAGTTTGTCGTCCTGGCGTATAACTCAGGACGTGCGGATTTTAAAATTTTAACGAAGCTTTATACATTACTGCGGTTTTTCTGAATTCGCTAGGCGTAGAATCCGCAAATTTCTTAAATGCTTCATTAAATGCGGATTTAGAATTGAATCCGACTGATTCAGAGATTGCCAAAATGGAACGATCCGGATCTTCCAATAGCAAAACTTTTGCTTCTTCTATTCTCCATGAATTGATATAATCCGAAAATTTCATGGATAGACGTTGGTTCAAAAATTCAGAAAGCTGGTGATTTGTTAATCCTAGCTCGTCAGCAAGTTGAGAAAGTGTAAGATCTTCGTCTGCATAGACTTTCTCTCTTCTCATCAATGATTCCAAACGGTCCTTAATTTTGGATTCATCCATTCCCTTCAGTCTGGACTTTTTATAACGGACTTCTCTTAAACTTTTTCCTACAAAACCTAGCCAATTTGGCTCTCTTTGAGATAGTAAAAACCCCACCACCAGTAAAACCGGAAGACTGAATATACTTTCTTTTACGAATTCGATCCTTCTTAAAATGGATCCGGTCAATCCCCAAAAGATCACGAGACAAACTAGGCAGATGAAAATTAGGAACATTCTTCTGGCTCTTTCCTCATTCTCGTCTTGTTCAGAACGAAATAAGTAACTTCTGTACATCCAAAGCAAAGGTAGAAAATAAGAAAGGATCGAAATCTTAGGAGTGATTTGCAAGAACGCAAGTATACTGGAGTAACTGCGAGCTTGAGTGATCTCTTGTAATGTGCGAATTCTAAATTCTTCCCCACCTAACCAAAACGGTAAAAGTAAAATTATACAGAATAGATTGGGGAAAAAATGAAGAAGTATCTCTTTTCTAGAAATTTCCAGTCCGAGTAAAGTGATCTGAAAGTGGATATAAAGGAGAGGAGCGATCCCCAATGCAAAAGGGATATGGATCCCATATAAAATTGGATAAGTTCTGACTAATCCGGAAAGAAAAGTTGCCCCACCTACTAACCAGAGAGAAGAAAAGAACATGATTAGGGAAGCCCTGGTCCTTTCTCCTAAAGACGCAGGAGAAAGTAAGATTCCCAAGGACCAGATGCAGCCGAAAGCCGCCCCAAAAACTAAATATCCTGTTTCTATATCCATCTAACCTATTTAGAGATAGCAGATAGAAACTAGATTAAAAGTCAAAAATGATAACGAGAAAGTATCTCCGATGTTTCCGACTTTTTGCGAGCAGAGTTCCAACCTAATGTCTTACCTAATTCCTCAACAATCGTATGAAGCGATTCGGAAGAAGGAGCTCCCGGCACCCCCACTCCGGATCTTCGGAAGAAGAAATCCGTTCCCTTCTCTATTTTTTCTTCAGAAGCTATATAACGTATTTCGGCTGTACTGAATTTTTCTCCGTTGCTCAGACTTACCGATCCGTCGTTTGTTTTTTGGTATTTGAGTACTTCGTAAGCTAAACTTCCATACCGAGCGCCTAATGTTTCCAGGTATTCTCCGGAAAGTTTAGGATATTTTTTTGTTAACCCTTTGACTAAAGAGGAATGGTCCGAAAATTCTCCGGAATAAAGCGGGATCTGCTCCGTTTCACAAGGCAGAAAATTTCCCGGCAGATATTCGCATAGTTTATCAGTGATCTTCTCCGCTAAATGTCGACTGGTAGTATATTTTCCACCCAATGCAGTGAAGAATCCAGGAAGTCCTTTTTCCTTATGGTCTAAAATTTCAGTTTTACGGGAAGCATTGTATGTGTCCGATTTTTCACCGGGATCTTCCACAAGAGGTCTCATTCCTCCATAGAAAAAGTCCACATCCGATTCGGTCAGGTCGGAATATCCGAAAGCTACATTAATTTCTTCTAATAGACCTTGTATGTCGGATTTGGTGACCTTAAATTTATCCGGCGAGTCCGAGAATACTGTGTCCGTAGTCCCAATGATCGTTTTGCCTCTCCAAGGTAGAACGAACATATGTGTCTTGTCCCTTTTTTTCAAAACAATTGCCTTGGAGACCGTCAAAGCCCTAGTTATGATATGAATTCCTTTGGACCGGACTAACACTTTGTCCATTCCGACGCCAGCTAGAGATTCAATAAAATCCGCCCATGGACCGGCTGCATTTACTACCGTTTTTGCAAATATAGGATAAGTTTTGCCGCTTCTTTTATCCTTTAAGATTGCTTGGTATACGTCTCCTTGTCTTGAGATCGCAACTAACTCGGTATAATTAAGCGCCATTCCTCCTTTTTTTTCAGCAGAGAAAATGAACTCGCAAGTATGCCTTTCCGGATTTGTGTTCTGATAATCGTAATATAAAAATCCGCCTTTGAGTCCTTTTCTGGGCAGACTAGGCGCTTCCATTACAACCTCTTCCGGAGATAAAGATCTGAATTTAGGGATCCAGGAATCCGAACTGATATCCTTGTTTCTATCGTACGAAAAATAATCGTACATTCTAAGGCCGACATTCGTGATCAACTTTTCAGCATTAGAATATACTGGAATAATAAAGCCTAATGTTTTAAGTGCGTGAGGACTGATCTTTGCGAGTATTCTTCTTTCTCTTAAAGATTCTCTTACCAAACCGAACTCCGCATTTTTTAAATATCTTAAACCTCCATGGATCAACTTGGAAGTTGCCTGAGTTGTCCCGGAAGCAAAATCGTTTTTTTCCACCAGGAGCACCTTTAACCCGCGTAAGGTGGAATCCCACAAAGTAGTGGCACCCGTAATTCCTCCCCCTATCACTAAGGTATCGAAAACATGGGAGGAAATCGGAAAAGGAGAAGTTTTAGCGTCTTTCGTTCTGGCCATAGATTCACAGTTTGCATTTGAGAACTCGGTCGGTCAAGACATTAGAAATTACACAAGTTCTTTACTCTAAACCTGCAGATGATATTTTTTGCTTAGACCCGGTTCTTATTTCCCACTTATTTGAGGGACCTGAACCTAACGGAGTTCGATTCAATAGATGTCATATACTTCCTCCCGGGCAGGTGGTTTTCAAAACAAATGGGATGCCATTCTAGGTTTTTTTAAAAAGGACCCGGACAGGCAAGTCTATGAAAAAGAATATATTGAAGATCTAAAAAGACAAACTAGAAGTATTCAGTATCCGGGCGCAGTGCTTGCGATATTTGTTTGGTTAGGTTTTGCTTTTGGAACGGACCAAAAATTACATCCTGAATTTCCTGAACTTTTCTATTTTCGCATCGGATTTTCGTTAGTAGGGATTCTCAGTCTGATTCTCCTTCTCTTGGACACGTTGTTTAAGATACCAACTCGAAGATACAGCCTAGAAATGGCGTACACGTTCATCGCCTACCTACTCCTTTGTACTTCCTTTTTTACGGGAAGGATTGCGGACGATCCGAATTACGTATCCGGACTTCAGATCGCTCTCATGTGTATCGTATTCATCCCTCTTCCTAAAAATTCATATTTCGTATTCTTAATATTATCCCTAATCTCTTTCTTAAGTTCGGTTCTCATCTATTCCCCGAACTTAAGCACTCCTCAAGCCGCATATTCCATGCAGAATCTAGGAATTGCATTTCTTCTCACCTTAGTCTTTTCAGTGATCTTAGAAAGATATAGATTCGTAAGTTTTGTAAGCGGATTTAAGATCCAGGAAAGTAATCGGGAAATTTCGGAAAAGATGTTACAGATCCAGGCTTTGAAAGAAAAGCAGGATGGGGATTATTTCTTAACTGCGTTACTTCTTTCTCCTTTGATCAAATTGGACAATTCCGAAAATTCCGCAGTCAAAGTGGAATTCCTGTTAGATCAGTACAAAAAATTCTCCTTCAAAGAAAAGGATTATGAATTGGGCGGGGACTTCTTAAGCGCCTATATAGTAAAGATCCAAGACAGAGATTATACTGCCTTTATTAACGGGGATGCGATGGGTAAATCCATCCAAGGCGCGGGCGGTGCATTGGTACTAGGTTCCGTATTCAATTCTATCATTAGTCGTACAAGGCTCTCTCCGGAAGTCCAATCTAAATCTCCGGAACGCTGGCTCAAAGAAGCGTTCATAGATCTACAAAACGTATTCGAGACATTCGACGGATTCATGTTGATCTCGGCCGTTCTAGGAATAGTAGAACACTCAACTGGCGCAATGTATTATATCAATGCGGAACATCCTTGGCCGGTACTTTATAGGGACGGAAAGGCAATGTTCCTTGGAGCGGAATCTAATATTCGTAAATTAGGGATCTCTGAAATATTCGGCTCCAAGATCCAAGTCCAAACATTCCGTATGCTTCCCGGAGACACAATTTTCTGCGGATCTGATGGAAGAGACGATCTTGTATTAGAAGAGGACTTTTCAGGCAAGAGAGTCATGAACGAGGACGAAACGATCTTCTTGGCATCCGTCGAAGAAAGTGGCGGAGAATTAAAAACGATCCGCCGGTCGCTAATTAGCAGAGGAAAACTTTCCGACGATCTAAGTATATTATCTATTTCTTATAATCCTTCCAGAAACCCGTACATGGAAGATAAAAGATCCATTATGGAAGCTGAGGCGACCTTCCAAAAAGGAAATACAAAGGACGCAATACGTATCTTGGAAGAGGGACTTAAAAAATCGGGTGCAGTGGGAGAACGTTATTTCCCTCAGGTCGCCAAACTTCTATCCAAATGGTACGATAAAATATCCGAATTTAAAAAAGCGGCGGAATGGGCGGAGAAGTCCATTTCCTGGAATCCTTCTGAAACGGAGCTTTTATTCTACTCTTCTATTCTTTGGAAGAAGGCTTATACGCAGAGAAAAGACGCCGAATACTTAAAATCCGCAGCGGAACTTGGCGAGAAGTTAAGAGTACGTTTCCCGAATCATTTAAAAAACTTGATCAACCTATCGGATATCTATAGGTTATTAGGCAATTCTTTCCGAGCAAAAAAGTTACTGGATGAGGCATCCGTTCTTTCGCCGGATGATCCAAAGATCGCAGAGTTAAAAAAACGTCTGTAGGGCTTTACAAAATTAGGTCGTTGGAACTCCTACATCTGATATTTGATCTGATTGGAATGTCCTTTTTACCTTGCCCTCTGGAAAGATTCGTATTTATTGGAAACGTTTTTAATTAATCGGAGATAAGACTAAAATGTTCTACCACGAGCTCAATCCCAAAATCGACTATTCCAGATCGAATCTTAGATGGAACGCCTGGGGTGCAAACGATCAAGACTTTGGTAGAAAGGCGCAGATGCCTGAAATACTCAAACTTCTCCAAAGAGAGTTCAAGTTAGACTCTATCCGCGAAACTCCTGCAGTTTCCTTGGACGAGATCAGGCTAACGAATAGCAAATTAAGTCCTAACGATATCAAGAACCTAAGTGCGATCGTAGGGAAAAATAATCTTAAAACGGATAGATACGAAAGGATCTTTCATTCTGCCGGTAGAAGTTACTACGACGTTGTTCGACTTCACTTTAACACTCTCAAATCATTCGTAGACGGAGTGGTTTATCCTAAAAAAGATTCCGAAATCATTAAAATTTTAGAATATTGTTCCAAAAACAAGATCACTATCATCCCATTCGGAGGAGGATCTTCCGTAGTAGGCGGCTTAGAAGTCGTAAAAGGAAAAGGACAAAAGGCGGTTCTATCCTTGGACATGACCGAAATGAAAGAGCTAGTATCTTTCGATCCGATCAGCATGACAGCAACCTTCCAAGCAGGGATCTACGGACCTAAACTGGAATATGGACTCAATTTAAAAGGATACACTTTGGGACATTTCCCTCAGTCCTTCGAATATTCCACTTTGGGCGGATGGGTCGCCGCAAGAAGTGCGGGACAACAATCCAACAGATATGGAAAAATAGAAGAGATACTGATCTCTGCGAAACTGATCAGCCCGAGCGGAACTGTAGAAACTTTAAGAGCACCTGCTACTTCTATAGGCCCGGATTGGAATCAGATCATTGCAGGTAGCGAAGGACTTCTGGGAATTATTTCGGAAGTTACAGTAAAGATACACAAGATCCCGGAAACTAGAAAATATTTCGGACTCGTATTTTCCGATCTGCTCTCTTCCATCAATTTTATTCGAAAAGCCAACCAAGAAGAGATCAAAACTTCCATGATGAGACTTTCGGATGCGAACGAAACCAGACTTTACGAATATCTGGGAGAATTAGGAAAGAAGAATACACCAATCCGAAAATTCAAAAAATTCCTACAGAATTCCTACCTTAAGTTCACCGGGATCGGTGAGAATAAATGTGTGGTCTTGGTCGGCCTGGATGGATCTAGACAAGAAGTTGATCATTCTTTCAATAGCCTCAAAAAACTTTGGAAAAAAGGCGGAGCCGTCTTCGCCGGTGAAAAGTTAGGACAGAACTGGATCCACAGCAGATATAATATGCCATTCCTCAGAAACCACGTAATGCAGTATGGAATGGGAGTGGATACGATGGAAACTTCCAGCACGTACGATAAGTTGGAAGACCTACATCAGGCAGGAATTGAGTCCTTACAAACTTCCATCCCAGGTTCGATCGCAATGTGCCATTTATCTCATAGCTATCATGAGGGAGCTTGTTTGTATTATACTATCTTATTCCCGATGGACGCAAAAAAACCGGAAGATCAATGGTTTAAGATGAAAAGATCCGTTTCTGATACCTTCACTTCATTCAAAGCTCCGATCAGTCACCACCATGGAGTAGGTTTAGATCACAAAAAATGGTACGAATCCAGTTTAGGCAAACCAGGAATAGAAGCTTTGAACGGACTTAAGAAAGTACTGGATCAAAAAGAAATTTTGAATCCTGGAAAAGTATTCCATTCTTAAAATAGTCTGGAAATCTTGCAGTACAAGCCTGGGAGAGTTCCCGGGCTTTTTGTATCAGGTAAAGACGGGGCGTCTTCTTTCTAGGATAGATTTCATTCCTTCCTGCCCATTAGAACTAGCGATCGCTTGAGCGAGAAGTTCCACATCTCTCTTTTCTAAAGTATCCGCAAGTAGACGTTGAGAATCTCTAAGAGCGATTTTCACTCCTATCACGGACTCCATTGCCATATCCTGGAATTGAGAACACCATTTTCTGGCTTTCGGAATGACTTCTTCGGGAGTAGCTGATTCTTCGACTAGTCCGACTTGAACCGCCTCGTCCGCTTTTAGTCCTCTTCCGCTATATAAAAGATCTCGAGCGGTCTTCATTCCGACTAGATCTTTTAGAACGGTTCCCGCAGTGGATGGAAAATTAATGCCGATTAACGATTCAGGAAAACCTAATCTTCCTTTTTTCTCCACTAAAATTCTGTAGTCGGAGAATATAGCAATAACCGCTCCCACTCCCATAGAGTGCCCGTTCATTGCACAAACCACAGGCTTGGGAGAAAATAAAACTCTTCCGCAGGCTCCGAGCGCTTCTCTCAGAACTTCCTTAATTTCTTCTAGGTTTTTGCCTACAAAGATCTCAGGATCGAATCCGTTGGAAAAAAACTTGTCGTTTCTTCCGGATAGAAGTATCGATTTCACGGTTCTGTCGCTTTCCGCTTGTTCCAACACTTCCCTAAATTTGCGAAAAAATTCCCTTCCTAAAGAATTGGTCTCGTTTGTTTTGATATAAAGTTCTAAAATATGACCGTTTTTTTCTACGTCCAACATATTCACTTTCCTTAATATTAAAATCCGAACACTATATGGTTCAATTTGTCAGTACGGGATATTTTCTTCATTTTGATCTCGATACGATTCTGGTCGGCTCCATCCGTCCTGGAAACGATACGGGTAATCGTGGTCTTAGGGGGAAATTCAACTTCTCCCTGGACGCTAGTAACTGCCTTTACGTTCTTACCGCTGGAGTCCCATTCCACGGAACGAATTCCGTTTTCTGCGGTGTAGTAAGTCCATTCTTCTCCCGGTTTTCTGACGAGAACAATTCCATCATTCGGCTGAACAAGCGTCCATTGCGGTTTGAACAATTCCGCATTTCGATTGGAAAGAAGATAATAGATCACAGGAAAAGGTACGACTGTTTGTTTTCCTGTACTGGGATCCGATAGCACGATATCGTCCATAGCTTGTTCATGGATCTTATCTACGGACACTGCTTTGATCCGAATGGACTGTCCATCGCTATACACCTTAGAGACGCTGATCCCGAAGAGTTTATCCGTAAGTTCTATTTGCATTTTGCCGGTCGGCTTATCGTAAAAGATCTTTCCGGCCAAAGAGAATACGTCTTTTTTGGGGAAAAAATTCTGGATACGAATATCGAATTCTCCGGAATAAGAAGTATTCGATTCTTCTAATTTACGAAGTCCTTCTAAATATTTGGAACCTTCTTTCGATCTGGCACTCCAAAATTTGATTTTTCCTTTCTGACGAAATGTAACCTCTTCGATATCCGTAGTTACACAGGATTGGAAAAATAGAATAAAACAAAATAATGATCCGAATACGGAAATTCGAGCGAAATGGTTTGTATTCAAAACATGTCCTCCCGGTCTAAGATTTATTCGAGACCGGATTCGTTCTTAACCTCTCCAATTTTTCTCGAATTCGTACTTTGTCTTCCTTCTTTTGAAAAAGAGTTTCCGATTTTTCCCAGAATCGTCTAGCGTCCGCAAATTCTCTTCTTTCATGATGAACATCTCCTAAATGTTCACAGATCGTAGGATCAAATTCGTTTTTATCCTGCAGAATCTGAAAGGCAAGATTCAAATGTAATAAAGCCTCATCCACTCTTCCCTTTTTATAATAGATCCAGCCCAAACTATCCTGGTAAGCCTCGTTATCAGGAGCTAGTTCCACTGCTTTTCGGATGAGATCCAATGCCTCGTCTAAACGGATCCCTTTTTCGGAATAGTGATATCCTAAGTAGTTATAAGCGATCGGATTTTCCGGATCTAATTCCATGGACTTACGAAGGTCAGCTTCCATCTCAGGTATCCTTCCGAGTTTTTCCAAAGTAGAAGCCCTGTAAAAATGATATACGGAAGATTTCGGTTCCAACCGGATTGCTTGTTCGAATGCGCTCCTACTTGCTTCCAATTTTTCGGATTGGAATAACACGATCCCCAAAAGATAGTACGCGTAATGATTGTTAGGATCGTTCTTGAGAATATTTTGGATGATCTCTTCCGATTCTTGTATTTTACCCGGAGGATTTCCTCTGAGTAAAAATGCCAGATGTAATTCGTATTTTTTCGAATCTTCCGGAGAAGAAGTATATTGGATCGCCTTACGGACCGAGACGATGGATCTAAATACGGAACCTGATTGTTCGTATACTCCCGCTAAAAAATCGTATTGTTCCGCGAGAATTCTTGGATCCAGCTTTTCTTCTTCCGTGATCTTAATGGATTCCAGAAGTAAAGTTTCTGCAAGTGTGGATAATTGGGATTGGAGTGCAATCGATGCTACTTCTACCAATTCCCTGATATATTCTTTTTTATTAATATTTGGATCTCTTTTTTGGATTTCCAAAACCCCAAGTCTAATGGATAATCTTTTAGGAAATCTTTCCTTTAAAGGAAAAAGGATACGCCTCGCATCGCCATATTTGGAATTCAGAACGGAATAAAGCCCGAATAGGACTCCATCCTTATTCAACTTACCTTTCTTTTTTAAGTCCTCGAAATAACCTGCGGCCATGGATCTACTTTCTATAAAGTACATTTCTCCAAGCATCAACTCAACGGAAGAATTTCCTTGGATCTCTTGTAAGATCCTTTGTAATTGTTTTTTGGCCTGAGAAAACTTTCCCAGCTGGTCTAAAATTTTTGCGAGAAGAAATCGGACCTCCCAGTTTTCGGGTCTCATCTCCAGATAACCGGAAATATAAAAGAGAGCCTTTGTATTCTGGCCCAAAGCAAAATACGTTTTTCCTAAAGATAAATATACGAATTCAGGATATTTAGGATTCGAATCTTTTTGTTTGATCAAATCTCTAAGAGAACTTAAATACAAAACCGACTTTGCATCATTCTTTAAAGCAAGCTCGGCAGAGCTCAATAAATAGTAAAAATCCGGATCTTCCGAAAATTTACTCAAATGAGATTCTAAATAAGTAGCGGCCTTTTCGTATTCCCCGCTGTTCAAAAGGATCGTCCCTTTTAGAATATAGGATTCTCTAAAATTCGGGTCCGTTTTTTCCGCCAGATCCAGTTCGGAAACCGCGTCTTTCCATTGGCCTAAGTAATAATGAGCCAATGCCTTATTCCAACGAAACACCGCAGAGACAGGAACTCCTACAGATTCGGAGCAACGAATATAGTCCTGGAAATTTCGGACCGCTTCTATAATTTCTTCCGTTCTTTCTCTTCCCTCGGAATTTCTGGCCTTATTCATACTCTCTAAACCTAGAGAATAATAATAGGCCGGCCATACAGCTCTCGCCCTTCCGGAAGAATCTGTGTCCCTACATACAAAAACGGAGTTAGTATTTTGAGGAGAAGCAAATAAGGTACCTAGATCCAGAACGGATACCAGAAGGATCGGAATAATGCTTGCGTGTTTCATAATCCCCGGACTTGTATAGGGTTTGGAATCGAAAAAAGCGAAATCTTCACTCTCTCTACTCTCAAGCGAGGGACTCTATTCGTCTAACGAATTTTCCGGAACTTAAGGAAAGAAATTGTTCAGCATTCTCAAAGAAAAGAAGAAGTTATTCTTAACACTTTTGTTGATTTGGACCCTGGCAGCGATCTATATCTATCCCAGGAGATTCCAAATTTTACGTTCCTTTGCACTTTGGTTGGAACCTCCCGTTTTAAATCCTTCCCTCTCCGCAAAATTGCAGTCCAAGGGGGACGATCTATTATCCGAAAAAGTGGAATACAGGCAGATCGAACATTATCTCAGGACGGACCAGTTGTCCAAAGCTTGTGTACGCGCCTACAGAATAGGAAAAGAAGGTACCGGCGATATTTTCAGGATCCCAAGCTGGATGGAGGCAAAACACCAGGGCTGGACCATTGAAAGACTTTCCAACCCAAGCGAAACTAAATTTTCCACGGGAGAAAGACCGGTAGATCCATTCGAGTACTGGCAAGAATTCTACCAGATCCCTTTAGAAGCATTAGATTATTATAAAAGAGCTTTAAACTTCAATCCATTTGACGGTTATAATTCTCCTTCTGCCCAAGCTTCCCTCGGAAAAGATAAACCTGAGATCGCCGGCAAAAGTCTTTTGGAGAAGATCAGAATTTCTTCCTTCGCGTCTTGCCGCCCGGAAGAGGCGATACTTGCACATTTCCAAGCGATCCAAAGGATAGAAGAACTAGTATTCGAAAAATTGAAAGAAGCCAAACCTCCGTCCATTCCCTGGTGGAAACGTATCCTGAATTTTTTCAGTTTTAGTTGTAATAAGCAAGAAGAGGAAAATATAACGGAAGATCTTCCAAAAGAGATCCGTATCTGGAAAAAGATCACTGAATCGCAGTCTTCTCCTATCGTATTTTCCGAAGATTATCCGGATACTACTACATTAACCGCAAATAAGTATAAAACTCTTCTTTTAAAAACCTTAGAATTGCTCAGACTTAGGACGGACGAGTCACATCCTTCCCTTTCTCCGGAAGAATCTGTTTCTTTATTCACCAGAGTTTTATATTTTTCCTGTTCCAAAAGGACAATACCAGCAGAGGCAAAATACTGGGGAGCAAGCGCAATCGCTGCTATTCCTTGCGAAACTTCGGATGTGGAAGGGTCAAAACTATTCTATTCCAATCTGAATCGAAATGCCCAATTGTTCTATAAATTGGGAGACAGAGATTCCAATTATAGGAAAAAAGCGAAGGAAATGTTCGAATCTGTTTATCTGTCTTCTGCAACCGATTTAGGCGTAAGATTCCAGGCAAAACTTATGAGAGTCAGATGTTTATTGCACGAATCAAATTTTGATCAGGCTCTTAAAGAATTGGATGCTTTGGATACCGAAGTTTACACCGTAGATCCGAATTATCGAAATGATAAATCGGGTTACGAAGACCTGATCGAAGATAAAAAGAAACTATTGCAGTACACACTTCGTCGAAAAGGAAGATACGAAGAAGCAGACGATATTTTCGATGAAAAGAATTAAATACTTCGATTATAATGCGACCCATCCTCCTATCCCAGGTTTATTAAATAAGATCTTAGAAGAATATGAGGATGATTTTTTTAATCCTTCCGGACCTACACGATTTTCTTTAGCCAGACAGGGCAAAATCGAAGAGGCTCGAAAAGTTTTAGCAAAACTCACAGGGAAAGATCCGAAAGGGTTTGTATTCGTATCTTCCGGTACGGAAGCCGATTATTCTCTCGTTTACTTTGCAAAACAATTTATCAAAACTATCGCCTATCTTTCTCCTTTCGAACATGCTGCCATGTATTCTTCTTTTAGAAGTTTAGGAATTCCTTATAAAGTTTTGAATACAGATAGATCCGGGCTTGTTTCCCCTTCCGAATTAGAATCTAATCTCAAAAATGAGCCCGGCCCTGTATTCGTATTACACGCAGGTAACGAAACAGGTGTGATCCAACCAATCCAAGAATTAGCCGAAATTTCCGAGAAATACGGAATGCCATTTTATTCCGATCTAATCCAATCATTCTCCAAAATCCCAGTGCCTTTTTCCGTTCTGAACGGATTCACATTCTCCGGTCATAAAATCGGCGGCGGGCTCGGTTCTTCCGTCTTATGGTTCGACCCGAAACATCTACCGGAAGGAGGAGTATTCCAAGGAGGAAATCAAGAGAATGGACACAGAGCCGGAACTGAAAATTCTCCTTCTATTATTGCCTTGGCAGAAGCAGCTAAAATCCAGTTTGCGGAAATGGAGAATAAGAACAAAAGGCTGGAATATTATAGAAATAAGATAGAATCCAAACTCAAAAGTTTGGGTGCAGAGATCGTGGCAGAAAATTCACCTAGACTTTTTTCCACAACGTTCGCTCTACTTCCTTTGGACGATCTGGACTTTTTTATGATGGGAATGGAAGAGAAAGGATTTGCAGTTTCAACAGGTTCATCTTGTAAATCCAGGTCCAGAGAAGCAGCGCCTTCTTTACTCGCAATGGGATATTCTAACGACGAAGCGCTTAGAGCGATCCGAATTTCCACAGGCCTATATACAACGAAAGAGGAAGTTGATTCTCTTTTGCTAGCTTTGGAAGAAACAATTCTTTCTATTAAATAACGACCTATTCCGGAAATACAGATCCATGTCGCAAATGATAGTCACGTTTTTCAGGCAAGCCCGCGCAATAAGAGTTTATTTTCCGATACTGGATGCCATCTCTTCTGCGTATCTGTCAGTCATTCCCGCCACGTAGTCGCATACACATCTTTCCAGTCCTTCTTTTTCGATTCTTCTTCTATAGGTTTCCGGAATAGAATCAGGCTGTTTTCTGAAATGAAAGAATAATGTTTCTATCATGTCTCTCCCTCTATCGCTCGTAACTACCACGGAAGGATGTCTGTAAAGAGTTTTGTAAAGATAAGATTTTAGTTCTCTGACCTTCTCTCCATATGAAGGTTCATAGGTTGCGATCCTTTTTCCTTCTTGGTAGATACGATTTAGATCGTTTCGATCCGAAATTTTCCATTCGGAGATCCTGGATTCTATTGTTCCGATCATATTAGAGACCATACTATTGGTCAATTCTCGGATCACAGTCCTTACAAAAACTTTACCGTCCAGTTTTGGGAACTTCTCCCTTACCATTTTGGAAGTCTCACCCCAGAGAGAAAGTGAGTCCAGATCTTCCGCCTTTAGATACCCCATTTCCAAGCCGTCATCTATATCATGACTTGTATACGCTATCTCATCCGCTACGTCCGCACATTGGGATTCTAAACTTGGACCTTCGTTCTTTCTTTCCTTTCCTAAATTGGAGCCGCTATATTCAGCACCATGTTTCATCATACCTTTTAAAGTTTCTTTGGAAAGATTGAGTCCTGGAAATTCCGGATAACGTGTTTCTAAAATTGTAACGATCCTGACCGATTGTTTATTATGTTCAAACCCGCCGAACTCTCCCATCAGATCGGAAAGCATGTCTTGGCCGGCATGTCCGAAAGGTGTATGCCCCAGATCGTGAGCGAGTGCGATCGTTTCCGCAAGAAGTGAGTTGAGCCCCAGTGCGGAAGCGATCGTTCTAGAGATCCCTGCGACTTCCAAAGTATGAGTGAGTCGATTACGATAATTTTCCCCTACCGAATAAACGAAAACCTGAGTCTTATATTGTAATCTTTTGAATGCGCTAGAATGAACTACCCTATCTCTATCTCTCTGGAAAGGAATGCGGTACGGGTGTTCTTCTTCTTTGTATTCTCTTCCGCCGGTCTCATCCTGTAAAACTGCATAGCCGGATAAGAGAGAATTTTCAGCTTGGATGATTTGATTTCTGTCTTTTTGCACCTAGAACCAATTTGGTATCTAAAAAGGGCGAAAGCAAGCCAAACAAATCTAGTTTTTCGATTCCAATTTGCTCTGGATAAGTTTCACTGGTGGAATTCTACTCGGTAAACAAAAACATTCATGGATCTAGTCAATATCCCGGATTTAGTCAATTTTTTTTCCCGCTTTGGGAATGAGTTCTCTTACCTAGCAGTTTTCTCCACTCTGATTCTCTGCGGTTTCGGTCTTCCGATCCCGGAAGATATATCCTTGGTTTCCGGCGGAGTTTTAGCCGGTTTAGGATATGCAAATGAACATGTAATGTTCGGCGTGGGAATGGCGGGAGTTCTTGTAGGAGACGGCTCCGTATTTTTATTGGGAAGAGTTTTCGGAGAGAAGGTATTACAAATTCCTTTTATCGCAAAGTTTTTGACTCCGGAAAGATTTTCCAAAGTGCAAGAAAAGTTTTCTAAGTACGGTAACTGGGTCGTATTCATGGCAAGGTTCATGCCTGGACTTAGGATGCCTATTTATCTAACAGCAGGGACTTCAGATCGTATTTCCTTCTTTAGATTTTTATTCTTGGATATGTTCGCAGCAGCCATTTCCGTTCCGATCTGGGTTTACCTAGGACATTATGGTGCAAAAAACTTGGACCAGCTAGGCAGATTGGTCCACCAAGGGCAAATTACGGTCTTTGTATTATTAGGAATTTTTGTATTAGGCCTAGTTCTATATTTCACGGTCAAAAAGAAACGTTCCGAGAAATAATACTTTTACTCGACATAATTTTATGAATCTATACAGTTTGGTTAGATATGGATGTTCTAACCCAACCTGTGTTGGTGCTGAACGCGACCTATGTCCCGGTTGCGATCCGAACCGTTAAAGACGCCGTAATCCTTCTCATTCTCCGAAAAGCAGAACTCATTAAAGACGAAAAAAGCCACTTTATCAGATCCGAGAAACTTAAACTTTCCACTCCTAGGATCATTCTACTAACAGACTATTACAAAGTTCCTAAACGTAAGCATAAACTCTCTAGAGAAAATATATTCTTAAGAGACGATCATGAGTGTGTGTATTGTAGACGCAAACTACCTTCCTCCAAACTCACCTTGGATCATGTGATCCCTAAAAGCAGGTGGGAAGAGATCCCTCGAGAAAAAAAGCCAAAGGACTACCATACCTGGGAAAATCTGGTCACTGCTTGCAGGGATTGTAACACCAAAAAAGGAAACAAACTTCTGCAAGAACTCAAGTGGGAGATCCCTGAAAATCGGTCGACAAACAAGAGACGTTTTCCACAATTTTCAGTATCCACCCAATTGGTCGAAAAATTCGGCTGGGCGGACTATATACACAGCTAAATGAATCTTTTTTTATCAGGAAGAATGCGTACATTCTTCTCTATTTCACTACTCATCTTTTCCTTATTATCTTGTTATAATTACTCCACGAATCGGGTTGTAACCACTCCACCTACTTTGGTAGGTATCACTTTGATCGGCACAGGAGTGTACGAACTCAGATTGAGAGCAGGAAATCCGGAAGCATTTTTTAGCGGTTATACTTTGTATACGGGAAGTACTGCGGACGCATCTAGGAATCCTGCCGATTTTTCTTCCGGAAAAGCATGTGAACTTCCCTTGAATATGCTCCCGAACCAACCAAAAGAATATTCTATCGAAGTAAATCCGACTGCCGGCCCACTTGCGGTCCCTGGCGCCGGAGAAAATACAAACAGAGTCTGTAAAATTGTGGCTACTTTAAATTCAGGCGATTACGTAACTCTTAGATCTTCCGTGATCTCTTTGGATCTGAACAGCGGAACAAAGGATATTTACGTATTCTCTATGCCTTCGAATACGTTGCAGGTTCCTTAATCTTTAAACCAAACGCTTATCTTTTTAAGAGTAGTTTCCGTATCTTCTTTCCAGATACTTTTGGGAAATTTTTCCAAAAACTCTTCTAATTCCTTCTTAGCGGTTTCCAATTCTTCTCTTAAACGTAGTAGTGCAGGATTGTCTTCCTTCTTTAAGTAGACCGGATTTCCATCGGTGAACTGAAAATATTTTTCGATCGCTTGGGCAGCTTTCTGTTTAGCTAGTTTATAAAATTGGAATCCTTCTGGATCTTCCTTAGAATTTTCTAAAATTACTAAAGATGCATTCTGGAGAGAAGAAAGTAAAACGTCCCTTAGTTGGACCAATTCCTTAAATAGAATATCCGTCTCATATTCTCCGGAATCAGGATGATACTTACGAGAGAGTTCCCGGAATCTACTCCGGACTAAGTTTGCGTCGAATTTTTTGGGGAGTCCGTAAAAGTCCAGGGCACGGCTCAGCAGGTCCCCGTCTTCCAACCCAATTTCCTATGAGCTAGGAATTTTTTGAGTTGGATCTTGGATTGAACCATATTCAACTCTTTGCGATATTCCTGCAGAATGATCTCCATCTTTTCCCCTACTTGGGAATTCAAATCCCTGGACTCCTCCAATTTTTGAAAGATCATATCGGAGAGTCGAATAATTTCCAGAGTTTGGGGAGAAGATTCTTCTAATTGTTCTATCTTGCGGTCCAATCGTTTCATCTTTTCGACTAGATCAGAATTTTGGATTTCAAGTTTGGCAGCCGCCTCTCCATCCCCGAAGCCTAAAATTTGCAACTGGCGTTTTTGGAGTTCGATCAGTTTGTCTAAAAAAGAAATTTTCTCCTCATAATAAGAGGAAAGTTTTTCTTCCATAGAATTTTGATTTTTAGAAACCCTGCCCGCCATTTTTAATTTTAACCTTGGAGAGAGAGCCCAGTTCCTCTGGAACCGGCGGAAGGCATAGGGACTACGGAAGAAGCTTTTTCCTTCTTCTCAATTTCTTCCCAAGCAAGTTTTAGATCTTCCAGATATTTGATGATTTCGGAAAGGATCTCGCTGTCCTTCTTCATGTTAGCTTCGAGTAAGCGCTTTTTAATATAAACATAAATTCCGAGTAGATTGTTTGCGACCTCTCCCCCGTTTTCCATGTTCAGGGCAAGCATCAGCTCAGTCACGATCTCTTGGGCTTTTAGGATATTATTGTTCACCACGTCGTACTTGCGGGGTGTATTATTCTCGATGGCAACGTTCAGGAAGCGAATTGCTCCTTCATATAACATCACGATAAGCCGGCCCTGACTCACAGTAGAAATTTCGTTGGATTTATACTGTTCGACGGACGCCGTCGATTTTCTAGCAAGTGACATGTGTCTCTCCTGAAATACTTTTCGACAAAATTCCGGACCGCCTTAACGTGGACTGGTAATTCTTAGCGTATCGGATGCGAAAATTCTTGGCAAGCCTGTTTCCCAAACCCAGAAAAAAGCTTGTCTTTTTGGCCTCCGGGCGGGGGAGCAACCTAGAAGCTGTCCTTTCAGGGATCCAAAAGGGAAAAATCCCGGCAAATCCAGCAATTTTAATCACAGACAACCCTGAGGCGCCCTCTATCCAGATTGCAGCCGGTCATAATGTCCCGGCCAGGATCCTAGATTGGAAGTCTTATTCCAAAAAGGAAGAATATCATCTGGACCTTCTTCGCACCTTGGAAGAAATCTCTCCTGATCTGATCGTGGCCTGCGGATATATGAGAATTCTAAAACCGGAGATCATCCGGGTCTTTCGCAACAGGATCATCAATATACATCCTTCTCTTCTTCCAGCATTTGCAGGTCTCCACGCACAAAAACAGGCATTCGATTACGGAGTCAAGTTCGCGGGTTGCACCGCCCATTTTGTGGACGAGGGTGTGGATTCCGGTCCGATCATTTTGCAGGGAGTTGTTAAAATCGAGGAAGGAATGACCGAAAGAGAATTGACTCTTGCCATTCTCAAAGAGGAACATAAAATCCTGCCCCTCGCGGTTAAACACTTCTGCGAAGATCGGCTCGTAATCAAAGACAGGAAGGTCTCAATCCTCTAGCATGATCAAAATCACTCGTGCCCTCATTTCAGTTAGCGACAAAACAGGACTTATCGGATTTGCTAAGTACCTTGAATCTAAAGGAGTGGAAATCATTTCCACCGGCGGAACTCTCAAAATACTTACAGAAAACGGAATCAAAGCGATCGCAATAGACGATTATACTGGATTTCCGGAAATTTTGGACGGAAGAGTAAAAACTCTCCACCCTAAAGTCCACGGAGGACTTTTAGGCGTGACCTCCAAACCGGAACATAGACAGAAGATGGAAGAATTAAAAATTCCTAAAATCGATCTGGTAGTTGTGAATTTATATCCTTTCGTTCAGACTGTTTCTAAACCAGGAGTCCATCTGGACGAAGCAATCGAAAATATCGATATCGGCGGACCTTCTATGATCCGTTCTGCAAGTAAAAACTACAGACACACTGTTGTGGTCACTGACCCGAACGATTATAAAACGGTGGAAGAATCCATGAAGGTAAACGACGGTTCCGTGGACGCGGACACTTCTTTCCTTCTTATGAGAAAAGCGTTCTCTCATACTGCAATGTACGATACTGCGATCTCTTCTTGGTTCAATAAACTTGCCGGGGAGAAGTTCCCAGACATCCTAAATCTTTCCTTCACCAAAAAACAAAAACTCAGATATGGAGAGAACCCTCACCAAGGAGCGGCATTCTACGAGCCTTTGTTTACTAAGAGCGAATTTTCTCCTCTACAAGGAAAAGAATTATCTTTTAATAATATGTTGGATTTTGATGCTGCATTCCATATTTCAGCACTTCTTCCAGATAATACCGTTTGTATCATCAAACACTTGAATCCTTGCGGGATTGCGTATGCGGACGATACATTAGAAGCTTTTCGTTTAGCCAAAAGAACGGACCCTATTTCTGCATTCGGGGGGATCATCGGGATCAAGGGTACGGTCACCGGCGAACTCGCAGTTTTGATCGGCGAAACTTTCGTAGAAGGTGTGATCGCTCAGAAGTTCGAACCCGCTGCTTTGGAATATTTCTCCAAAAAACCGAATGTTCGTTTGATTGAGATCGCAGATTTCCAAGAAGCATTGGATGAAATGGATTTGAGACCGATCCATCATGGGATACTTCTGCAAGACAGAGACTATGCGACCATTACAGAAAAAGATCTGAAGATCGTTTCTAAAAAACAGCCTACTGAGGAAGATATCAGAGGTCTGATGTTTGCTTGGTCTACGGTAAAATTTATCAAGTCAAACGCGATCGTTTATACGGAAGAGAATGCAACCTTAGGGATCGGTGCAGGACAAATGTCCCGAGTGGATTCGGTCCAATTAGGTGCGACCAAGGCTTTAAACGTAGGGCTTTCTGTTGTGGGTTCTTATGTTGCAAGTGATGCATTCTTTCCATTCAGAGATGGAATAGATGCGATCGCAAAAGTAGGCGCAAAAGCAATCATCCAACCCGGAGGTTCTATCCGGGACGAAGAAGTGATCAAGGCTGCCGACGAGCATGGATTGATCATGGTGTTCACCGGCATGAGGCATTTTAGGCATTAAGATGGAATTTTTTCTCTACCTGATCTATTTAGTGATCACGTTAGTGGTCGTTTCCTTGGGAGATTATTATTTCCGACTCATTTATTTAAGCGGAAAAGATACTTTCGAAAAACAGGAGCTGACTGATTGGGCGAGAATCATTCCTTCTAAGATCGTTTCTATTTTTGAATCTGCGGGAAGTCTACAACACGGGCTTCTCGCATTCGGACTTTCCGCATTTTTTGCGTATGTCTGGACACTGACCGGAGGGCTCATTGGCTCTCCTCATTATACGGATTCTTTTGGAAATTATTTCTTTCTTTCTTTTCTGATGCCAGTGCTTGTGCTCGCATTCTACTCTTTTATCTCTTCCGAAATTTTAAGAGCGGCTAGGATCTCTCGAAACGGCGGTTCTTTTTTGGCAAGGCTTCTCAACCAAGAGATTTCCCTACTTTCGGGGATCTTTATCTCAGTGATCGCCTCGAATCTGGCGGTTTACGGCCTGTACCATGAAATTTCCTTTCTATTCGTTCTTCCAAACGTTCTGATCCTGATGGTCCTTCTCATCTTAAGATGGAACGGAAAGGTGAAATTCGGGGGAATTCGTGTGGACAGAGAGGAAGAAGATGCAGACGATTTGGGGGAAGATTCCTAATTCTTGTTCGGTTTTCTGCCGATAGTTTAAGAAGTATGAAAGGGCAATCCATCTTCCTGTTCTTATTCTCCCTACTCCTTCCTTGGAGTTCCGTATTTTCTCAGTTTCCGGGAGATAATTCCAGAAATAACGGCTCCAAACCCACCTTAGACGGATTTGCAGAAGTCTCCTGGGAAGCTTCTTATGCCCAAGTCAGAGACAAGTTTTTATCCTTAGCAGCAAATCCTCAGAGTGATGAAAAAATAGAAGTAGTTCATGAAGATAAGGAGAAGTCTCTACTTGTAAGACGAAATGGGATCTTCTATCTATACCGTTTTTATTCCACTCCTAAATTGATCCTTGATTCCCGCCCTAAAGACAAGAACCAACCTCGTCCTGAAAAAGAAACTTCTCCGGAAGAAGACGAACATTTGGAGCCGGGTAAATTATTCTCAGTCGGAGTGTCCTTTCGTTATCTTCCAGGCAAAGACGTTCAGTCCAAACTGGAAAATAAATACGGAAAACCTAAAAAAGAGACCCTGGATGATAAGAAGATCGGTGGGGCTGTTATCTGGGAATTGACAGACGAGAGACAAGCCCCTCCTGCAGGCGGATTCATTGTCCAATGGAAGGAAGCGTATAAAAAACAACCTTTTACCAGAAGAGTGGATTATTTCAGCTCTAAGGTAAAATCTCAGATCGAAAAAGAATATAAAGAGTTCTTCTCTGCAGAAGAAATCAAAACTTTAAGAGATCTGATCCCGTAAGAAATCCTTGACCGAGGGCGCTTAAGACCGCCACTATCCAGAGAGATTCAAAATCTTTCGGAGCATTTTACGTGGAATTATATCTAGATACAGCCAATGTGGACGAGATCAAAGAGATCGCGTCCTACGGTCTTTTGGACGGAGTTACTACAAACCCGTCTCTCATCGCTAAGTCCGGCCGCAATTTTAAAGAAGTGATCAAAGAGATTTGCGCGATCGTACCTGGTCCGGTTAGCGCAGAAGTAATCGCAACCAAACACGAAGATATGCTCAAGGAAGCGGACGAATTAGTAAAGATCGCTCCGAATGTGGTCATCAAAGTTCCTCTAATTCCGGAAGGTTTAAAGACAGTAGTGAAGCTGACTGAGAAAGGAATTCCTACAAACGTAACTCTTTGTTTTTCCGCTCCTCAGGCACTTCTTGCCGCAAAAGCAGGAGCAACTTATATTTCTCCTTTTATCGGTCGTGTGGATGATACTTCTTGGGACGGAATGGAACTGATTTCCGAGATCAGAGAGATTTATGATAACTACGGTTATGAAACTAAGATTTTAGCTGCATCCATCAGAGGACCGATCCATTTGAAAGAATCCGCTCTTCGTGGAGCTGATTGTGCTACTATGCCGATTTCCGCTTACCAACAGTTGTTTAAACATCCATTAACCGATATCGGTTTGGAAAAATTCTTAGAAGACGCTAAGAAGTTAAAGTGGTAATCCACTACTGATATTTTTTCTCACGCAGAGAAGCGAAAGCGCAGAGGGTTTTCATCAGTATTGCAATGTTGGAGTTCCTACATTGCTGTATCTAATCCTTTGCGGCTCTGTGACTCTGTGTGAAAATAAACTCAGAGGCTCTTCTATTCTCCGTGCGCACTGTGCGAAACTATAATTAGGGAAGTTTCTTCTTTCCAGTAAAATCGTTCATTAGAATTTCAGATTGTTCTGAAATACAAAATACACTCTGGTGAGAACCGTCGTAATATAGATCGCAGGAACTAAGAGTATTCATATCCGCTGAGGACGCACCGTATTTAAATGCGAGTTCTCGAATCCTAGGCCACCAGGATTTTTCGAGTCCCAGTTCGTAGTAACCTTCCCTATATCCCGGATAAACTTTCGGCCAGATCAAATAAGTTTTGATCCCTTCCTTCTCCGCGAGTTTTAAGAATTCTTCCACAAAGAAAAATTCTGTCTCACCTATAGTGAATCCGGAAAGATAAATACTTTTGAGACGAAGCGCATCCTTTTCCAGTTTTTTAGGATTATTGCTGGCACTCGCATACGCAAGTTGTTCCCCATTCCCAAGTTCCAGGATCAGATTTTCATGATTTTGGTCCGCTCTATACAGTTTCAGCTTTCCGCCAGCCAACCTGGACCAGAAAAGTTTAAAACCTGGTTTGATCTTTCGAATGCTAAAAAATCTTTCCTTCCAAACTTCCAATTTATCGGAGAAGGAAAACTGATCCCAATATGTATTCTTAAATTCTTGGTCCGCGCCCAATCTTAAAAAAGGTTCGTAGAATAAGCCCTTAGAATCGTCGAAACCTTCCGGGCTGATTACATAAAAGACCGCTTTTGGCTTAATCCCTGCCTCTATAATTTTACGAAACCAATAAAAACCGTAAGCAGGGACCGCTTGAGGGCCAGAAAAATTATAGACTGTCCAATCCTTTTCAAATGTCCCAGGCAGTGTTTTGATAGAATAAGGATACGCCCTGGAATCTCCGAACGCCAAAAGCAAATTTTTATTTTTGAGTGATTCGTCTTTTTGAAGCTTTTCGAATAAATGTCTTCTTTGCGCGTAATAGACCGGATTTCCTTCCTGGTAAAAGGAAGTTTGAAAGAAGTCCATAAGGAAAACCTTATCCGCGAAGAACAGAACGATCAGAAAGAGTAAAGGAAGATATATATATTTCTTTTTCATGATATTTCTCAGAATTGTCCGTAAAAGAAATCTGCATTTCCGCTAGGCAATGCAAGTAAGACCAAGATCCATACGATAGGAAGAAGAGCCGCCTTCCATCTGAAACCGACTTTAAATTTATCGGGCCATTCTTCTGCAGAATGGAACAAGATGGCGACTAAGAGCGCAAAAATACAAGGTTCCATATTCGGGAAAGCGACCCCATTCGACCAAACAAATATTCTCTGTACTGCTGCCAAAGCAGAACCAAAATCAGGAGTGAAGAATAATATCCAGGAAATACTATAAATATTCAAAACGAATAAATAGGTAATGGTCCTTTTTACATAAGGGATCTCAGGTAAGATCTTGATCTTCCAATCATTCAGCACTCTTTCTATGGAAAGGTATAGACCAGTCAGAACTCCCCAAAGCAGATAATTCAAATTGGCTCCATGCCAAAGACCGCCTAATCCGAATGCGACTAGATAATTAAAACAAGTGCGTATTGTTCCACTTCTCGAACCACCAAGCGGAATATATAAATAATCTCTGATCCAAAAGGAGAATGTTAAGTGCCATCTTCTCCAAAAGTCCCCAAAACCATTAAAGAAGAACGGAGCCCTAAAGTTTTGAGGAAGAGTAAATCCTAAAAGTTTTCCCATTCCTCTTGCGATATCCGTTAGTCCTGAAAAGTCCAAATATAGATAGATCGCAAAGAAATATACCGTACTTAAAAGTGCCGCTCCCGAGAAAGCGGAGGTCTCCGCAAATACCTGGAAGATAGAGCCGGACATCAAAACGGAAACTACCGACTTTTTAAAAAGACCTATGACAACGAGCCATAGCCCGTCCACCATATCTTCCTTTTCCATTTTAGGTGAATCGAATTGAGTTGCTACATCACCAAACCTTAATATAGGCCCCGCGATCATCACAGGAAAAAGGAAAATATAAGAAGCTAATTTAAAAAGGCCGATCTCTTCTGTGATTGTTCCCTTTTTCTTATCCACTAAAAGAGAAATGAATTGGAACGTATAATAACTGATGGTTAAAGGAAGAACTACCTCGAATCCTGCCCAGTCCAAAGACTTGGAAATCAATCCATCCAAGCTAACCTTATTCTGAAAATCCGGGATTCCTAAAAATATCCCGATAAGATCCGCAAAAAAATAGAAATATTTAAAAAAAGCTAAATTAAGAACATTGAATCCGATCGAAACCGGCAAAAACCATTTTTTTGCAAGGAAGAAGCGTAAGAACGCCCAGTTGATCGTTACAACAAGGATAAGGTGAAGCAAAAACTTCCAAGAAGAGAATGCATAAAATAGCGCCGAGCTAAAGATCAGAAAATATTTCTTTAAAGCGTCCGGAAGATTCCAATACACCAGAAATACTAGGCAGAAAAAAAATAAAAATTCTAAACTGGTAAAATTCATGGTCTCCAAACTTTAGGATCCAGTAAGATAAACTTACCTTCTCCGATTTTCAATTTTTCCAAAGAAAGTTTTCCGATCCGGATCCTTTGCAGATCGATCACTCTTCCGCCGAGTATAGAGAACATTCTACGGATCTGGCGTTTTCTTCCTTGTTTTAAGATCACCCTGAACTTAGAAGATTCTTCTCCTTTTACTAAGGAGATAACCTTTTCCGCTTTTAAAAATTCTCCCTCGTCCATAAATCCCTTAGTGAATCTATCCTTCACTTCTCTGGAATCTAATTCTTCTTCTAAGATTACTTCGTATTCTTTTTCGGAACCTTCGGAAGGATGAGTGATTTCTTGGACTAAATTCCCTTGGTCGGATAAAAGAAGAAGTCCTCTGGAATCCAAATCCAATCTTCCTGCTATAAAAAGTTTTCCGTACTTTTTAGGGAGTAATTCAAAAACTGTATTAGAATGAAAACGATCGCTATGGGAGCAAAGAAAACCTTTCGGTTTGTTTAATGCAAGGAACACTGACTCAGTTGGGGGAACTAATTTTTTATTTCCAACTTGGACAATGTCTGAACCTACCAGGATCTTGGTGCTTAGATTCTTTTCGACGGAGCCGTTAACTTTCACTTTGCCGGAAAGGATCAATTCTTCCACTTTTCTGCGAGAACCTAACCCGCAGTCAGCCAGGAATCTGTTGATCCGGATCTCTTTGGAGGAATCTTCCCCCGTTTTTTCTTTTGCGACTTTTTCGCTCAAACTTGCCCTCAGTCCCTCCAGATTCGGGCACCCGCCTATTTCCGGCTACCCAAAACACTTGACTCTTTGGAGACTCGGGCGGAGGCTTAAAGGGTGAATCCTCTTAAAAAGAAGCCCAGATCTAATGCATATCAACCCGCTCCCGAAAAACCGGATTGGTTAAAGGTCAGACTTCCCTTCCGTGAAAAGGAAAACCCGGTCGATTTCGTTCGAAATTCCGTAGAGGGAGGAAAGCTCAATACTGTTTGCGAAAGTGCTTCTTGTCCGAACCTGAACCATTGTTGGTCCAGAAAGACGGCCACTTATATGCTCGCGGGAGATATCTGCACAAGACGTTGTTCTTATTGTGATGTTGCTTTCGGAAAACCACTGGCGTTAGATCCGGAAGAACCTTTAAGAGTGGCAGAATCCGCAAAATCTTTGGGCCTAAACCATATAGTAATTACCTCCGTAAACAGAGATGATCTAGCGGATGGAGGAGCGGCTCATTATAAAAAAACAGTAGAGTTGATCCGGGAAAGATTACCCGAATGCAAAATTGAAATTTTGGTCCCGGATTTCAAAATGAGGGAAGAAAATTTAGAGATCGTTTATTCTTCTAAGCCGGATATATTCAATCATAACCTAGAAACTGTAGAGAGATTATTTCCTACAGTAGCGCCCGCCAAAAAATATGAACGATCCTTGGATGTATTAGAACATGCATCTGGAAGAGGGCTTTTAACTAAAAGTGGATTGATACTCGGCCTAGGCGAAACATTAGAAGAAGTCCATCAAACCCTAAAAGATCTCAGATCCGTTGGGGTGCAAATGGTAACTCTAGGACAATATCTACAACCGACTCCTACACATCTTCCTGTGAGCGAGTATATTCGCCCGGAAGTGTTCAAAGATCTGAAAGAATTTGGAAAAGCCTTAGGATTCAGGACCGTATTTTCAGGACCTTTAGTCAGAAGTTCTTATCACGCGGACGAGCAAGTGCCGTGGTTCGAAAATTAAAAAGAACCAAAGATAAATTTCCGGACATTCCGGATACAGGGGAGATGAAAAAGATCATCTTCCATTCTATTCTATCTTATCTTTCTAAACAAGACGGTCACATTTCCAAAATGGAGATCAAAGACCTTTTATTCGACGCGATCAGTTTAATTCCCGGCTTCAGAGTAGAATGGGGAGAGATCCAAAAATTTGGTAAAACGAAACTTCTTATAAATTACAAAGATAAGGTTCTAGTTTTAGATCTAGAAGAAATTTCGACTATGATCCTAAAACTCTGGGATCATTACCTGGATACTCATCCTCATCATAAGCCCAGGTAAGAGCCGCAGAGCATATTAGAGACGCTAAGTTTTTTCTCACGCAGAGTCGCGGAGCCGCAGAGAGATATTTTGGGATAGAAGTTTTCTAAAACTCTGCGCCTTGGCGTCTCTGCGTGGAAATAAAGCACTGCGTCTCAACAAAAACTCCGTGTCTCTAAATAGAAAAACCCGAGCCACCTTACGGTAACCCGGGATTTTTCCACCTTTAAGCTTGTGCCTGTGGATTAATTTTCGGATTTAGTTTGGAAGTCGTAGATTACTTCTTTTACATCATCCTGGTTGATCTTCTTAATACCGTCTTCGGTATGGACGATCATTGTACTACCTTGCTGGTCTACGATCGCTCCGATGATGGTTGTTTTACCATCAGCCAATACGATTTTTTCCAGTTTTTCGTAGTAGTTCACTAAGTCCTTATTGGTTTTCAGGTTTTTAGGAGCGGAAACAAGAACGTTCTTGAATCTTTTCAGCTCGTCAGCCTGACGCTTAGCTAATTCTTCTTCGATTTTCTTTCTCTCAGCTTCGTTAGCGGCATTGGTAGCTTCGTCTACTTTGCCGGATTTAGGATCTACATTTAGTTTTACTAATTTATCTGTAGTGTCTTTATCCAATGTAACGATAGTTCTGATCTCTTCTTCTTCGGTTTTGGATACTCCAGCGCCACTTAGTTTAGTAACCGCTTTTGGAATGTCTTTTTCCAAAGTAGCGTCTAGCTTAGTAAGTTCTTTCTCACCGAATTTTTTATCGGGAGCTTTTACTATGGAAGACTCGTCTTTTTCTAAGATAACTTCAGCTTTGTCTAAAGAAGCTTTGATCTTTTGTAATTCTGCATTGGCAGAAATTTCTTCTGCACTTGCACCTTCCAGAGCGCGAACTCTTGGAGATACAGCAACGGATCCTTCTAATACTTTTACGACAGATCTGTCGCTTTTAGTACGATCTACTACGAAAGAAGTTCCTCTAACTCCCGCGATTGCGGTTGGAGTTACTACGGAGAACTGATCGTCTTTGCTTGCTTTATTTACTTTTGCGAAAACTTTTCCGGAAACTAAAGACAATCTAGTGTCTGTGTTTCCTTGGGTATTCAAAGCGAGAGCGGAGAATTCCAGGCTGGACTTTTCAGCTAAACGAACAGCTGATCCGTCGGAGAATTGGATATCCACTTTCGCTTTTGCCTTGGTTTCAATCTTGTCCCCTTCTTTCAGGACGGTTCCAAGACTAGCTTTGTCTTCAGTTAAATCAGCGTGTTGGATTTTTGCTTCTCCTACGCTAAATACTACGATGGCCGATGGTTGGCTCTGTTTTGCGTTCGCGGAATCCGCGTTCTCCGCAGGCTTTTTACAAGCTCCGGATGTCAACAGACCGACCACTAGGACGGCCGATGCAACGGAAATGATCTTATTCATACCCCTATCCTTCTTTGATCGAGATTAATCAGAAACCGCGGTGGAGGCAGTCCGATCTATATTGGGTTAACACCTATGGATTTGGGATTTTCAATTTATTTCAATTTTTTTTTCCAATTTGGAAGATATTTCCTGAACTAAAATCGCCAAAATACAGCTCACCTGCAGAATCCTGGCCAAATGTGCTAATTAGGAAGTGAGTATCCCCTAATACAGTTAGTTTCCTTTTGCCTTCTACTTCGGTAGAGAATCCTAGGATCTTTCCGGAAACAAAGTCAGCGAAAATGTACCACCCATAGTATTTGGGAAGATTCTTTCCCCTGTACACGTAACCACCTGTGATGGAACGGCCCAGATCATGATCATACACCAGAATGGGATCGGTTAGCCCGGGTTTTTCACAATTCTCCTTAGGTAAAAAGCAATGAAATCCTTCTTTTATATTCCAACCGTAGTTTTTGCCTTTTAGAACCAGATCTACTTCTTCCCAATCGTCCTGCCCTACATCGGCAAGATACAAATCTCCCGTTTTGGTATCGAAAGAAAACTTCCAAGGATTTCTGAGTCCGTAAGCCCAAATTTCCGGTAAGAAGCCAGGCGAATTTCTGAAAGGATTATCTTCCGGGATCTTATAAGGAGGTGCATTGGAATCCAAGTTAGGCGTTATCCGGATGAGAGTTCCTAAATAGGTAGAAGCGTTTTGTCCGTGTTTGTATGGATCTCCTCCGGCACCCCCATCCCCAAAACCGATGTATAATTTTCCATCCGGCCCAAAGCTAAGCTGGCCAGCATTATGATTGGAATAAGGTTGATCCACTCTAAGTAAAATCCTCTTACGATCCTGCCAGCGGATCACTTTAGAATCATCCCAGCGAAATTCTAAAATGAATGTTTGGTCCTTCCCGGATTCTTTAGAAACCGCATTGATATAGAAGAGTTTATTTTCGGAAAACCTAGGATGAAATGCAAGGCCAAGTAAACCTTCTTCCGATCTTGTCTCTACGTTTCCTGTAAAGTCGGCTATGAGTTTGGATTCTTTGTTTGTAAAATTCCAAAGAAGGATTTTTCCCTTCTTTTCCAAGACTAGCATCTCATTCGGTAAACTAGGATGAAATTGTATATCGGTGATTTCCTTAAATCCGGATGCTACTTGGGTCCAACCGAATACATATTCGGTACCGCTTTCTTTCTTGTTTTTTTGTTTTTTGGTTTTAGCAAGAAGATGGGTGTGCTCCACCGTAAAGAGGAAGAGTCCCAGAAATAGAGAGAAGGTTAAAAACCCGCTGCGAAATCGTCTCATTCTAGCTAAAAAAAATACAGTTTGAAAGCTCTCAGTCAAGGATGAAAAAGCCAAAAACTAGATGCCAAAACTTACCCACAAACCAGTCTGGAGCTAAGATGAGCACGAGCACCCTTCGCCCCGAATCTTCCATAGCCTTACTAGAGGAAATGGAAAAAAAATACAAACAAATCCCTTTCGAAGCAATTCTGAAACAGGATATTCTGAGGCAGGGAATCCATTTTCTTCCGGAATCTTTCCAGATAGAGGGAGATTATAAGACCAAGGATTATTTCATCTTCTCCTTTGACCATATTCCACTTGCGGATATGAAGGAAGGTACAGACTCAAAAGCTCCGGAAGAGATCAAGATCACAGGAGGTTATTTTAATCTTCTACCTACCGTAGTATCTACTCGAAACAATCCGAACTCACCTTACAAAGTAAAACGTATCCCTGCCGGAGAAAAAGACGAAGGCAGACCTGGTCTTTATTTAAACGAAACATTTTTGGGAAAATTAGAATACCCTCCTAAGCCAGCTTGGTACAGACACAAGACCAAATCCGGAAAAATTCCGGGAGAGATAGCACCCGTGATCGAATGGGGATATCTGATCTATCTAACCGTTTTCCGCAACTGCCAATACTTCGGTAAAGACGAAGAATGTGCCTACTGTGATATCAATCATAACTATAGACAACAGAAGAATGCTGGCAGACCATACACTGGCGTTAAAGATATAGAAGATATTTTAGAAGTTCTGTCTTGGATTGATGCGGAAGATGAGATCGCAAAAGTATACACAATCACCGGCGGTTCCGTAATCACTTCTCTCAAAAAGAAAAATGAAATAGATTTCTATTTAGAATACGCGCAAGCGATCGAAGAGAAGTTTCCTGGAAGATGGATGGGTAAGATTGTTTCCCAAGCCTGGGAGAATGAGGACTGCAAAAAATTCAAAGACGCAGGCATCCAAGTCTATCATCCAAACTACGAGGTGTGGGAACCGGAACTATTCAGAAAAATCTGTCCAGGAAAAGAAGCATACATTGGCAGAGATACTTGGATCAGAAGGATCGTTGACTCTGCGGAAATTTTTGGGTCTTCTTACGTAATCCCGAATTTTGTAGGAGGAGTGGAACTTTCCCAACCTTGGGGATTTGCAACAGTTGCAGAAGCGATCAAGTCTACGGGAGAAGGTTTGGACTTCTTCATGTCCAAAGGGATCATGCCTAGATTCACTGCTTGGTGTCCTGAACCTTATACAACTTTAGGAACGCAAGCCGGTCCTCCTCTGGAATATTTCTGTGAATTGCTCACAGTCTGGAAGTCTACATTCGAAAAATATAATCTTCCAGTACCTCCAGGTTATGGAGAACCAGGACCAGGAAAGGCGGTTTTCTCAGTTTCCGCCTTTATGGATGTGATCGGTTATCCAGGAAGGGCTTAGTCCCCTCCTCCAACACTTGTAGAACGTTGCACTCTTCTCCAAGTATTTGCCCAAGAAGCGAATGAGTTTTGGTTCCTAGTTTGCAGATAAAGTCTACCTTTCCCTGAAAATTTTGCGACTAGTCCTTCTCCGGATAAGAACAGGGATTTTAATCCGCCCACTTTATCTATATGATAATCCAGGCTTGGTTCGAATGCTACTATATGGCCCGTGTCCACGATATACATTCCGTCCACATCTACTGTGTGAATGGCCCCAAAACTAGAAAAGAAAAGGTCCCCTGAACCGGAAACTTTCAGAAAGAATAAACCTTCTCCTGCAAAAAATCCTTTGAAGCCTCCCCATTTACTGTCTATCACAAGCTCTGTTCCACCTGCAACATAGGCTCCTCTACTTAAGATCAATTCTTCGTTTTTGAGGGTTCTGTGTTCCAAGTCTCCTTGGGTGGCTGATGTCAAAAATAACTCACCGTTTCCACCTTCTGCTGTGAATGTGTTTTGGAAGAAAGACTCACCGCTGAATAAAGCTCTTTTTGCGGATGCGAATATTCCACCCTGCGCCTTTGTCTCCATTTTGACCTGAGAGGACATGGCAACCATTGCTCCGGATTCCGCTCGAATGGATTCTCCTGAGTTCAGATCAAGCTTTAAGATGGGAAAATCAGGTTTTGCTAATATTTCAAATTTCATCGTTTATTCCTTTCTAGGTGGTAATTCGGATCTGAACCAAGCGCCTAACGTAGGCACATTTCTGGATTGGAGCCAAAGTCTCCCTCTTCCTTTAAATTTGGCGACTAAACCTTCTCCACCCAAGAAGAAGGATTTCCAACCTCCGAACTTAGTGATCTCGTATTGAAGACCTTCTTCGAATGCTACTATATGGCCTGTATCTACTATAAATTCTCCTTCTACATCCAGGACTTCTATCCCGCCGTAACTGGAAATGAGAACCGGTCCGCTTCCGGAAAGTTTTAAGAAGAATAAGGACTCTCCGCTAAAAAAACCTTTCAGACCTTGGAATTTAGTATCTATATCTATCTCCGGTTTTGCGGCAAGAAAGGAACTGGACTGTATAAAGATAGTCCCGTTCAATTCTAATTTTTCGATGTCACCCGGAAGTGTCGGAGCAAGCAATACCTCTCCAGGTTGTGAAGCGGAGAATGTATTCATCCAGAAAGATTCTCCTCCCAAAAAAGCAGCCTTCAAAGATTTGAAAAGCCCTCCTGCTTGCGCTTTACTTGTTTGCATTTGGATATGAGAACTCATACTCATGAGAGCTCCCGCTTCCGCCTTGATAGATTCTCCGGAACTTAAATTAACTTTCGCTACGGAATAAGATGGTTTGTATAAAACTTGGATATTCATTTTAATTCCTAATTTTTGTTAAACTGGAAGAAGTTTGGTGAGCCAGCTGATAAATCCGGAAGGCACTCTAGATTGGATCCAAAGAGTTCCGTTTCCTGAAAAATTTGCGACCAGACCTTCTCCACCCAGCAAAGTGGATTTCCAATTTCCTCCAGCCTTTCCTACTTTGAACTGCAAAGAATTTTCGAAGGCGACTATATGACCTGTGTCTACAGTATAATTTCCCTGTACCTGAATTGGAACGATTGCTCCATAAGAACTTAAGAATACTTTTCCGGTTCCGGAAATTTCTAATAGGAATAAACCTTCTCCACCTAGCAAAGAACGAATGCCGCCGAATTTAGAAACAACTTGGATACCTGGATCGGAAGCCAAATAAGATCCGGATTGTACAAAAATACTTTTTCCGACAAGATCCAGATCGATGATATCTCCGGGAAGATCCGGAGCGAGTCCAATCTCTCCGCCTGAGTCTGGAGCGGTATACGTATTGAAGAAGAACGACTCTCCGCCGAAAATTTTTCTGGAAAGAGCGGAAAGAAATCCGCTTCCCATTTTGGTTTCCACGCCCATTCGGGAACTCATGTATACCATGGCTCCGGCTTCCGATTTAATCGATTGACCAGGGCCTAATCTAAGTTTCAATAAGGAGAAGGAAGGTTTATGAGAGATCTGGAATTGCATACGCGGGAAAGGTTGGAAAATATTTTCCAAGGCGTCAATCGATTCCCGGCGTATAGTATTTCTTTCTAGATTCTTCTTTTTGGAATTTAATCCCAATGAAACATATTTTAATCACAGGAGCCAATCGAGGGATCGGTCTAGAGCTCGCTAATTTATATTCCGAAAAAGGTTATACGGTTTACGCCGCTTGTAGAAAAAGTTCGGAACCTCTGCGCAGGCTCGGAGTGAAAATTTTCGAAGGATTGGACCTAACCCAAAGCCATACTTTCGAAACTCTTTCCGGTTTTTTGACTGGAGTCAAACTGGATATACTCATCAATAACGCTGGCATCCTGATCCCGGATAATCTGGAAAGTGTGGACTTTACTGAACTGGAAACCCAAATCCTGGTAAATGCAATCGGGCCGATCCGCCTCAGTCATCTACTTCTTCCAAAACTCGGCCCCCACTCTAAACTGGTTTTTATCACTAGCAGAATGGGCTCCATCGCAGACAATACTTCCGGAGCGTATTACGGATATAGAATGTCCAAAGCAGCTTTGAATGCAGGAGCGGTGAGTCTCGCTCGTGACTTGGCGCCCAAAAAGATCTCCGTAGGTATCTTCCACCCTGGAATGGTAGCTACTGAAATGACAGGAAGACAAGGAATTCCACCAAGAGAAGCAGCCGAGGGGCTAGCCCATTTGGTTGAAAAACTCTCTCCGGAAAGGTCCGGAAGATTCTTTCATCAAAACGGGGAAGAGTTACCATGGTAAATGGATTCTGTCTCCCTAAAACAACACTGTTGTAAAAAAGAGACAGAAGTACAGAAATTTCTTTCAAATTATGTCTAGTTATCTCTGTACCGAGCTATACTGCCCGTCTAAAATCATCTTTTTGCACTGCACCTGGCATAGATATTGCTTCTATAGCCCTAAAGGGTTAATTTGAACTTGGATTTTACAAACGTCCAATCTAGAAAGAGCCCGGTGCAAAGCGAATGGATTCCGGAAGCGAAAGTTTCCGGGGCAGGAAATGATGAATTTCACAGAACATAGAAAAACTCTTAAAGAAACCGTTAGAATTAAGGGGATTGGATTACATTCCGGTAAGGAAGTAAATCTGATCGGACACCCGGCCCCAGCCGGAACAGGTATTGTTTTTGAATATAGAAAGGGAGAAGATAAAGCATCCATCCCTGTAGAACTAAGTAACGTAGTAGATACGAGTAACGCTACCACCCTGGGAGATGGACTCCACCGGGTCCAAACCGTTGAGCACCTGATGGCAGCGGTATTTTCCGTAGGAATTACGGACATGGTTCTGGAAATCGACTCTGTAGAAGTCCCGATCATGGACGGGTCTTCCCTTCCTTTTTTAGAAGCATTCGAAAGCACAGGTTATACTGAATTTGAAGAAAGAATCGAACCTATCTATGTAAAAAACCCAATGTGGGTGGTAGATGGGGACAAATACCTAGTAATCCTTCCAAGTGAAACCTGGAAAGTGACTTACACGATAGACTTCCCTCACCCACTTCTAAAAGGCCAGAATATCACAATCGATCTGGACCGCGAAATCCTCAAAAACGAAATTTTACCAGCAAGGACATTCGGATTCCTAAAAGACGTAGAAGCGCTCCAAGCAAGAGGACTTGCAATGGGTGGTTCCCTGGATAACGCAATTGTTCTGACCCAGGACGGATATCTAAACGAATCCCTTCGATATGAGAACGAATGTGTACGCCACAAAATTTTGGACCTAGTAGGCGATCTTTCTATCGCAGGAAGACCTATTATCGGACATTATTTGGCTTCCAAGGCGGGGCATGCACTGGACGTTTCTATGGCAAAACTCGTCATGAGTTCCGTAACAGGAAACGAACTGGGCAAATACAAAAGCCGTCGGATTCCTCTATTCAACAGAAAAGCGGCGATGGTCTAGATATATTCGATTTTCCCGCTTGTCTCCAGGCGGGAAGTTCCGGATTTATAAAAGACTTGTCGATTCACTAAACTAACTGTATTTCTACCTGCGGATTCATCTATGAATGGTGGCGGGAAAAGATCTACATACATGGGAATAGTCGCTTTTCCCGGCAGATTTTACGGTCGTTGCGTAAAAGTCGGGACAAAGAGAAGACATCTAGCTCACGGCGCCTATATCCACGAGAGCCAAAAATCGGAAGAACTCAAAAAGCTTGCGAACGCTCTCGAATCATCCAAAATAGAATTAAAATCCATCATCTCCAGCCTAAAAACCAGAGAACAAGACAAAGAACTGAAGGAAATTCTCGAGACCCAGGTCACAATTACGGAAGATCCCGGTCTTCAAGATTCATTTCGGAATCGGATCAAAGAATATAACGAAAACGCGTTTTTAGCGGTTCAAAATACGATCAACGAACTTACGGACAAGTTCACTCGTATGGATAATCCTTTCTTTCGCGAAAGATCGGATCATTTTCAGGATATCTCCAATCGGATCTTAGAAAACCTTTTAGATAAAAAAGAAGAAGTCTCTTTCTTAGCGGATCAATCGGAGGACGTGATCTTAGTCGCAAGACAATTGACTCCTTCTCAAATGATACTGATGGACAAGAGTAGAATTCGAGGGATCGCGACGGACCTGGGAGGAAAAACGGGCCATATGGCCATCCTTGCTAGGAATTACGGGATACCTACCATTGTCGGATTAAAGGAATTTTATAGAAATATTAATGATTTTGAATATGTTTTTCTGGACGCGGACACGGGACAGATCGTCAGAAACCCCACAATTGAAGAAGTAAAATATTACGGGGCCGCTTCTCCTTTAAGTTTTGAGACAAAGGTTATCAAACCTAAAAAAGCGGTCACAAAAGACGGAGTCAAGATCCGACTAAAATGTAATTTGGAATCGGACACGGATTGTGATCTTGCTAAAAAAGCGGACGTGGATGGTGTGGGACTTTTCCGTTCTGAGTCTTTATTCTTAAAATACCAGGATAGAAACGTTTCCGGAGAAGAACAATTTTTAGCCTATAAAAGGATCGCAGAAGGAATGGATCCTAACCCGGTGTATATCCGTACCTTCGATATAGGCGCCGATAAATTTTCCACAGGAGAATTCGAGGAAAATCCATTTTTAGGAAACAGAGGAATTCGATACAGTCTGCAAAATCCGGAATGGTTCAAAGAACAATTACGCTCAATCCTCAGAGCTTCCGCTTATGGAAATCTAAGTATTCTGCTTCCTATGGTGACAAACCTGGGAGAGATCAAAAAAACCAAAGAAATATTAGAAGAATGTAAAAGAGAACTTACCGCCAGCAAAGAAAAGTTCAATAAAAAGATCAAACTGGGAGTGATGATCGAAACACCTTCCGCTGTTTCTTCCATGGACGTTTTGGCGAGAGAAGTGGATTTTTTCTCTGTCGGAACAAACGATCTACTGCAATATCTGATGGCAGTGGATCGAAATAATGTGAATGTTTCGTCTCTATACAATCCGTTCCATATCTCATTTTTAAGGACTCTTGTTCAAATCGTAGAGACCGCTTGGAAATACGAAAGACCTTTGAGTATCTGCGGTGAGATAGCTTCCGATACAAATTTTACGATCCTACTTTTGGGCATGGGATTCAGGGAACTTTCCATCTCGATTCCGTTCGTGGGGCCGATCCGTAAAATTTTAGGATCTGTGAGTTTAAAGCAGGCGAACTTTCTTTTAAAAAAGATATTAGAACTTTCCGAGAATGAAGACTACGAGGCTATCGAGGCCTTTCTGTTCAGTAAACATTTAGAATAAGTGCGGAGCCCGGCGGTAGGAGTCCCTACGAAACGAAAATTTATTCTAAGAATACGGTGTTGGAACTTCTACGCCGTACCACAATAGGCGAATAATTTTACTTTATAATATCCGAATATTCCAAACTCAGAAATAAGAACGGATCTTGATCTATCTTTTTTTCCTGTAAGAACAGAGGTCCTAAGGACTCTTTAGGTTTTAGAAAATTCAAATAAGACTGTTTTTCAGTCCTTAGGAAAAAATTTCCTTCCGATTTTTTCTCAGAATGGAACTGAGAGATCTTTTTGATTACGGAGGGAAGGTTTCTATCTTCCGAATCAACGTTCGAAAATAAGATCAGATAGTTTTTTTCTTTCCAAGTTCCTTTAAATGTAAATCCTTCCAAAGAGAAAAATTCTCTGAAAAGTATCTCATTCGAAAGATCTTCCAATCTGGAATATTGGAAAACTTCTTCCGACCCGAGAACCTTCGGCAAAAAAGAATCAATCTTTAGTCCAGGTGCTTCTTCCCAGCCTGCACTTAAACAGATTCCTTTTTTAAAACTTGGGTTTAGGTTTTTGATCTCGAGTTCCGACTGAAATTTCTTCCAGGAAAGTTCTGCTCTTGCGAATATAAATCCTAAATTTAGGGCTGAAAATTCTCTTACTCTGGAAAAATCCCAGACTTCTCTTTCTCTTAACGCGGAAAAGTAAAGATTGTCCAAAGCATACAGGTCCGAATGACCGTAAGGCTCGAAAATACTGGGTTTGGAGAGGATCGTTTTCGCCATACAAGTTACATATCGGCGGCTTCTATGATTCCCCTCAGGGTAAAAAAAAGCCCCGGTGTTATCACCGAGGCTTCTTCCTTCCTTTTGATAGGGCGTTACACCCTATCAAAAGGATTATCTAATTACCGGAATAGACTTTTTTGATCTTATCCGCGTATTTTTCAGCGATTACGTGGCGTTTCATCTTCAACATATTGTTTAACTCGTCTCCTACCTCGAATGGTTTGGAAACCAGGAAGAAAGGATTTACCTGCTCGAAAGACTTAAATCCGTTCTTAGAGTTGTTAAGCGCTTTAATCTCTTTTCTGTATAGATCCACAACCTTCGGATTTTCGATCAGAGCGTCTTTATTAGAGGTATCCACTCCGTTCTCTTTTGCCCATTCTTCCAGTTTATCGAAGTCAGGAATGATAATGGCCCCCAAGTTTTTCTGGTCTTGTCCGATCACCATACATTGGCTGATATAAGCGGATTCTTGGAGTTTGTTCTCTATAGGAACAGGCTCTACGTTCTCACCGCCTAACAATACGACTGTGTCTTTCGCTCTACCAGTAAGGGTTAGGGTATGTTTGAAGTTGATCATCCCCATATCGCCGGTATTCATCCATCCGTCTACAAGAGCCTTAGAGGTAGCTTCATCATTTTTGAAATAACCTTTCATGACCTGAGGCCCTTTTACGAACACAACACCTTTACGGCCTAGTCTTCCTTTGATCACTTTTCCGTTTTCGTCAACTTCTGTCAGAACTTCGTTGTTATCGTTTCGGATCTGCAGATTAGTCTTAGGAACAATGGAACCTACGGAACCGATGATCAGCTTTTGGAAAGTTCTAACGGAAAGTACGGGAGAAGTCTCGGTCATACCGTAACCTTCTAACACGTTGATCCCGATATTATTGAAGAACTCGTCCACGTGACGAGGTAGAGCTCCTCCTCCCGAGATAGAAGCTCTTAGTCTTCCACCGGTAGCGGTTCTGATCTTGGAAAGAACAATCTTATCCAAAGTTGCGCTATTGAAGAATACTCCAAGGCCCGCGATGATATAAAGAGGCAAACTCAGGGAAGAAAATTCTGTAGAGGCAAGCAGATAAGCCGCGATCGAAGAGATCACAGTTAATGTAAAAGGTCCGGTTAGAACCAATTGGAATAACATTAAGATCCCGTAAAAGAAAGAGAAGATCGGATTTCTTCCGTGATAATCCACTTCTTTCCCTGTGATAAAACGAACCGCCGCATTTTTCTTATCCGAGAAGAAATAGGCAAGTTTGAACAATCCGCGACGGATCGCAGGAGTTTGGCTTGGATCGTTGATCCTTGTATAAATACCGTTGTATATATTTTCCCAAAGACGAGGAGCAGATCCCATGAATGTAGGTTTGACGGTAGCTAAGTCTTGGCGAAGATCCCGAACATTGGTGTAATAAGTTGCCGCTCCAATGCTGATACAAACATACTCCACAACTCTTTCGAACACGTGCCATACAGGAAGAATAGAAAGCAATTTTGCTTCGGCATTGATCTTTAACATAGGAGTTACGTTCAATACTTGGTGCATCATATTAGAATGTCTTAATTGAACACCTTTAGGAAGACCGGTAGTTCCGGAAGTATAGATCAGAGTGAAAAGATCCTCAGGTTTGATCGCAGCGACTCTATCCTCTACTTTACGAGAACCGGAAGCTCTTAAACTTTTTCCCTTTTCGATCAGGTCGTACATTTTTAGAACGCCTGGAGCCTCGGATTCCTTATCCATTATGATAATCGTTTTTACTTTTCCGAGCTGTGATTTGTTCCTGTTGAATTTCTCCAACATTTTATCGTTCTCTATAAATACGACTTCGGACTCGGAGTGGCTAACGATATACACGATTTCCGAGTCGGTGATATCCGTTCCTCTAGGAACGTCAGCCGCACCTGTCATGATAATACCGTAATCCGCGATGATCCATTCCACACGGTTATCCGCGAGTAACGCGACATGGTCTCTAGATTGAATACCTAGATCAATCAAAGCCTCGGCAAGATTCACACCTGCTTCGTATAACTCCGAGTAGGTGATCGGCAAATAATTCTTTTGCGCGTCTTTGTACAAGAAAGCAGGTTTATTTTTAAATTTTTCTGCTGACTCACGAAATAATTGGGCGAGGTTCTCAGCCATGAATGGAAATTCTCCTGAAATGAATTGGAAAGATGGATGATGTCCGGCAGCACCTACCGGTGATCTGATTCCAGATTCCAAGGAAATGCTGAAAGATAAATCCTTTTTTTTAAAACGAGTCTGAGTTTGGTTTTTTGTTACACGGTCGTTATGGATAAAACCCGATTTTAAGGGGATTCGAGCCAGTTTTTTAGTCTTCCGGCCAATATTGGTAGATCTTTCTCTGAAATTCCGTATTGGGAATGAAGTTTCTTTCCGGATTTGCTAAATACGAATAATGCGGGCTGCCCTTCTATTTTAAGAGGAGTCACAAGTTCCCATTTCGGGTCCAAAAGACTCGGGTATAACATTCCGAATTCGGAAGCAGCTTTTTTAATCTCTTCTAAACTTAGATCGTCTTCCGTATTCACGCCTAATACGACTGCAGGAGAATCTTTCAATTTTTCTCTCAGTTTTTCGACTACAGGCACCGCTTTTTTACAAGGTTCACACCAGCTCGCCCAAAAATCCAAGACCACTAACTTACCCTTGTCTTCCGAAAACTTATGGGAATTCCCATCCCAATCTTGAAGGGTCACCTGGTAGAGCAACGGTTGCTCGTCCGATCTACAATCGTTTAAGAATAAAATAAAAAAAAGAAGAAGGAAAACAGACCAGGCTTTTCTAAAAACCATACTTCCAGAGTACAAATAAGAATCAAAGCTACAAGTCATTTACTACCAATTCTACCTTGCTTTAAAGAGCGGAGATCAAAAACTTGTACAAGGTTTTCAACCTTGGAAGAAACCAGGATCTACAATTACTATTTCCAATTTGCAGAATTCCGATCTTATTTGGAAGGAAGAAGGTTCCAAGGAGAAGGGATCCATTTTGATTCAGGAGCCCCCGAAGGATCAGCCAAACCCCCGATCCTCTTGGCATTTTTAGATCCCAAAAAAGGATTCATCCTACAATTAAGATCCGGCAAAACTATAGAAAGGATCTGTACAGATTGGACTGACCGATCTTGGACAAGAAAAGAAGATCTATTCGTTTGGAACGTAAGTCCGACCGAACAAATTTATTTCCAGGCCTTGGATATAAATCGGATACATATCCATTGGAAATCCTCTACCGACATTATTTTTTCAGGAACGATAGAGGTAGGTAAAAAGTCTTTTTTACAAAAGATATTAGGATCTTTTAGCGGAAACTAGATCTCTGAAGATCATTTTCACGATCGATGCGGACTTTTTTCTCTCGAATCTTGCTAGATCCGCCTTTACAAACTTAAACTTCCTCTTTTGAAAATCCAAAATTGCATTTTTCCAATCTTCGGGTGATTCCGGAGAAATATATTTACAGGATTTTTTTCCTATTTCCCTGAATACTTCTAGATCGGAAACGATACAAGGCAGAGAATATGCAAGCGCTTCTAAAAGTGGGATCCCAAACCCTTCGTAGATGGATGGAAAAATAAAAAGGTTCGCCTGAGAATATAGATATTTCAGCTCTTCTTCCGTCACGAAATCAAACCAGTATAGCTCTCCGGATACGGATAAGTCTTTGAATTTTTCCAAAAACTCCGGAGATTCCCAACCTTCCTTACCTGCATGGACCCAAACCAGATCCGATTTTTCCTTTCTGGCTTCTTGATACGCGTTTAGAAGTGTTCCGAAATTTTTTCTCGGTTCTAAAGTGGACACCGTTAGAAAAAATTTTTTAGGAAGTTCAGAGATCCTTTCTGTAGGAGGAGTTTTGATCTTTCGGATCTCCTTAGGATCGTAACCTGGATAGATGACTTGGATCTTATCTTTGGAAAAAGAAGAATACTTTAAGATCTCGGAGGCGGTGAATTCTGAGTTAGCCAGAATAAAATCAGCTCTTTGGATACTCCTTCTTAAATAAAATAGCTGCTGGAATCTTGCGATCGGCCTCATTGTTTCCGGAAATCGATACGCCACAAAATCGTGATAGGTCAACACTCCGGGGATATTCTTGTGTAAGAAAAGAGGGAATACTTGCTGAGTTCCCCAAAACAGATCGATCTCATACTTTCTCAATTGGAAAGGAAGGTAGAATGCAAAGTAAATGCCACCCTTTACAGAGAATAGACCCTGCCCAATCACAGGTTTAATATTCGGATTTTTGAATAGATCAGAATAACCTTCGTGGATCGGTCGGTGAGAAAAAAGATAAAATTCAAAATTGGAATCTTTTTCGAAACCCTTTAGAATGGATTCGATCAATCTACCGACTCCTGATACGGGCGTGGATAAAGGCCTTGCGTCCAAGGCGATCTTGTATTTCTTTTCGTTTAGATTAGTCAAAGGAAGAACGGCCCTTTTCTAAGATTGATTTACCAACGATCTCTTACGGAAGCTTGGAGGGAAGTTTTAAACTTTTCCCAGAATTGATCCACAAGTTCCGATTCCCCGGCGAGCAAACCTATCCCTAATTTAGAAGTTAAGAATGGATAATCTTTACCGGAACGGATTTCCAGATCCTTTCCTAGGGAAGCCCTTAGAATTGCAATCCCACCTGCCACGTCCCAATCGTTTTTAGGTCGGAGAGAAAGTGTTAAAGGATATTTTCCAACTGCGACAAGCGCCAATTTATAAGCTATGGATCCTTTTGGTTCCAGTACGAAATCATTTCCATAATTTAGTTTTTTGAAAAGTCCGGCTTTTGTTTCGGAAATAGAAACTAAAATTTTGGGAGGTTGGGAAGACTCGGATTTTTGGAGATAAAAAGTGTCCTTCCAATCGATCCGATTTTCGACATAAGGAAACTTTAAGATTGTGTAATATGAACCCTTACCTTCCGCTCCCCAAAAAAATTCGCCTGTTGCGGGATTCATCACAATTCCGAAAACAGGTTTACCTTCTTCTAAAAGCCCGAGGCTGATCGCAAATTCAGGATTTTTGGCTACAAATTCTCTTGTACCGTCGATCGGATCTAAGATCCAGACTCTTTCTTTCCCAAGAGAAGAATGGGAAAAATCCGAATCTTCTTCGGAATAAACTTTGTCTTTTAATATACTGCGAATGCCGCCTGCGATGATCTCGTTAGCTTGCAGGTCTGCTTCTGTGAGAGGGTCACCTTTGGATTTTTCCATCACATGGAAATTCGTTCCATAGATGGAAAAGATCCGATCTGCGGCTTCCAGAACAAGTTTAGAAACTAATTCCGCTTCTTCCGGAAATTGCATGAAAAGAAATTATTTTCCGGTAGTTGGCTGAGCCGGTTGTTTATCTTCCTTATGAGGTTCTTCATCCAAATTATCAGGACGAACATAGAACACTTCGTTGATAGGAGTTTGGAGATAAATTTCCGGATCCATTAGATAACTATAAAATACGATATAGGTTTTATATTTTACGTATACTCCAAAGGTTCCCTTTTGAGGTTCGTAAGAAATGGAATCCGCTTTTAGATCCTTTGTGTATTCCTTATAATCCAGGTATTTACGATGAAGGCTGTATTTTAAAGCGGAGAGAAGATTTTTTTCCAGGGTCGCTTTTTTAGCGGCATCGGAAACTTTTCGATTCTTATTAAATTCTTCTACTTTATTAAATTCTTCTACTAAACCGCTGACTTTTCCAGCAAACAATGGGGTCCCCAGGCAGATAGCCAGGGTTAGTATTACGATCCGTTTCATTGTTTCTCCTATGTCCTATGAATAATATCGGTATTTTAGGGGGTGAACTTTCCCCCTCGTTATAATTTCTCTAAGGGAGTATACGCAAGGAAAAAGTTCTTCTCCAGGCTCCCGAATTTGATTTTTACCTTACGGTTTTTGCCTGTCCCCTGGACGGAAATCACCTGTCCTAGGCCAAATTGGGCGTGTTTGACCCTGTCTCCTTCCCGGATATCGGCTTCTTCGCCCAGAGGTTTAGAAGTACCTGCATCCCTTTGGATTTCTCTCGGACCTTCCGGGATTTTGTATGCTCCAGAAGAAGCAGTCGGAGGCCCCGAAGGTCTACGAACTCCCTTTTGGGCAAGAATACCTTCTTCCCCAAAACATTCCGACGGGATTTCCGGAAGAAAGTGGGATGGAATCCGATCCTCTACTTTCCCGAATTTTCGGGATGTCCTGGAATAGCTCAGATATAATTTTACTCTGGCTCGGGTCAAAGCTACGTAAAAAAGCCTTCTTTCTTCTTCCTCTCCGTTCGGTTCTTCCATGCTCATTGCATGAGGGAAGGTCCCTTCTTCCAAACCGGTCAGAAATACTGTGGGGAACTCCAGTCCTTTTGCGTTGTGAACGGTCATCAGATGAACGTAGTCAGTGAGTTGTGCAGAATCCTCCTCCGAAGTAAGAAGACTGATCTGATTCAGATATTCTTCTAGGTTAGGAGAATCTTCCCTTGATTCATATTCTTCGATAGAATTCACAAACTCCCTGACGTTCTCCACTTTGGAGACTGCTTCCTCGTCATGAGCGTCTCTTTCCATATAATCGATCCAACCGGATCGTCCTACGATCTCCAATGCGATCTTAGAAGGAAGCTCTCCTTTTTCTTTTCGATCGATCAAATCCTCGAATAAATGATAGAGCTCTTTCGCCTTTCCTAAACTTGCTTTTTTTAAGGGAAGATCAGGATGCCCTATCGCTTCCAAAAAAGAAATTCCACGATCCAAGGAGAATTTACGGATCTTTTCTATACTTGCCTCGCCTATTCCGCGAGGAGGTGTATTCACAATTCTTAATAAAGAATTGGAATCCATAGGATTCGCGACTACGTTTAAATATGCGATCATGTCCTTGATCTCTGCCCGATCAAAGAACCTAAAACCGCCGAAAATTTTATACGGGATACCGGAAGATCTAAGTCCCTCTTCAAAATATCTGGATTGAGCGTTTGTCCTGTAGAAGATCGCAAAATCCTTATATTCGGCTCCTCTAGCTGCACCTGCCCTGATCTTTTTTACTATATCGTAAGCTTCTTCCGTTTCATTCTCGAATTGAGAAACGCCGATCGGCTCTCCCAATTCGTTATTTGTGAATAATTCCTTTTCTTTTCTTCCGCTATTATTTGCGATTACTTTGGAAGCGGCCCGGATGATCCTGGAAGTAGAACGATAATTTTCTTCGAGCTTAACCACATACGCATTCGGAAAATCACTTTCGAAATTCAGAATATTCGAAATATCGGCTCCTCTCCACGAATAGATGGACTGGTCGTCGTCCCCTACTACGCAAAGATTTCCTCTATCTCCGGAAAGCATACGTACCAAAGTATATTGCGCTTTATTCGTATCCTGGTACTCGTCTACCATGATATAATTCCATCTATCTTGGTACGACTTTAGGACACTCGGATTCTCTCTGAATAATTCTACGGTTTTTTGGATCAGGTCTCCAAAATCCAGGGCTTGGTTCTTTTTCTTACGCTTTTCATATTCTTCGTAAATATTAGAGATCATCTGGGATCTATGTGAAAAATTCTCTTTCCGGATATAAGAATCGGAATCGGAAAGTCCATCCTTCCAAGAGGAAAAGATCCCGGTCAAAGAAGAAGGTTTGTATTGTTTTGGATCTTCGTGTAGATCCTTGATCACTTGCTTAATTAAGGATTCCTGTAATACGGAATCATAAACCGTAAATCCGGAAGGCATTCCAAGGTAAGAAGTCTCTCTTCTCAAAATATACAAACAAAGAGAGTGGAATGTTTTGATCTGGACATTCCAAGGAATGGAAGGCACAAGTTTTGCAACCCTCTCTAACATTTCCGCAGCTGCTTTATTGGTAAAAGTCAGAGCACAGATGGAATCCGTTTTTTTGTTCAGAATCAGGTTTGCGATCCTGTGAGTGATTACTCTAGTTTTTCCAGAACCGGCTCCAGCCAAGATCAGGACCGGACCTTCTAATCTTTCGACCGCGGCTTTTTGGGGTTCGTTCAAGCCTTGCACTAGATCAACTGACAAAGCAAAAACTCCTTAGAATCGGTAGTCACCGATACCGAATACGAACTGGAATGCATTATCAGATTCGTATCTCTCGAACGGTGCCCAGAAATTTCCGGTAGGTTTTAACTTTTGAGCGAAGTAAATACGTAGAGGTAGAACCGGGATTTGGACCCTTAAACCCACGCCCCAAGAGTATCTCATTCTATCCATCGCAACGTTATCCGAGGACAGGATCAATCTTCCCGGGTTATTCAATTCGTCGTAGGTTACGTCCGCCTTTCGTCCATTTTGCAAATTGAAATTGTTTTGGATGTACCATCCGATCGGGTTTGCCGCAATCTGATCCGCTTTATTCTTATCGTAAGATTCGAAATAATCTTTTTTAGTTCCTGTGGCGCGGTTCACCTGTTCGTAAAGCGCTCCTCCGTCCAAGAAGACTACGAGCCAGAGCAAGCTCGGCTCAATCGGAATACGGATCTCAGTATCGAAAAGAATACGATGTTGAGCACCGTCTCTCCATTCTACAGGATACTTTTGATCGTTATAATACCAACCTCTTAAGGACTCGTATCCCCCTATGATGAGCAAATCCTGAGGACGAATATAAGGGTCCTGGACCGGGTCTTGGTTATGAGAGCCTCCCGCAGGAGACCTTTGGAAAATAAAAGTGTCCGAGGTCCTAAATTCCTGAACAACTCTCCATCTACGAAGAGCGTTGTTTCGGATCAAACCTCCGAAAGTAAAATCGAACCAAGTATGATAATATTCCGCTAAGATCCTATATTGGTCGAAGTGGGAAGACCCGCCCAAATACTGCCCGACGTTATCTACCTGGAAAAGAAGATCATAACCTCGAGTAGGTGCAAATACGTTGTCACGGATATCATAAGCGAGGCCGTTCGTGACCTGAGAACGGAACTGCCACCCTCTTCTTACGTTAGCCAAAACCGCATCTGACACGAGCGCAGTCGGGTTGGAATAAGAATAGAATGCAGGAGTGTACCTATGGAAGTGTGTCCAGTTGGTCCCGAGCCTATGAGCCACTCCCATGGTGACTCCCAAACCGTTGTTATCATAGGTCGCATTTTCTACCGTAGGAGCGGTTGTACTATCCGAAATGGAGATCGTAGAAGTGGAACCCAAGAATATCGTTCTTGAGAAGTAGAACATGGAAAGTGATAAAGACCAAGGAGTATCGTACATCCAAGGTTCAGTCCAAGAGATCTGGAAGGATCTACGATAGGGTCCAAACTCCAAACGCCCTGAAACTTTTTGTCCGGTCCCGTTTAAGTTGTTTTCACCTATTTCCGTAAAAATGGTAAATCCTGTGATGGTCCCGTAACCGCCACCCATGGAAACCGTTCCGGTAGGTTGTTCTAAGACTTCGATGACAAGGTTCATCTTTGTATCGTCCGAACCGGGTCTCATATTAAAGTTTACTTCTTTGAAGTAACCTAGGTTAAAGATCCTTTCCCTAGAGCGGTTTACCAAACTGGAATCGAATAAATCTCCCGGTTTGAAAAGTAACTCCCTGCGGATCACCTTGTCCTGTGTTTTTTTATTCCCTTTGATGATTACGTTTTCGATCTGAGCAAGATTGTTTTCACGAATGGTAAAGTCCACGTGAACGAATTTACGCCCTCTCAGTTCGGGATTATCCCTATAAATTTCTCTTAATTTGCGGATATTTAATTGTTTGTATTCTTCTTCGCAGGATTTTTTTTCCAACTCAGTTCTTCTGGATGTACAATTTTCGTAATATTCCAAACTTTCAGAATCCAAAGAGACGATCTTTCTTCTTGGAATTACCTGGGCGAAAATATGACCCTTGGAACCGTAGAGTTCGTTTACTGTGGCCCTGTCTCTGGAAAATACAGTTTCGTCGAAAACTTCTCCCGCATCTTTGGCGCTATAATCCAAGGATTTTTCGATCTCAGGGATCGTGAATAGAGGTTTTAATTTATCCTTAGGAGTTTCAGGCGGGTTATTCTCTTTGTTCAAGAAAATCGGTCTACCGTCCCCATCCGTAGTCATATCGTGAGAAACGGTATATCCGTTAAAGTAATACACCTGTCCCTCGTAGAGTTTGATATTGACTATGATCACCCTTCTATTTTTCTTTTCCGCGTTTTCCCAATGGATCTCCCAGTTGGTACCTTCTCGGATCAATTCTGAATCCAAGTAGCCTTTACTTCTTAGGTATGCTTGGATGACTTCCTTATCTTTTTCAAAAGAACTCTCTTTAAAGTTACCGCCTTCGAACAGGCCTTCTTCTTTTAACTCCATGAGCCCCAGGATCTCAGAAGTTTCGATCGTCTCGTTTCCATAGATATTGATCTTTGCGACCGGGATCTCTTCTCCCTCGTCGATGATAAAACGGACCTTTACCAAGTTTGTCTTAGGATCAGGTTTGCCGAGCTCCACTTTTACGTAAGCGAGGAAGAACCCTTCATCTTTATATTTTTGTAATATAATATCTCTAGATTTGGTGACCTTTTGAGGGGTGATGACCTCGTTGTCCTTGAGAGGCATTTTATCCCTAAGATCAGCGGGAAAAACTTCGTCCGCCCCGATAAATTCGATATCCTTGACTCTCGGTCTTTCCCTAAGTTCGAAAATGACCCGTACACCGCCTTCCATTTCTTCCGCTTTAATATCTATAAAGTAGAAGAATCCGGATGCAAATAACGCTTTAAGATCTCTATCAATAATCCCTTTAGTGAGAAGTTTACCGGTCCGGAGTTCCAAAAGACCGCTAATATCCGAGTCGGATGTATTTTTGTTTCCGTTAAATTTTATTTCTCTAACGATCTTTCCGAAATAATCGGTTTTTTTGGAGAAAAGTTGAGAGATCTCGCCGGAGTAAAAAAAGAATCCGCTTACAAAAATAACGGCAAAGGATTTATATATAGATACTTTTCGTTTCAAGAGTCTTTTGAAATCGCCTTAAGGCTTTATTTAAGATCGAGACGTTTTCATGTCTCGAAATAAGTCTTTAGATCCACCTGAGCGGATCACTGACCTCCCGGTTGACGAACCATCGCAAGATTAAATCTTGTTACTCCGGCTTCGTTCACTTTATCGATTACTTTGACGATGGTTTGGTAACTCGCTCCACCATCCCCTCTGATAATCACCCGATTTTTACTAGGTTCTTTTTTGTCTTTGTCGTCGCCTTGGTTTTGGCCATTGAACAATTTTATCTTTTCAGTCAGTTTTTCCAAAGGAACAGGCTCAGTGTCTTTATCTAGGAAAATTTTTCCGTCCTTATTGACAGTGATCACCAATTCGTCCTTTTTCTTTTCCTGCGCAGTGCTGGAAGATCTAGGGAGTTCTATTTTTACGACAGTGGATTTTTCCAAAGTCGCGTTCATCAAAAAATAAATTACGATGAAGCAAATAACGTCTATCATAGGCGCAAGCTCGATCTGGCCTGCCCTAAAACTTCCGCTCTCTCCCCGACTCCACTTCCTAAATTTCATTTTATTTTAAAAACCTAAGCGCCTGCTCGGAAAGACTTTCCATTTCGGAAATCGCATCTTCCTTTTTCTTTTGGAAGAAGTTATGGAAAATATAAGCAGGAATCGCAACTGCAAGTCCCATAGCTGTAGTGATCAATGCCTCACTGATCCCTACTTCTGCCCCTCTTGTTCCGGAACCCTCCGCAAAGGAGCGAATGATCCCTAGAACTGTTCCCAATACTCCTAAAAGTGGAGAGATAGTTGCGATAGTAGCTAACGGAGAAAGGAATTTTTCCATTCTCTGGATCTGATTTAATCCTTGGGTCAAAATTTCATCATCTACGGAAGATGCATTCTTTTTAAACTGTGTAATGCCTGCTTGTAAAACTTGGGAGACCGGCCCTTGGCTCAGACTTCTCATTAGGTCCGAAGCGGAATCGTAGTTTTTCTCTCTGAGTAGATCTTTGACCCTTCTCCAATCGTCAGGGGTTATGGACTTCCAACGAGAGAAGAAGATCAGCCTTTCTATGATGATTGTAAATCCTACTATAGAAACTAGAAGGATCAGAATAGGTACTGTTTCCGGTGGAATAATGGAAACCAAAGAATCTGTTTTGGCAAGAATCATATCGGCTTGAGGTTCTCCAAGGAGTAGGGTTTCCAACTCGGCTGTCCCTGCCAAACGATTTTTAAAAGGAAGTTTTCCTTTTTACCGGAAGCAAATTCTGCCCCGGTAAAAAGTGAAATTGAGAAGACGAATTATACCGCCTTCTTTTTGAGCAATTCCTTTGCGTGATGGAGAGCGCCTTTGGAGATATTTTGACCCGCGATCATTCTCGCAAGTTCCATGGTCCTCTCCTCCATTCCCAAGAATTCAGTCTCGGAGACAGTTCTTCCCTCTTTGAGTCTTTTACTCACAAGAAGATGATGGTCTGCAGCTGCTGCGATCTGCTGTAAATGTGTGACCAATATGATCTGATGAGTTTTAGAAAGGGTTCTGAGTTTTTTTGCTACGTCAGAAGCAATCTCTCCGCCCAGACCAGAGTCAATTTCATCAAAAACTAAAACTTTTCCGTCAAAATTGGAACCAAGCACACTTTTGATGGCCAACATTACTCTGGAAATTTCTCCCCCGGAAGCGATTTTACGAAGTGGTCTTGGCTTTTCTCCGGGGTTCGGACTGAAATAGAATTCAGCCTGATCCAATCCGAATTCGTTTACCAAATAAGACTTTCCTTGGGCTTCTACTTCTCCTTCGGGACTTGTTTCCCAGCGAAGTACCACTTGTAGTCCGGCTCCTTTCATTCCCAAAACTTCCAGCTCCGATTTGAGTTTGGACTCGAACTTGTTCAATACCTCCCTTCTAGATTTAGAAAGTTGCAAACATGCTTGGGTCAATTTGTCCGCAGCCTTTTTCTTTTCCTTTTCCAGAGATGTTTTAGAATCTAGATTTTGTTCTAGGGCGGAAAGTTCGTCTTCTGCCTTCTTCTTCGTTTCTAAAATTTCAGAGATTGAATTTCCGTATTTTTTTTTCAGTTTTTGGATCAGATCCAGTCTGGATTGAACGTGAGAGAGTCTTTCCGGAGAAAAAAATACCTCTTCCTTTTGGTCCTGGGCAGTGGCATTGATCTCACGGATAGTAACATATGCCTCCTTAAGTGCAGAATCCATTTCGTTTAATGATTCGTTCAAAATTTTGATCTTATCGGAAGCAGCCAATACTTTCGGAAAAATTCCCAAAACGGAAGATTCGCTTTCATGCAAGTAGCCAGTGATTATATCCAAGTTTTCCGCGAGTTTTTCGCCATGAACGAGTAGGTTCTCCTCCTTACTTAGTTCTTCCTCTTCTCCAAGTTTTAAGTTTGCAGAATGGATCTCTTCGATCTGGTATTGAAGTATCTCTTTTTTACGATTTCTGTCCGCGTGAGATAATTCCAATTCTTCTAGTCTTTTTTTGAGACTTTTATAGGTTAAAAAACCTTCCTTAACCTCTCCTCTAAGAGTATGCAACCCTGCAAAACTATCCAGGATGTCCAATTGTTGTGCCTTGTCCAAAAGCAGAATTTGGTCGTTTTGGTTATGCACTTCGGATAGGATCTCTCCTAAACCGCGAAGCACCTGCGCGGAAGAAAGAGAATGATTGATCTGTATCTTTGTTTTTCCGTCTCGAGTGAATTCTTTTCGGATCACGATCACAGGGCCGTTTAAAGGGAATCCGTGTTCCTGCATCCACGTCTTTGCGCCTGGATTCTGAGAAATATCGAACTCAGCCTCTAGACAATACTTATCCGAGCCGGTTCGGATATCCATTGTGCTACTCTTACCACCGAGCAAGGAAGAAAGAGCATCCAGTAGGAGGGATTTTCCGGAACCTGTTTCTCCAGTAATCGCAGTTAAGCCCCCTCTTAAGTCGATCTGGGCGGATTCAATTAATGCAAAATCTCGAATTGTAATTGTTTGAAGCATGGTTTTTCTCCTGACAACAATATACTAATCGAATATTTATCTATTTATGTAAACTATTTTTTTGTATAGTATTTCTTAAAAATATACGAATTTAGCTTTTCGGTTTCTTCTTCCTTCTCTCCTTTTTGGGAGAGAAGGAAAATTGATTTCACTGAGGGCGCAACTTTCCCTGGAGCATCTTTTGAAACTGTTCCTTTGGCAGGGTCATTTGTTTTGTTTCACTTTCCGACGGAGTCATTTTCTGGATCGATTTTGCATCCGCAACACCTGCGCAAGGCTCCTGCAAATTAGGTTGTTTCCCTTTGATCGCCCGGATCCATGTGCAAGCAATCTTCATATAACCGGACGCATTCGGATGTACTCCATCCCCTGAATAGTCAGATCCTTGCTGTAATAATTGGGACATATCCACAAGAGCCATCCTTGCTCGATTGGCAGGGGGAACATTTATCCAATTATTCGAAATATAATTATTATACTTAAAGATGACTTTATTAACAGTGTTATAGTCGAAATTGAAATAAGAAGCTTGGGGCGCCGAAACCTGGATAATTTTTGCCACAAATATATATGCCTTCGGGTTATTCACAAGCAATTGATTGAGCAAAAGGAAAAGATTAGCTCCGGCAGTAGACGCAATTTGATCGATTTGAGCATCCGTGGGATTTGCAATTTTTAGGATCGGCCACATATCGTTCGTTCCGGCATGTACTAACGTGATGTCGGAGAAGCTTGGCAGACCAGCAATCGGTATCAAATCAGCAGTCGTCCAACCAGGATAACCGTCATGCATCTGGGTAAACGATTCCCATTGGCTTATATTAGATCCTCCTGCTTGGTATCCTTCCGTACTAAATACTATTCCATCGTTATTAAAGGAGAAGACTGCCATCCAGCCACGATATCCTCCTCCTATGGCGATCGGCGGGGAGCAAATAAACTGATTAACAGCGCTTACGTAACAAAACGGAAAGCCGTAGGCAAATTGTACTCCGTACGTAATCGAATCGCCGAACGGTCTGATTCGAACCGGATTATTAAGATTATATGGTACAGTTTGCGCTTGTAACGATATATTACAAAGAAAAAGTAATAGAGCAAATTTCCCAAGATAGATTTTTTTTAATTTCATCGGGTTTTCCTTTTAAATTAAGTAATTCTGACTGTATTTCAGTATAAACGAAACCGTTCGCTTTAGGCTAAAATATTTCCATTCTTAAATATAGAATGTTAATTATAAATAATATTATAATTTATAAAAAATTTAAAAATCTGAATTCTATTTACGGATCAACAAGGAATTATACGACTAACTTGAATTTTTATTTATGAACCTGGATCGATACCCAAGAAAAAGTTTGTTCTACGATGAATAACAGTCTCTCTAGACCCCTTTTGCGCCGATGAATTATTTCTCAGGAATTCGAAAGTAAAATAGAGAATTAGATCCCTTTCCTACAATCCGCGAAAGATCGAGCCAAGGTATAAAACTCCAGATCTTTTATAGTATTCAAACAAAACACTTGCATGCCTTGTGCGACACTCCGCTTTCACTGCGGATATCTTCCCTCCCTATGGGACCTCGATAAGGTAAAAGTTTGGTCCGATCTGGACAAAGTTCGGTGGATCGGACACGACCCACCGAACCGTTTGTATCCTTTTTGAGATCTGGGAGGCTCCGATTTTTGATTGCATGATTCGTCCTAGGGGAAACACTGGGTATCGATTTTTCCCCGCAGAGGACTAAACGAGCATGGCAAAAAGTTTCAAACATTTAGACGCCCAGCTCTCCGAATACATCCTCAACCGCTCCCGCATCTCCGTTCAATCTTCCAGAATGAACTCCAAATTGGAAAAATACGTTCTACGTATTCTTACGGAAGTTCTGGAAAAATTAGGCCAAACTAGATACATCGAGATGTTGTATACGATCACCAAAGAAATGGCGATCAATGGAGTAAAGGCCAACCAAAAAAGGGTTTTCTTCGAAGATCTAGGTTTGGACATCCGAAATCATGAACATTACGACCAAGGTCTGGCCCAATTCAAAGAGAACTTCTCCGAAAAAATGGCCGACGAATACGGTAAACGTTGTCTTGCCAGAGGCGTGTTTGTCAAAATTTCGGTCACCTATACCACTGATGGTCTAGTGGTCGAAGTCGTGAATAACACCCCAGTGATCGAGATCGAAGAATCTCGTATGCGGGAGAAGATGAAAAAGGCGATGGAATACAACGATATCGCCGAGTTCTATATGGATAATATGGACAATACCGAGGGGGCCGGTCTTGGGATCGCCCTTATCATGATCCTTCTCAAAAGTGAGAATATTGATCCGAAGTTATTCAGGATCCAAACCAGCGCCGCTGAAACCGTCGCCAGGGTAGAGATCCCTTTCACCGACAATTACGTAACCATTAGAAGTAAGGAAATCAACCAAGTTGGAAATCACAAATAAAACTGCCGTAATCACCGGTTCCGCCGGAGGTTTAGGCAAAGAAATGGCCCTTCATTTTGCGAAATTGGGAGCCAATATCGTTCTATCGGACATCTCCGCTGACAAACTTGCCGGTGCTAAAAAAGAGATCGAAGCATTAGGCGCAAAGGTAATCGCAGTTCCGACAGACGTTTCTAAGGAAAAAGACGCCGTAGAGCTGATGGAACAAGCCGTTTCCGCTTTCGGATCGGTAGATATCGCAGTTTTGAACGCAGGGATATTGAGAGACGGTCTCTTAATAAAAGCTGATAAACAAACCGGTAAAGTAGCCTCCAAGATGTCTTTAGCAGAATGGCAGGCGGTGATCGACGTTAACCTGACTGGAGTTTTCTTAACAGGTAGAGAAGCGGCGGTCCAAATGGTAAATAACGGTACAAAAGGGGTAATCATCCCTATCGCTTCCGTTTCTATGCATGGTAACCCTGGTCAAACCAACTATTCCGCAGCAAAAGCGGGTGTCGCAGCCATGACCAAGTTATGGGCCAAGGAACTTAGCCGTTACGGTATCAGGGTCGCAGGTATAGCGCCCGGTTTTATCGCTACTGAAATGGTAATGAAAGACATGAATCCGGAAGCTCTCAAAAAATGGGAAGCTCTTATCCCGATCGGTAGATTGGGTAGACCGGATGAAATTGCAAGTACTGCGGTATTCATCGCCCAAAACGATCTGGTAGACGGAGTCGTTTTGGAAATTTCCGGAGGGGTCAAAATTTGACCCCTTTGTTCCTTTTATTCCCTTCTTCAGTCCATTAGTTTTCCTTAATTCTTCCACACTTTTGCCTTTAATAATCCCGTTTCGCCTATCTTAGTTAGGCCCACACTTCAAAACGTTTTCTTGAATTAGAATTCCGGCAAATTCGAAGTTTATAATAGTACATATTTAGTTTATTGTTAAATTAGAATATTGAGTTTTTGGGATCTTCTAAACGTAAGAGGGTTCTAATATTCGAAGGATTGAAAGTTATAATATTCAATATATGTAAGCTTTGAGGTTATTACTTCTACAATTGGTAATAAATTATTTTCCATTTTATTTACATAATTATATCATAATTTACATGATTTATAATTTTACAAAAAATAGAGATACTTTTCGGAAATCCTTGTAAATTTCAAAGGTTATGTTAGAGTGGATTCAAATACAACAGAAGGCAGATTATGGCAGCCCAAAAGTTAGAAATTAAAAAAACTCATCTGGATTCTACCATCCGCGGACTTAAAGCAGTAGCTCATCCTGACAGATTAAAAATCCTTCTCCATCTTTCTAGAAAAGAACATAGCGTTGGAGAACTTGTAGACGCACTTGGTATCAGCCAATCAGCTGCATCTCAACACTTAAGCAAAATGAAAGAAGCAGGATACCTAGGAAGCAAAAAAGTTTCCAACCAAGTATTCTACTCCATCAAAGACGCAAAATTCAAAGCATTCGCAAAATCTTTACTTCAGATCTTTTCTAAGTAATTAATAGCTGTGGGGGGTTCAAATGGACCCCTTTGACTATTCTTCCTTTCTCAGCAAATTCACGTAATCCGCAATCGCAGTTTCCAGATCGGTAAATCCTTCTTTATAACCGCTTGAGATCAGTTTTTGGGTCTCCGCTTTCGTATAGTATTGGTATTTTGCCTTTAAACTCTCAGGCATTTCCATATATTCTATATTCTCCGGTTTTCCCATTGCCTTAAATAATGCGGAAGCAAGCGATTTCCAAGTCTCAGCTTGTCCTCTTCCCACATTATATAATCCAAATTTACGGTTTTCTAAAAGATACAAGCTGATCTTTGCCGCATCTTTTACGTATAGGAAGTCTCTCTTTTGCTCCCCATCCTTATAGTCGGGACGATAGGACTTGAATAATCTTAACTTTCCTTCGGAGGAGATCTGTTCGTATCCTTTTAATACTACAGATCTCATATCTTCTTTGTGAGCTTCTCCGAATCCGAAAATATTGAAGTATTTCACTCCGGTGATCTTATCTAAAAACCCTTTCTTTAATGCGTATAGATCGAACATATGTTTTGAGTAACCATACATATTCAACGGTTTGAGAGAATGGATCGGAGCCTTATCGTCGTATCCGAATTGCCCGTCTCCGTATGTAGCTGCCGAAGAAGCGTATAAAAAATGTATCTTTTTACGTAAAGACTCTTCGGCTAAGATCTTCGTATATTCGTAATTGTTTCGGATCAAATAAGAAGCATCCGTTTCCGTTGTGGATGAACAGGCGCCCAAATGGAAAATATGAGAATAATCTTTTAAAATATCCGTGGTTTGGACTTTTTGTAGGAATTCCTCTTTTTCGGAATAATCAGTATATTCTAAACCTCTTAGGTTTTTCCATTTGGTGCTCGTACCTAAATGGTCTACGATAAGTATGTCCGAAATCCCTTGCTCGTTTAGAAGTCTTACTATATTACTTCCGATCAGTCCGGCCCCGCCGGTAACGATGACTCGCTTCATTCCCATTCTTCCATTTAATTCTAGTCCGTAAAGCAGGCTTCAAAAGCCTAAGGGACAGGTTCCTATAGCGAATCCAAAAGTCTACCAAATCTAGTCTCCACTTGTTTGGAGATCCTAGCGTCTTCTTCTAGGACAGGTGGATACCAAGTTTTTAATCTAGAATCCACAAGTATCGGGCCTTGGAAAGAAATGTGATTACGCACAACTTTAGAATCTCCAAAGATATCCGCAGCAGGTTCGAATCTTGTGAATACATTCCAGATAAAATCATGATCCGATTTTGTGGCCTCTTCCGAATTATCCACCAAGAACACAAATAAGAATCCTTGAATGATCGCTTCTTTGCGAAGTACCTCTAAGGCCCCATCCCCCTTTCTGTATTTCGGTCCGGAAACAACCAAAACTCCAGGGCAATATACTTTAGGATTTTTGAATTTAGAATTTTTAATATTTGAAGTAATCTTAGGTTTCAGTTTTTGGGTTTTAGGTCCGACTCCCAATAAAACAGCCTTACTTCCTTCATTCACTTTCGGTCCTGTATAATCCAGAGTGTCTTGAGAAATATTAGAGAATATATGTAGGTCTGTTTCCGGTTGGAATCTTTCCAGAGCCGCAAGGAATGTTGTTTTAAAATCCATTAACGGGACTTCTTGGTCGGTCACGATCAGGAATTTAGTGAGAGATAGTTGTCCTTCTCCCAATATCCTAAGGGCGCCCATGAATGCTTCTTTTTTGTATCTTTCTTTTACGATAGCTGCCGCCAAGGAATGTACACCGGACTCTTCGTAAGCCCAAATTCCTTTTACCTGAGGCATCACGATCGGGAACATCGGAGATAGCAGATGTTGTAAATATTCTGCGATCCAGTGGTCTTCTTGCGGAGGACGTCCTACAACTGTTGCGGGCCAAATCGCATCCTTACGTGCGAAAATTTTATCTACCTCGAATACTGGATAATCATGTTTTAAAGCATAATATCCATAATGGTCTCCGAAAGGACCTTCCGGTCTTCTGATCTTAGGAGGGATTTTTCCGATCAACGCAAAGTCCGCATCCGCAACGATAGGAAGTGGGCTGATCTTCTTGTTTTTTATAACTTTCAATCTTTCGCCCAATAAAAGTGAGGCGAGAAGGAATTCACTGATCTCTTCCGGAAGCGGGGCCACTGCCGATATTGTAAGCGCAGGCGGACCTCCTACATAAATATGTGCAGGTAGTGCGTTACCCTCTGCTTCCGCTTCCGAATAATGAAAGCCACCACCCCTATGGATCTGTATATGCATCCCGGTGAGTTTTGGCTCGTGGAATTGGATGCGATACATTCCCAAATTTCCTTTTCCGGTTTTGGGGCTTTCCGTATAGACCAACGGTAATGTGATAAATCTTCCCGCGTCTTTAGGCCAGGATTTTAAGGCAGGCAATTCTTCTGTGCTTTGTAACTCGGAATCAAGAACGGGAGCCTTACTTACTTTTCGTAATCCGACTTTCAAAGCTGTCCAGGCAAGAGACCTTGCTTCCCAGACTTTTTTAGGAGTGGGAGGCATCAGATGTTTTGCAGTATATGCAATTTTTTGAATAAACTTTTCGGGATCTTCTCCGAACGCTATTTTGATCCGGTTCTCCGAGCCGTATAGATTAGTAGCTACGGAAAATTTGGACCCTTTTACATTCGAGAATAGAACTGCAGGCCCTCTTTTGGAAACTACCCTTCTTTGGATCTCGGCGATCTCCAGAATAGGGTCCACTTCTTCTTTGATCTCCAAAAGTTCTCCTTTTTTTGAAAGTTCTTTTACGAATTCGGAAGTGGATCGAATGTTCATAGTGTTTCCTTTTGGCGATTTGTTTAATTTTCTATCCCCGGCAGGACTGCTCCGTCTTTAGCCAAGGTCTGTTTGATCTTTTTTGCAATGGAAGAAGGGAACTCCGTCTCCAAATTTTTCCAATTACAGTATTTGATCTCTATAGAAGGGCGAATTTTACGAAAATTCTCCAGGATCTTTTTTTCCGTTCTTGGATCCAGGCCCGTTTCAGAAACGAAACCTTGGATCTTATGGTGAGTGATCGAATGTTTAAATTTGATCCCGAGATCGGCTGGTTTTAAAGTCCAATCCAAAACAGGATCCGCTTCATAAGGATTTTTTCCTTCGAATGAAAAAGGTAAAGAATATATCGTTTTAAAAAACCTTCTCTCCGGATAACGAACGAGTAATATTCCTTGTTCGGTTTTTAGGATATAGAAACGAATATTTAAGGGGATTTCCTTTTTTTTCTTTTCCATCTCCGGAATCCTTTCTTGGACCCCGTTTTGATAGGCTAAGCAGTCGTTCTGAAGAGGACATTCATTACATAAAGGTTTTGGAATACAGATGCGGGCACCCAATTCCATCACTGCCTCGTTATGATCTCCCGGAAATTCCAAGTTCAAAAAAGAATCGGCAATTTTTTGCAAGGCCGGATCCGCTTTAGGTCCCGACTCTTTGAACATGACTAAACGAGAAAGAACTCTTTTCGCGTTTCCATCCAAAACGGCAAAAGGTAGATTGTAAGAAATAGAAAGAATAGCACGGGCGGTATAAGGTCCAACGCCAGGAAGAGAAAGAGCATCGTCCAAACTTTTGGGAAACTTCCCACCGAACTCGTTCACGAGTTTTTGAACTCCAGCCAAAAGATTTTTAGCCCTGGAATAATAACCCAGACCTTGCCAATAACGAAATACTTCTTCTTCTTCCGCGACCGCAAGATCTTCCGGTTTTGGAAATCTATGCATAAACTTTTCGTAAAGAGGAAGCATTGCTGCAACTCTTGTCTGTTGCAACATGATCTCGCTTACCCAAGTCGAATAAGGAGTTCTGTTCTTTCGAAATGCCAGGTCTCTCTTTTCTTTTAAGAACCAATTTCTAAGCTTTAAATTCGTTTTTGGATCGAATTCGTAGGCCGGAAGATCGACTTCTTTTTGTTTCAGACCTGCGCGCATGTATCTGACTATCCAAGCCTTTTACTCCAGGGAGAAAAGGAGTTTTCGAAGCGGATTTGTTGGAATTCCTACAAAATTGTTTTGGGTGCCCCACCCAAATTCTGGGTGGGGGCCGCCGGTGGTACGGGGCAATCTCTAATCAGCCCGCCATATCACAAAAAACCCAAACCAGCAAGTATATTCTGAATCCTAAACTCTGTAGGAGCTCCTACAAGAACACTTCCACAATAACTTACAGTAAAAACCCTCCGGAAACCTCTAGGTCTTGTGCAGTTACCCAAGAGAACTCATCGGACAATAAATTTACGATCACCTTAGCGATATCATCCGGACTTCCTATTCTTCCCAGAGCAGTCTGGTCCGCTAACGGTTGGATGTATTCCGGATATTTATCAAAGGCACCACCTCCAAGGTTCGTGTGCGTAGGACCGGGAGAAACCGCATTCACTCTGATCCTTCTAGGAGAAAGCTCCTTCGCAAGATACTTTGTCCAAGAAGTTAAAGCTGCTTTGGAAGCTCCATAAGCGGAATATCCTACAAAAGATCCGTGACTGGATGAGCTGGACGTATTCACAATTTTCCCGCCATCTTCCATAAATCGGACAAGATATTGAGTTATAAAGAAAGGTCCTTTAAAATTCGTGTCCAGTATCTGATCGAAATATCCTTCCGTGATCTCTGTGAAAGGCATTCCCCCTCCGATACCTCCGTTATTCACTAAATAATCGAAAGTTTTTCTATTCCAAATCTCTTCTAGATTCTTTTTTACAAGTTCGGTAAAACTTTCGAAAGAAGACTTTTGACTTAAATCCAATTTAAGGCAAACAGCCTTTGCACCATTCTTCTCCACTTCCTTTACAACATCTTCCGCTCCTTTTCTATCCGAATGATAAGTTAAGATCACTCCGATCCCTCTTTTACCTAATTCGATCGCGGTATTTTTTCCGATCCCGTTACTTGCTCCTGTGACGATTGCTATATTCATGACGTCCTCCAATAGAATTTGATCTTAGATGATTTTATAAATTACGTAAAGATGCGATCATACCGATTGATTGCCTAATCCTACCGAACCATTATTAAATTGAAATATTCTCAGGATTTAGCTTTAGAAAATATACTGCTCTTTTTTATATTACAGAATGAAAGAAATCTTGAAAGAGATTGCCGAACTGACAATTCGCGCAACCTCTCAACCCACCAAGACCGCCCTTCCGAGAATATTACTCATAAAGGGAGAAGTATCCGAATATCAACTCGCCGCGATCTATGAGCCTATGATCGGATTAGTTGTCCAGGGAGGTAAAACAATCTCTATCGGAGAACGGACTATCCGATTTAAGGCACCTTCTTACTTTGTGATCTCTTCGGATATCCCTGCGACAGGAAAAGTGCAACAAGGCAAAAACGGACCTTATATATCCTTGGGCCTTGAGTTGGACCAAGACTCCATTCTGGATTTGTTGAATGACCTTCCTAAAGATCCTTCGGAAGAAAATGGAAATAAAGAATTTAAGGCATGTGAAGCTTCCTCAGAATTTTTGGAAGCTTGGCTAAGAATGCTCCGACTTCTGAAAACTCCGGAACATATCCCCGCACTCGCCCCAGTCTATGAAAGAGAAATATTATATAGAACTCTCCTTGGTCCGCAAGGATGGCGTTTGAGGAAATTCTGCCAAACCCAAGGCAAAGGACCGAATATCTATCCTGCAATTCGATGGATCAGAGAAAATTATACAGCCACCATGGAAATAAAACGTTTAGCAGAAAGATCCAGATTAGGGGTTACCACATTTCATAGACAATTTAAGCAGATCACAGGACTGAGCCCTGTCCAATTCCAAAAACAGCTTAGATTGCTCGAAGCAAGAAAACTTTTAGTCCATAGTGACTACTCTGCATCTCGTGCCGCCTTTGAAGTAGGATACGAAAGTATAACTCAATTCAATCGGGAATATTCCAGATTTTTCGGTGACTCTCCGATGAGAGATGCATCTAGCCTAAGAGAAAAATTAGCATTGACGAACTTTTAAGACTCATAAAAATCCAGCGATCGGTTTTTCTAAACGGAGAAGTAATCAAATGCAAAATTCTAAACTGAATGTCACTCTGGCTCGCTTAGTATTCGCTTCTACCGCTCTAGTTTGTTTCATGGGAGTTCTATTGGAACTTTGGTATGCTTACCATCACGAATCCTCTCTTCCGCCAAACGCAGGTTTCACTCGCACATTCGGTCCAGGAATTGGCAGCTTACTTAATCAATTTTCATTTTTCACGACTCAGTCCAATTTGATCTTAGGGATCACTACTCTTCTTCTTGTATTCAATTTGGATCGGACCTCATCTGCTTTCCATATTTGGAGATTGATCGGGATCATAGATATTACTATCACTGGTATCGTCTTTAATTTCGTACTGCAGACCGTTCCTAAGAACGATATAATTGCAGATACTGCGAGTCATCTAGAGCACGATATTGCTCCTATCATAGCGGTAATCGGTTGGGTCATTTTCGGACCTGCAAAAACGGTAACACTTCGCAGAATTCTTTTAGCTTCGATCCTTCCGATAGCTTATGCGGTATTCACATTAGTTAGAGGTGCTATTATAGAATGGTATCCATATAATATTATGGATGTTCCTCGTTTAGGTTATTCAGGAGTTTTTATAAATATTGTCGGGATCTTCGTTCTGTTTTTATTGATCGCGGGATTTTTAGCGATCCTAGATAGACTTTTATCCCCTAAATTCGGAAGAATCTCTTTGCCAAAATAACGAGTTAGTTTCGATAAAGCTCAGATTATTCTATAATACAAAATCGAAATAATAAGAAGATTAAATTTCGCAAATCTCTTCAGGAAATATCCGCTAAAAAGATTTGCAGCCATGTTAAACTATTACAGCATCGGGTAAGTTATGCGCTTCGCCCATAAGAAACTCGTTTTCTATTCTATCCTCCTAATCTTACCCGTAGCGAATTTTTCAGATTCAGAAATTACACCGGCGGACAAAGCAGCCCACCTTATAAAAATTTTAGAGGAGCAGCATTATGGAAAAGCCAAATTACTTAACGGAAAATATTATATCAACTCCGCAGAGCGTTTTCTTTCTGAATTAGATCCCCAGGGTTTGATTTATCTAAAAGAGGATATGCGGAAATTTTCCATAATGTTCCAAGAACATCAAAACCTTTCCGAACTCAATTCCGCGCTTTGGGAAATAGCCATTAGATTCGCCTTTCATTTTCGCAATAGGTTGTCATTATTTTTGGAAATGTTGGATCAGGACTCAGAGAATATCCCGGACGAATTTAGGATATACCAAAAAGGAAAAACTGAATATCAAAAAGACCTACCTTCCTTAAAGAAGAGATGGGCCAGTTACATAGAAAGTAAAGCCTTACAACAATTTTTCGAAATCGGAAAATATAGGTCATCTGATGAATTCTCAAAAGCTTTTAAAAAAGAAAGGAAAAAGATCAGAAGATCTATTCTAAACTTCGAAATCTATAGATTACGGAGCAGCTTGACTTCCTCCGATCAGATGATTGATTTATTAGGCTCTCAGTTTTTGGACGCAATGTTAAAAGAATTGGATCCACATAGTAGTTTTTATTCAGATTCCTTTCGAAAGAAATTTAGCTCCCCAGATCTTGATAAAGGTTTAAGTTTTGGGCTGGAATTCGAACATTCCCAATTTGGAGATACACGTATTTCAAAAATCTATCCAGGTGGAGCCGCTTGGAATTCTGGAGAGATCCATAAAGGAGACAAAATAGTAGAGATACGCAATTCGTTAAATTCCGATACAGGAACGGATGTAGCCGATATTTCCGCAGAGGAACTTTACATTCTAATCAACCGCGAAATTCCCCAAAAAGCATTCTTTAAGGTAAGAAAACTTTCAGGTAAAACAGTTTGGATCCAACTCCAAAAGACAAAAATAGCAAAGGAAGAGGATTTCATTTTTACCCAGGTATTAGAGGGAGAAAGAAAGATCGGCTATATCTATCTACCTTCTTTCTATACAGATTCGGAAACGGATCTCCTTGGATGTTCGGAGGACATAGCAAGAGCGATTTTAAAATTAAAACGCGAATCGATCGAAGGCCTGATTCTAGATGTAAGGGACAACTATGGCGGCTCTCTTCAGGAAGCTATGGATCTGGCCGGATTATTTATCGACGAAGGTCCTCTTTTTCTGAATGAAAACGGCAATCGGGAATTAAATATCTTGAAAGATCCGAACAGAGGAAGAATTTTTTCTGGTCCCTTGTTGATCCTCCAAAATTCCCAGAGCGCTTCCGGCCCTGAGTTCTTATCTCATGTATTAAAGGATTATAATAGAGCTTTGATCGTAGGCTCGTCTTCTTTCGGAAAGGCTAGCTCACAAAAATTTTTAACCATCAAAGATGGGAAATACAAGATCGATAAAATAAAATTAACTACAGGATTATATTACGGTTTAAATAATGTAAGTCACCAGCAAAAAGGCGTAGCACCTCACATAGAACTCCCTCAATGGAATAATTTCCCTCTTCGTGAAACAGATCTTGAAAATAGTCTTTTCCCAAACTCCATATCTAAGGAGATTCATTATGAAATTTTACCGGAACTCCCTATCCGCACTTTGAAAAATAAATCATCAGATCGAATTAAAAGAAATCATTTTTTTCAAAAGATAGACTCCATTCAAAGCGAAGCAAAAAAATGGCTATCTAAGCCCAAGGAAATACCCCTAGATCCAGAGGACTTTTTTGAATTCTATTCTGAAAGAGAGAATGTAATAAGTAAAATAAACGAAATTTCAGTTCTCAAAAGTTCAATTTTCAGCTCTCAATCAACCTTATTTGATAAAAAATCGTTTCATAGCGGTAGCTTAGAGAACCAAATATTCAAGGTCAAAAAAGATAGACTCGAATCCGATCCATATGTAGAAGAGTCTTACAACATTATTAGCGATTTCATAAATCATAATGAAGGAAAGTAGCATGAAATATAAAGGAATGGTATGGAAAATCCTAGTAACCTTACTGGTTTTTTCCTTTGCGACTAATCTAACAGCAAAAAGTTCGGCGGAAGCTTTGAAATATTTAAACGAACTAACCGATCCGATAGATAAAATATCGGCAGATCGTTTATCATACATCCAAGCTTTGGCACATAGTAATAGCAAACAAGACAAGGAAGCCAAAAGAACCGCTATCATTACCTCTGTGGAAAAAGCCTTATTGAACGCAAACCAGGCCACAAAATACGATGGAAGCTCCGACCTAAAAGACGCAGTCATCAAGTATCTAAATGTATATTATACAGTTTTGAGAGAAGATTACGGAAAGTTAGTCGATCTAAAAGAAGCCGCAGAACAATCCTACGATGCAATGGAAGCCTACATGCTCGCAGAGAAGAAAGCAGGTGAAAGATTACATGAGGCGGCCGAAAAATTCGAAAAGGAACAAAGAGTTTTTGCGAAGGACAATGACATCACTCTTTACGAAAGTAAAGATAGAATGAGTCAATTATTGAAAAAATCAGGCGAGGTAATGAATTATAAAGACGAAATCTACTTAATCGACTTCAAACCTTATAAACAAGAAATTTATTTATTACAAGCTCTCAAAGACCAAGACGTAAAGGCTATCGAACAAAATAGAGAAACACTTTTAAAGTATGCAGAAGAAGGTCTTAAATTGTTGGATAAGGTTGTCCCTTATGAGGGAGATTCATCCTTGATCCAGGCATGCAAAAACAACCTGAACTTCTATAAGACGGAAGCAAAAGAGCAGATCCCTACTCTAATCGAATACTACATGAAAGAAGCTCGTTTCGAAGCATACAAAAAGAAATTTAACGAAAAAGAGCCGAAGGATCGCACTCAAGAGGATGTAGACACGCATAATAAACTTTTGGCAGAAGTAAACTCGTTAGTACCTACTTATAACAAGATAAACCAAACCCTGAACAAGCAGCGAGGCATATTGATAGAGCAATGGAACAAGTCCAATAAAAACTTCTTATCCAAGCATGTTCCGAAAAAGTAATTTGACCGAGAGTTCGAACTTTAATTGGTAGAAGAAAAGAATTTCTATTTCTCTCTGCCAATTACTTTCAAGTTTCGCTTAAGCTGGAAATAGGAGATCCTACTGACTGCGGAATCCTTAAAGTATGTTTTGAATTCATTTTCATCCAGATCCGAGAGATTTTCTTTTTTGAATAGATCTCGGATCTTAAATTCAGCTATCTCAGTTTTCCAGCCCTTCTTACGCGCCTTAACCTGATTCCAAGGACAAATCTCTTGGCAAATATCGCATCCGTAGACCCAACCATGTAGAGAGTCAACACTCTCGGATCTATCTTCTATCGTTTTATATGAAATACATTTTCGTGCGTCGATCTTATAAGGTTCCAAGGCTCCTGTTGGACAAGAATTAATACATGCAGTACAAGTCCCGCATCTGTCCTTTGCTTGGATGGAAGCAAAACGGAGAGGAAAATCCGTAAATATTAAGCTAATAAAAAAGAAGGAACCGTATTCTTCGTGGATCAAATTCGTATTTTTCCCGATCCAGCCAAGACCGGCTTCTCTTGCCAAAATTTTTTCAGGAACAGGAAGAGAATCCACTCCCTGTCTGAACTTTTGGTTCGGAAACTTCTTCCTTAAAAACTCCAATAGGCCGGACGCTTTTTTCCGAAGAACGGAATGATAATCTTCTCCCATCGCATATCTGGAAAATCGGTAAGGCAGATCCAAGTTTTCATATTCGGGATCGTTATATAAAGCGCCTAACGCGATTACCGATTGTGGCTTGAATCCTAATCCGTCCAATTCCAGTCTAAGATTCATGTTTTTAGGATACCAATCCATATTTCCATGACGGCCTTCTTCGACCCAATGGAGAATATTCTCCTTGTCCTCGGACGGAACGGAAGCCGGTCCAACTCCGAATAATTGGAAACCGTTCGTCTCTGCGATATTTTTCAGTTCGTCCAGAAGTTCTTTACTTTCAAGAAGCATATCGTATTCTTTCTTTATGCAGGAAGGAGAAGAAACATCCTTACTTTCTCTATCCGGAGGAATTCCTCTCCAGGAACTTTTAAGCGCGGCAAAAGAAGCTGGCCTCGATCTTCCGAAAGAAAGGACAAGACCGTTAGGCAGGATCTTACTCGCAGGACTTTTAGGAGCGCTGCGAGGATTTGAAGAAAGAGGACTTTCTCCCTTCTTACCCACTCATAAATACATCTTTGCAGAGATCGTTTCGGATTTAACCGACGCCTATTCTATTCTATCCCAAGAATCGAATGAAAAAATGATTTTACAAGCAGCTTGCGACTTTGGGATCAAAAAAGTATATCATCTGGAATGGAAGTTATACTCCTCCCATGACCTATTCTGAATTCAAATCGCAAAAAATATAATAGCAGAGAAGGATACAAGAACTACCGCTTCCAGAAGTCCTGCTCCGAAATTTTGATCCCTTTCAATCTCTTCCTTTAATGTAGAGCCGGGCAGCACAACCCAGTCTGCAAAAAAATGTAAAATAGGAATAATGATAAAAGCAAGTCCCAAATCTAAAAGTAATAAGATCCCAGTTTGGTACAAGGATTCAAATTCTCTAAACAATGCTCTTGTGAGTAAGATCCCGATCGCAAGTAATGCCCCGGCAAATGCTGTTCCCGCTGCCAGATTCTGCTTTTCTTCCAACTCTAATCTAAGTTTATAAGGGATCCAAAGTTTATAATAAACTGAAAATAGGACCATCCCTATCTGGCCCACCGAGAAAAAAATTACGGAAATAATCGATCCAATGATCGTCTTTTCTACAAGCGGGGAAACTGCTATGCCTAATCCTTGTGGAAATACCTTCTCTCCAATATCTCCATTCAATGCAGCAGCTATAAAAAAGGAGCTGGCGATCGTTCCTCCGAATAAAACGGAAGCCACAGCTAAGTTCCTTTTTTCGTAAATTTCTTCGATTGCGTCTATTCCGCCTAAGATCAATCCGTCGTTGATCTTTTGGGAAAGAAGAAGAAGTAACACTCCTAAGATCGAAAAGGAAGACACTTGAAAAAGATCTCCGAGTAGATCTCCTTTTTCTCCAGGATGGGAAACTATAGTGATAAATAATATAATGACCCCGATATAGTAACCGGATAAACTTAAAGCGAGAGCACTATTATCGGATTTTACTAATTCCTCGTCCAGCTTGCGAGGTTCCGTCCAGTCTTTCAGTTTTTTGCCGATGTAGAAGACCAAAAAGCCTAAAACGAAAAAAGCGAGATCCTTACCTAGTAAAGAAATATATTTCCAAACGAAATCCATGCACGACAGATTACTATGCTTGGGTTAAAATTTCATAGCCTTTTTCAGTAACAAGAATGGTATGTTCGAACTGAGCGGACCATTTTCCATCCTTCGTAGTCACAGTCCAACCGTCCTTTTTAGAAAAGATAACTTCCCAAGTTCCTAAATTCACCATTGGTTCTATAGTGAATGTCATTCCCGGTTCTAATTTGGCTAGTTTACGGCCGGAGCGATAATGAGGGATTTGAGGTTCTTCGTGGAAGCCTCTTCCTATTCCGTGGCCCATCAGGTCTCTGACTATCCCGTATCCTTTAGGGGTCAGATAATCGTCGATCGCATTTGCTATATCGCTTACACGATTTCCTGGTTTTACTTGTTCTATTCCGATCCACATGGCACGTTCCGCATCTTTAACTAAACGTTCCACTTCGGGAGAAGTTTTACCGCCTACGATAAAAGTACGAGAACTATCTCCATGATATCCATCTACGATAGGAGTCACGTCAACGTTGACGATATCACCTTCTTTCAGAACATCAATTGCCTTTGGGATTCCGTGGCAAACGACTTCGTTGATTGAAGTACAAACCGATTTCGGAAAACCTTTGTAACCTAGAGGTGCCGACTTACCTCCATGCTTCTTCGTGAACTCTTCGCAGAGATCATTGATCGCAAGAGTACTTATACCGGGTTGAATGAACCCGGATATATAGTCCAGAAGCGCGGCGGCTAATTTGCCCGCCGCCCTCATTTTCTCGATTTCAGTCTTGTTCTTGATGTAGATCAAGAATGGATTAGAAGTCGGTTGGTCTAACCGTAGTGCGTTTGTTCGCCTCGGTACGTTTTAAAGCATCGTCGATCAGTCCGTATAACTTTTCATTCAAGCCATCGACCGCGTCTCCGGAAGTCATAAAGCCTTTAGATTTGATATAAGCTTTTACCTTGCTTGCGACGATGAGGGTATCCTTTTCAGCGCTTTGAGCCATGGAATTCTTCCTCTTAACAGTAGTTTTCTTTTTTTGTACCATACGAACGAGCTTTGGGAGCCTCTCCTTATTCCATCCCGAGACTTTGCCGGAACGTGTCAAATTTACTGTGATACGTTTCCAGATGCCTCGAAAAAAGGAATCATTTTCGGAATGCTGCCCTACAATTTCAGTTTTTTATTAAAAACGAAAGGATCTCCCTATGAAATTTTTTGCATGTCGTATAATACAAGTGGGAACGAGACATATTGGGGAAAAACATTGGGGTCAAGAAAAAAATCATCCCTTTTTCACCGTCTCGTTTTGAATGATAGTTTGGACCAAAGAAGTTTCGAGCCCTAATTTTTCAGCGATCGTCTCGGGTTGCCAATGGAAATTGTGAAATAAATTCAACACAGTTGCTTTCTTTCTAGCGACTAAGGGATCTTGGCCTTGAGCCTTACCGGACTTTCCCCCTCCGGTCTTAGACATATTGGTTTGGACAACATCCATGAACGTAGAAAGTTTTTCGAAGGTATCTTCTGCTTCAGAGAGTAGACTTTCTAGGTCGTCCTTAACCGATAGAGCACCTTCTTTCATATCGTCTAACCTTTGCTGAAGAGTGCTGATCTGTTTATGACGCTCTCCTAACTCAGACATCAGGTCTTCTATCTTATCGAACTTAGCTTCTACCGACAGGATCTCTTCTTTTCTACCTGCAAGAGTCTCTAGTCTATCGTCCGTTTTTTTAAGAGTTTCTGCGACTTCTCTTTCTCTAGCTTCTATTACGGAGATCTCTTTTTCCATCTCGCGTATCTTTTGGGCTAACTTAAATGAATTCTCTTTGTGACCTTGGCTGTCCTGATCAAGCTGCTTGATCTCTTCTCTAACGGAGACTACTCTGCCTAGACGATCTTCTAGATCCAAGAAGCGGGATTCCATTTCGAATGCCCTTTCTCCAGCTTCCACAAGCTTGCGATGAGTATCGTTCCAATGAGAAGATTCTTCCATGATCCTTTCGAATTCTTCTTTTAAGACTTCCGCTTTCTCTTCTATGGAAAGGATTTCCGCACTTCTCTCTTCTGCCTGAGAAATACGAGTTTCCAGATCTTCCTGTACTTTTTTGATCCGAACTAAGTTTTGGTCCAGATCCTCGTAGGTTTTTTCCGTATGATTTGCATCTTCTAGAGCTTCTTTCATCTCCGAGACGAATTCTTCGGAACGTTCTATAATTTCTTTTACATCTAAGAAGAGAGCGGAACGTTTCTCCGCATCCAGTATCCTTTCCGAGATCTCGTCCACGGAAGAGCGCAGTTTTTCCGCTTCTTCTTCCAGCTCGGAGAAAAGGGAACGTTTTGCATCTTGGATCTCTTCTAGATCTTTGCGAAGATCTATTTGGAGCACACGATATTCTTTCTGTGCCTTTTGGAATTCTTCTCTTCCGGTTTTTAGGAATTCTTCCGAAGATTCTTCGGTTTCTTTCAGGAGATATTTTACCTGATTTTGGAATTCCTTCATCTGGCTTTCGCTTTCTTTGATCCCCGAATCTAAAGCTTCTTCCAGATGTCGTTTAACATCCGCTAGATGTTTTGCGATCCTTTCTTCCAATTGGCTAAGTTGGATCTGACCTTTATCTAAAAGTGCGGACAATTGCCTGTTGATCTTGGAATCGATCGTATCGTTGAGACGGTCTATTTTTTCTTCCTGTCTTTCAAAGAAGTCTTGGCCGGATTCTTTCAGTTTGTCCAGAACGACTCTTGCCTGCTCTCCCGCTTTTTCCAGTTGGGATTCGGTGGAAGTACGGATCTTCTCCGCTTGCATTTCTAAAAGTTTTTCGTTCTTGCGTAAAAGATTTTCGAATCTTTCTCCCGCCGCGGAATATTCGACTTTTACGTTTTCTACGCTTGTGATCGCTTCCGCTTTCAGGTCTTTAAAACGAGAAACAAGCTCCTCTCTGACCTCGTCTCCCTCTTTCTGGAAGTTCGCCTTATATTTAGATACGAATTCTTCGATCTTATCTTTTTGTTCCGCATAAGATTTGGAGAATTCTTCCAGATATTCCGCGCCTTTAAAATGGATCTGCCCCAGTCTTTCTTCCAATCCACGGATCGCATCCATGGTATGGTTTTTCTGGGATTGTACTTCTTCTTCCCAAGAACGAGAGAAGTGTTCGAATCTTCTGTCCATTTTGCGGAACTCGTCTTCGATAGAAAGACCGATCTCGCTTACCTTAGATTCCGCTTCCCCTAAAATATCTCCTGCAGTTCCTTCCAGAGCTTCTCGGATATCTTTTACATAGGAATCCATTTCCTTCATCCTAGTCGAGACCTGGACGTCGAAAATTTTTACATTCTCTCTAATCGAATCCCATTCGGAACGGAAACGTTCTGAATGGGAAGCGTGCAATGCCCCTACTTCCTCTTCTAAAGAAACTTTTAGTTCCTTAACGGAAGCATCTATCTCTTTCATTCGAGTGGAAATTTGAGAAGAATAGTCCTTAACTTTTTCCTGAATCGTTTCCCAGTCCGCACGGAATTTTTCCGCCTGAGAGTGTTGGAGTACTTTTAGTTCTTCTTCCAAGGATTCTCTGACTTGGTCCAATTTGAGTTTGGATTTTCTTTCTTCTTCCGAGCGAGACGATTCTAAAGCGGAATGGAATTCTTTTAGTCCGGAAAGGATTTCTTTTCTAAGATCTTCCGCTTCTATTCTTAGACTGCTGGAAATACGATTGAATTCGTCTTCGAAAGAATCTATCTGACGCATCAGATCCGCTTTACGTGAATCCGCTTGCTTGAGTAATTTGTTCTCAGCTTCCAAATATTTTTCTTGGAAGATATTGATAGAGTCGTTGATCCCTTCTGCTTGGCGTCTGGTTTCGTTTAAGATCTCGTCGCGTCTAGTAAGCGTTTCGAGGCTCATTCCTTCTATTTCTTTACGAATGGCTTCTATCTCTATTCGAACTCCGTTTAAGAACGCTTCCTTAGAATGAACTACTTGTTCTAATACTTGATCGTACTTTTGGCGAATGACTGATTCATTATGGGAGAAGGTTTCCTCCAATTTACGATCCGCAAGCTCTGCCTTCTCATCCACTCTAGTTTCTAAACGATCGATTTTTTCGGATACGGATAAAAATGCCGTCTGCATACGATCTGTTCTTGCATCCAGATCTTCTTCTTTTGCTTTTACAGATTCCAGAAGAGACTGAACTTCTTCTCGAGCGTTATCTACTTTGCCTACGGTTTCATGATATAATGACTTGGTTTGGGCTTCTAATCTTTGGCGGAAAGCTTCTCCCAATTCTTCCAAACCGGATTCGATTCGATCCGCTTTGACTTCTAATAATCCTTCTAACTCTACGATTTTAGAGGCGAGTGATTGAAGGATATCATCCGAACGGAAATTAAGTTTTTCTTGGAATGCTTCCAGAAGAACTTCTGCCTCGGAACGAAGTTCTTGGATACGATTTCCGATCCCGGATACTTCTTTTTTGCCCAGCTCCAATCTTTGCAATCCGTCTTGGATGGATTGGGACTCTTGGCGAATGTCAGAAGAAAGATGAACTACTTCTTTAAGATCTAATGTAACCGCGTTTAAAAAATCCCGATTGGAACGGATTGTTTCCAGTAATTGCCTGGATTCTTCGTTCAGACCTCTTACCTCTTCCGCAAGTTTTCTGGTTTGTTTTAAACTGATCTCCAGTTCTATTCCGGAATCTTTTACGGATTGGATTTTTTCCAGGGCGATCTCTTGTAATTCTTCCTGGAGTTTGCCAGTATATCTTTTGATCTGGCTGAGCTTATAATTCGACTTGTCCATCCTACGAAGAAGGATAGTAATGCCTACACTGGCTAAAAAGGGTAAAAGAAGTTCTAGGCCCATACTTAGAGTTTCACGAAGATTCGATGAAGAAAACCCTTCAAAGAATTATGTCGCATCAAATGGATAGGAATACTCGCGAGCAGGGGAATAAATCAAGAATTATTTCTCCAATCCCCAAAAAAAGGCCGTATACGGCATTTGCAGGCATTTATGACGGAGTCATGAAACGGGCACCTTACCTGGACTGGGCGAAGATGATTTTGGAATCTTACCAGATCGGAACCCAGAAAATCCATCCAAAAATCGCATTGGATTTGGGCTGCGGAACCTGCAAAATTTGGAAATTTTTTCCCGAATCCACGGAACTTTGGGGAATCGACAATTCGCCTGAAATGCTTCAAATCGCCGATTCTCAGCAAATCAGAGGGGTTCGTAAATTAGGAGACCTTCTCTCCTTCCCAAAATTGAACAAATCCTTTGATCTGATTTTCTCTGTGCATGACACTCTAAATTATTTCCAAAGAGAGGAAGAACTTTCCCAAGTATTTGCCCAAGTTTCCAGTGTTTTGGAGAAGAATGGGGTCTTCTTTTTCGATGTAAGCACCTCCGAAAATTTTCGAAAAAATTTCCAGAATAAGGTCCTAAAGGAGACCCATGGGAAGACCAAACTCGTTTGGAAGAATGAATTTGATCCTAAAACTTCCGTTTTAAAGACCAGTTTGGAATTTTCCGGACCTGGGATTTCAGAACTGGAGGAACATTATCATCGGGCTTATCCGCTCGAAACTTGGTCGAAGAACCTACAAAATTCAGGTCTCGAAATTTTGGGGATAGGCTCGGATTATGAGTCCTGGGAAATTATTCCAAAGGCGAATTATTGGAATTTTATGTGCCGAAAGATCTGACCCACTTGTTTCGATATATAGGACCCGAGTCCATCTCCGTTTTATTGTTGGGATGGTCCGATTTTAGGAGTCTATTTCATTAAACAAAGGGTGCTATGGCCAAATTAACGATACAAAATAAACACGGAATCGTTCGTTTCGAAAATCAACTTCTGGACGGATACGAAAAAGTTTTCGATGAGATATCGGAACAGGCTTCCAGGGCACATATCCAAAACTTAACCTTGGATATGACTCCTACAAAAAAAATCACTTCTAGCGGCGTTGCAAAGCTACTCACTCTTAGAAACCTTTTGGATCATTTTGGAGTAAAATTAGAGGTGGTGAATCTTCAACCTGCTCTAATGGATGTTCTTAGAAAATTCAAAGTGGACGCTATGCTCCGGATCAGAGCATAATCCTCTCGGGAAAAAAAGTTGCATAGGCCCTTAGTCCCGAAAGAATAACTTTCGTGGCTTCTCTTCAGGTATCCGATCTTTCAAAATCCTATTTCGGGAAGGTCGCGATATCCAATCTAAATTTTTCCATCCCCAAAAATAGGATTACCGGTCTGCTTGGACCGAACGGTGCAGGTAAAACAACTGCGCTCAGGATACTCACCGGATTTGTTCAGCCTGACACAGGTTCCGTTCTCTTAGACGGAGTCTCTTTAGAAAAAGATCCCAATCTTATAAAACAAAGGTTAGGCTATCTTCCCGAGTCTTCCACTATCTATCCGGATATGACTGTGGGAGAATATTTGGATTTTATAGGAAATGCGAGAGGAATGGAATCCTCATTCCTCAAAAAAAGAAAGAAAGAAGTATTAGAAATTTGTGATCTAAGATCCCAAACTTTCTCTTTAGCCGGTATTTTGTCCAAAGGAACAAGGCAAAGGTTGGCATTAGCAGGTGCATTACTTCACGATCCTGATTGGATCGTTTTAGACGAACCAAGCTCCGGTCTGGATCCTATACAAATCTCTCATTTTAGGGAGTTACTACGAAATTTAGGAAAAGATAAGATAGTTCTATTATCCACTCATATACTCTCTGAAGTGGAAGAAACCTGCGATCATGCATTGGTCTTGCATAAAGGAAACTTAGTCGCGGACCTTCCTGTTTCGGAATTTAAAAGATCGGATTCCGTACTATTAACTGCAAAAACAGAAAAAGAAACTCTAGAAAAAGTATTAGAAGGTAAAAATGTACAAATCTTATCTTCTGAAAAAGAAGGAGAATATACAAAGTTCAGATTGGAATCTTCTTCACTCAAACCGGAGGAGATCTTCGAACTGATCCGAAAAGGGTCTTTTGCCATTTTAGAATATAAGATCTCCCAAAAGTCTTTGGAATCCGTCTTTCAGGATCTGGTTTCTAAATGATTATGAGGATCCCTTCTTTACCACCAGGCCTTACCGCAGTTTTTAAAAAAGAATGGGCCAGCTATTTTAATACACCGATAGGTTATGTTTTCTCTATACTATATTTATTCTTATCTTCTTTCTTATTCTTCTATGGTTTAGGAGAAGGTTCCTTCTGGGACAGAAAAGTAGCCGGAATGGAAGAATACTTTGTCTGGACTCCCCTCCTATTCGTAGTATTTGTACCTGCGATCACAATGAGGCTTTGGTCCGAAGAAAAACGATCCGGAAGTTTGGAGATCTTATTTACTTTGCCAATCTCCAAATGGGAAATAGTTGCCGCAAAGTTTCTAGCTGCCTGGGCATTTTTAGGATTCACCGTTTGTCTGAGCCTTAGCATCCCGTTTTTTATCTGGGCCTTCGGAGATCTGGATCTTGGGATAGTATTCGCGGGATACCTAGGTTGTTGGCTACTCGGCGGAGCGTATATCAGCCTAGGAATCTTTCTTTCTTCTTTCGGAAAAGATCAGATCAGTTCTTATATTCTAACCGTTCTTGTTTGCCTTTTCTTTTTCCTTTTAGGCACTCAGCCTGTCCTAAAATTTTTTGGCGGTGGGCCTTCTGCATTTGCATATTTATTCGCGCTATCCTCTCACTTTGAATCATTTCGTTTAGGAATATTAGATCTTTCGGATACACTTTACTTTTTTAGTTTTATCTCGGCAAATCTGGCCGGAAACGTTTTCTTTCTCAGGAGAAATTATCCATGAGAGAACTATTCCGTCCTTTATTAGAAATCTCTAAATCTCCTTGGTTCGGGTTAGGAAACGGGATACTACTCTTCATTTTGTTGAACAGTATTTTTTCCACAATCCCGTGCAAGGCGGATCTTTCCAGGTCCGGAAGATTCCAGATCACATCCAGCACTGCAAAAGTACTAAAAGAATTGGATGATCCACTTTATATAGATGCATTCTATTCCTCCGAGATCCCTGGAGAATATAAGGCAAGAGCTGAACTTAGCAAAGAACTCCTAAAAGAGATCTCTAAGATCGGAAAGGAAAATGTCCATATAAGATTTTATGATCCGTCCGTTTCGGAAGAGGATGCCAGAAAAGCAATGGAAGTCGGATTAGAACCTCAGATACTACAACAGACATCCAGAGACTCTGCTTCAGTCAAACAGGCTTTTATGGGGATCGTTTTGACCTTAGGCCAGAAAACGGAAGTTTTATCCTTTGCTTTCTTTACGGAAGATCTAGAATACCAGATCTTAAATTCAATCCGTAAAATGCAGAGACAAGATCAGGATTCAGGGATAGTTATTTTAAGATCACCTGGAAATTTTTCCGTCCAAGAACAAGGCTCTCCCAAAGACAGGATCGAAATTTTTGCAAGAAGAGTCCTAAGAGGAGAATATGGCCCGATCTTAGAATTGGATCTAGAAACGGAAGACCTTCCCTCTGGAACAGAAGTGGTTCTTTGGATAGGAGGAGGACATCTTTCTAAAGTCACAGAAAGAAAACTAGATAAATTTATTTTAGAAGGTGGAAGTTTACTTCTTCTAGCCAAAACGATGGAGTTCAAAGCGAACTCAGAAAGAGGAAGTTTCGGACTTCTTTCCGGAGATTTGGGAGCAGGACTCGCAGGGAAAAATCCGGATTCGGAAGAAATGGTCCGATTTTTTGAACATTACGGAATTCGAATTAACTATGACATTATCCTAGAGCCGGATCATTCTTTACCGATGGGCTCGGTGATCGAAATCGAACCCGGGGTTTTAGGAAAATATCCCTATCCGCCTTGGATCGTTCCTGACCAAAAATCTGGAACTTTAGACAAGCATAGTCCTTTTACCAAAAACCAGGAAAGTTTTTTAGTCCCTTGGTCTTCTAGTATAAACATTCTACCTGAAAAACAAAAAGAAGTTCAGTTTACCCCTTTAGCAAAAAGTGGACCGGAAGCGGAATCCAGAACGGAGCCGATTTCATTGGGAGAAAAACAGATCCTTTCCACTCCGATCCAAGCAAATGGCGGACCATTCGTATTAGGAGTTTATGCGGAAGGAAAATTTACTTCCTATTTCTCAGATTCCAAACAAGGTTCGAATAGCACAAAAACCGGACGAATTTTAGCATTCGGTTCTCCTTATTTAGTTTCGGATCTTCTAGCATTTCCGGAATTTTCGGAAATACTCAAAAACTCGAATATTCCATTTTTATTAAATTCTATCGATATACTCAAAGGAGAAACGGATCTTTTAGAAGTACGTTCCAAACAATCCGCAGTTTTAAAACTAAAACCCTTACCGTTCTTCTTAGAAACTTCGATCAGTTTATTTCATTTATTTTTGGTTCCCGGTTTATTGGCTCTTTACGCTTTTCGCAGGCTAAAAAGAAGGAACGGATGATGGATTTCTCGAGACTCAAGGACCTCCTACTCCGCACATTTGATGAATATCCGTATATTCTATTATTTTTTGGGAATATACTTTTGGCAGTTTTGCTTCTAATTGCAAAAGATCCTTGGGACTGGTTCAAAAAAACCTATCAAAATTCTGAATCCTTCTTCAAAATCACCCCGGAAGAAATACAAACGATTATCAGCGGGCGTAAAGGACAAGAAAGTATACTCAATCGTGATCTGGATGGATGGACGGTTCAGTTACCTTCTCGCTTAGTATTGCCTGGAGATTCCTCAAGGATCGAAGAATTGATCCAAACCTGTTTGCATTTACGCAAATTCACCCTACTCTCCGAATCTAATTCGGTCTCTAAGGAAGAATTCGGATTAGGGGGAGATGAGCCGGTATTAGAACTGAAGGATGTTTCCGGGAATTCTTTAGGAAAGATCCTGATAGGAGCTCCGGTTCGAAAAGGTTCCGGAACTTATATCTTAGACGAAAAAAATCAGATCTGGTTAGTTAAAGAAAATCTAAAGTCGGTAACAGGCGGAGGTAAGCTGGATTTTTTCCTAAGTAGATCCCTTGTTCCTCCCTTCCCTTCCAGAGAAAAAGTATCAGAGATCAAAATTTCAGGATTTTCTTCCATAAACTTTACTCTACACAAACAAGCTGAGAATTGGATCTTAGAGACTTCAGGCCAGCAGATCGGAGCTTCTTCCGAAGAAGTGGAAAACTATATACAAGAGATCAAAAAATTAAGCGCTGACGAAGTACTTTTAGAGAAGTCTGAAGAACTTTCTCTCGTTCCGAAAGATCGGGATTTTAAAATTGAGATCGTTACCTCGACGGATACTTATTCGGTTTCTCCGATAGGGATGACCAAGCTAGGGAGTTATGTTTTCCAAAGAGAGGGCCTAAGTTACAGATTGGTTTTAGATCCTTGGAACCTGGAAAGGATCCTTCAAAAGGATCTTGCTGACTTTTCCACCAGGTTCCTTTCTCCCTGAATAGCTCTGAATCAATGGTTGACACTCCGAGGGGATAAAAGTTTCCTTCCTTAATACCACAACCTTAAAAGGAATTCGTATGGCATTAATTGAAGAATTGGATCAGCAGGGGAATTTTCTATTTCGCTGGAGATCTTATATACCAGGATTTATTCTTCTTCTTTGTCTATACTCCTTAAGCAAGTTCGAATTTTTAGAAGATTCCTACGAGATCAATTTATACTATGCCGCAGCTTGTTTTGCAGTCAGCTTACTCGGCTTAGCGGTTCGTTGTTTTGTGATCGGTTACGCTCCAGCCCGCACTTCCGGTAGAAACACAAAAGAACAAGTGGCGGATGTAGTTAACCAAGAGGGAATTTATTCTCTTGTTCGCCATCCTCTTTACTTAGGAAATTTCCTAATGTATTTGGGACCGGTTCTTTACTTCAGAGACATTCCTTTACTCCTTGTATTCTCCCTATTTTTCGGGTTCTATTACGAAAGAATAATGTTTGCTGAAGAAAAATTCCTAAGAGATAAGTTCGGCCAAGACTATCTGAGCTGGGCGGACAAGATCCCTGCATTCATTCCTAAATTTTCAGGTTATGTAAAACCTAAACTCGGCTTCTCTTTCCGAAATATTCTAAAAAGAGAATATCCTAGTTTATTCGGGATTTTAGTGATTTTCGTATTATTCGATTACGCTGCAAGTTTTAAAGTAGGATTCGGAGATTGGAAAGAGCCTTGGGCAGTGATCACCGAGCCTCAGATCTGGGCGTTCGGAATTGGAGCTGCATTCTATACGATCGTTAGAGTGATCGTAAAGACCACTAAGTGGTTGGTGGTAGAAGGCCGTTAATTTTCGGCCTTCTACTTATTTTAAACGTTAGCTGTATATTCCAGATAAGATTTGAATTTTTCTCCGTCCTTGGTCAAAAAGATCGGGGTCGGATATTCTCTTTTTAAAGGAAGTAACGCGAAACCTTGGTCGTAAAAAACGATCTTTTCCACTTCATTCAGTTTATAGCTGAATTCGGAATTTTTTGCCTGGAAAGCGAATCCTCCCGGGATCTCACGAATACTTCCCTTACCCATTCTTCTAAAACCTTTTAAAGTTTCAGGTCGGATCTTCTCTTGTAATGCCTCATATGGTAATCTACCGGAAAGATCTAGGAATAATACTCCTTCCATAGACCATTCTTCTTCTTTAGGGATTCTAGGTTGGGTGCGCTCGGGCTCGGTTACCATTTCTAAAATTTCTCCCCTTTTTGTTTCGTCCCAAATCTCAGTTCCGAATTCTTCCGGATCGGGGACTTCCGATTCGGTTTTTTGAGATTCCATTCTCTGCCTTTCAGAAAGAGGACGGATCTTTCTCTCTTCTGCGAATGCCTGGTCCATTTGAGAATAGGTTTCCGAACGTCCCTGTTTTTTAAGAGAAGCTAATGTATCATAGGAAATTTTTTTCTCTTTCGCTGGAGGTAGGTTTCCTTTAGAGTATGAACCGGCGCTAAACTCTTTTTTAGAATTCGGCTGGAAGGAAACATAGATAAAGCAGAGTATCCCTACTAAAATGAGTGCTAAGGCAATATAGAGCATCATTATATGTATCTATCTAATTTCGCCGTTCCTGAAGCATTTTTCGGGCGGTTTTTCTCCTTTACAGATTCCAGGCGCAGGCGAGTCTTCCTTGTGAACGTAGTTTTATGACAAATCCAGACGGAATTTCAATTAGAGATATTTTATTCAAAGTCGGATCGGCAGTTTTTTTGGGGATTCTTGTCCTGATGCTGATCATCATGCTCTTAAAGCCAGATGTGGAACAAGTGGGCATAGACATGCTAGCCGGAAAGGCAAGCATTACTATGGGAAGCATTGACGACCAAAGCGTCCCTATCGATTCATTCAACGCAGCTAAAAGATTTTGTATCCAGATGTACCAAGGACAGGGCTCAGAGTCTCTTTGGGCCGACTGTGCCTTCCAATCTTTAAAAGGCCAATATATTTTCCGCAAGATCGGAAATTCAGTCGGTTTTACCATCTCAGAAGAATCCGAAAGAACAGCGTTATGGGAAGAAGCCAAAAGAGTTTCTAAAAATTCTCTCCAGGGTGCAGGATATTCTGAAGAAGACCTGAAAAAACCTGAAGAAATTTATCGTCAGTTCCTCCAGCAGGCACCGCTACGTTTCAGGATCGATTATAAAGTGTCCCAGGCCTTATTTCAAAATTTCCTTCCGACCGAGATCCGACGCACGGATGGAGAGCTAAACGTACTCTCCGAAGCTTCCGGAGCTAGAGTGGATTTGGATGCAGTTTTATACACGGAAGAAGATCTAGTCAAAGCTTCCGAAAGAAATCTGGAACCTACAGACGCTCAATTAAAAGAGCTCTATGACAAGGAATCCTTGGATCCCAATACCTTAAAAGGTAAAGATGGCAAGCCTGTGCCTTTCGAAGAAAGAAAAACTGTCCTTAGAAGTAAGTTCTTATTAGAAGCGCGTAAAAATGCCCTTGAGTCATTAAAAGCAAAACTAGTCTCACTCCAAAACGAGCCGGACGGTCTACAAAAGATCGCGACACTTTTAGGAAGACAGACTGTCTCTCTGAAAAACAAGTCCTTATCCGATCTGAAAAAGATCAGCGTTGGTAAAGATGTATTCTCCTTAAGCTCCGACAAAAAATTCTTACAGGATTTGAGCCTTCCAGGTTTAACCCAAAAGAAAAATATCGGACCTTATAGAGAGGGAGAAAAATACGCGATTGTTTCCTTCTCCGGAGTCAAATTAGGAACTCCCGATCCTTCATTCTTGAGAACCAGGGATAACGGCTCCTTACTCACTGCAATACTCATGGAAATTCCACAATCCCTAGAGGAAAGTATCAAAGTCGAACGAGCATCCGTCAGATCCGTTTCGGAGGAATAATGCAAATCCGCGCCGAGTTAGTAAACCCATTCCTGGAAGCAGCTACAATTGTCTTCCGGGATATATTGCAGACCGACCTGATCCGTGGAAAGATCGGGATCAAAGACACTCCTGAAACAACGTTAGAACTTGCGATCATCATCGGGGTCTTAGGAACGTTTAACGGAGAGGTAATCTACGGTCTGAACTACGACGCGGCTTATAAAATTTCCAAGAAACTTATGCCTGGAATGGGCGACGAAGATATCAAGAACGAATACAAAGATATTCTAGGTGAGATCGCAAACATGACTACCGGTAACGCGATGAATATTTTCGCAACTGCTGGTCAGTCGATTGAGATCACCGCTCCGAATATAGTCGATGCAAAGAACGAAACGATCAAGATCCCTAAAAAACAAGCTTTAGGGATCAGCCTATTTTCCAAATTCGGAAAATTAGAAGTAAACGTAGCCTTAAGTTAAAGATCGCTTTTTGCGAAAGATTCCATTTCCGTTCTCAAGGGGGAATACATCCCTTGAGATTCAGAAACGGACTTATCCAAATATTTTTTCAAAAAACGTTTCGCCCATTCTCCTTCTCCCGCCTTATAGCTGGATTTAAAAAGTAAATAAGCGCCTAGTTCTTTTTCTTCTCTCTGTCTTTTGAATTCTCTGGAATTTGTATCTTCCGCATTCGGAAAAGTTTTTCCGAACTGTTTCCAAAAATCCATCAGATAACTGCGTGCGTCGGAATATCTTCCCATTCTGAAAAGCATATCACCTAATTGTAATAAGGCTCTTGACCTGTATTCCCCTTCTCCTTCTGTTGCAGTCCTAAGGAGAATGGACTCTGCCTCCGAATTTTTGCCTTGGGCCCTAAGAGATCTTGCAGTTTCCAGAGAAGTTTTCCATCTGGAATCGTCTTCTGCCGGAGCTTCAGAATTCGGATCGGCAGCTTTTGTATTTTCTAATTTAGATAATTCTAATTTTGCTTGAGAACTCGCAACCCCTTCGGTAGAAGCGGCCTTACCGAATTCTTCTTTTGCCGCGTCTTTTTGGCCATTCCTCAAACGTAAAAGTCCTCTTTCGTAAGCGGCCCTACTCGGATCGGAGACTTCCTTCTTCTTGCCGTTTTTTTTATCTTTTCTTTCCGCAAGATTCGGAAGTTTAGTTTTCTTTTCTTTTACAGGTTCTATAACCGATTGTTTTGTTTCCGAGATTTTTGGCTCTTCGCCCGTAACAGTTGCATTTTCAGAAACTATACCAGATCCGGACTGTTCCGAGTTTTGTTCCGTAACTACTGAACTCGCATCAATCGGAGGAAGCGGCTCATCCGGAGAAGTTCCCCTGGAGGAAATATTACTCTCACCTAACTCCGGGATCGGTAGAGGAAAATCCGCCGCCAACTGATTCGTAAAAATAAGAATACTTAAAGAAATCAGAATATATTTCATCTTATTCCCCTCTTGGCCTTTGTTCCTTTCTGGGAGGACGGCTGAGTCTGGAATCTTCTTTTTCTACAGGAAGTTCTCTACTAGGTTGTTTTACGCTCGGTTCCAAACGTGGAGAATCGGACCCTTTGTCACTCGGACCTAAATTTTCCCGGGCAGGCCTTTCGTTTTCAGTAGGAAAGAAAACCCTGGAATCTCCATCTTTCATCTTAGAATTACGAATTGTGTCAGACTCTTCTAATTCAGGCTTGGGAGAAGTAGGTTCCGTCTTAGGTTTTTCCAAAGAATATCTTTCAATATCCAAGGAAGAACTTCCGGAATCCGAGTAAGAAGGATCGCTCCATCTAACATCCTTTCTTTTGCGGTTATATTCTCTTTCTATATCTTCTAAAAATAATGCCTTACGATCCAATTCTTTGGCCTGGTCTTCTTCTCCCGCCATTGCCAGACCTCTTTGGAAACTGAACCAACCTAAAACGATCGCTACCAGGACTGCCAAGCTGAGAGCCGCTGTTCCGATAGTTTTTACCACTTTTGGAGGGAGATTTCCCAGAACCTGGTCTATTGATACCCTGATACTGGTTAGGATGGAGAATGGGTTGAATGCCATAAGCTTACCCTAGGATCATCGGTCGTTTTGTCCGGATTTTCAAGGACATAATTTTGGAAAAAAGGAAGGGTTTGTAGTAACTTCGACGAACCGGGCCAGTCAGAAAATAGACAGTTTTCGGGTTTTTTCCTTCCTAAAGGCTTAAGTCTTTTTACAGGTTTTCGATTGTAAAAAATAGGATGGGACTTACTCTCCAACAACGGCCCCCCAGGATGAGCGACTCAATCCGCAATTTTACAGAATCACTATTAAAAGACATCGAAGAGAACGAAAACGGATTTTTCAAAGTGGAAAATCTGGACGGGCTCGCCTATCTCACCATCTTTCCCGCAGGAAAAAAAGGAAAAGAAGTAGAATATCGCGAAATTCTAAAACGTTTGGATGTATTTAAAATTTCGGGCGTTAGCGAAGAGGAACTCAAACGTATCTTAAAGACCAAAGATTCGGAACCTCATCTGATCGGAAAATGGCCTGGTAAACCGGAAGCGTCCAGTTTGGACCTAAAAATTTCAGAAGATAAAATGACGGTTCATGGGATACTACATCCGCCCAAATTCGGCGGAAAATTATTAACCAGAGACGAAATTCTTTCCCAGCTACAATCCAACGGGATCGTTTTTGGAATATTAGAAGAATCCATCCTCAAACTTTCTCAAGCGGAAGATTACGGAAAAAGAACTTTAGTCGCCCAAGGAGAACCTCCTATCCCTGGACAGGACGGAGATATTCGGATCTTATTCCAGCATCCAGGTACGCCAACTTTGGAAGAAGACGAATTCGGAAGAGTCGACTTCAAAAATATTCAAATCATCCAAAGTGTAAAAAAGAACCAGAAGCTTGCGGAAAAAATTTCTCCCTCTCCCGGTAAACCTGGGAAAAACGTAAAAGGAGAAGTTCTTCCATTCGAAGAAGGTAAACTAGCTGAATGGAAATTAGGTCCTAACGTTAAAATTTCAGAAGACGGAAATATAGTTCAGTCATTGATCGATGGGCGTCCAATACTAGATCGTTTTGGACTTATCCGAGTCGATGAGGTTTGTTTACTGGAGAATGTGGATTTCTCCACAGGGAACATTAATTTTCCGGGAACAATCATTGTAGAAGAATCCATTGCGGACGGTTTCACTCTCGAAACGGACGGTTCCATCATCGTAAAAAAATCTGTAGGAAAAGTTTTTCTAAAAGCGAAAGGAGACATTGTTCTTTCCGGCGGATTTATGGGAAGAAACGGCGGAATGATAGAATCAGGCTCCGACATCTATGCAAAATTCATAGAACAAGGAAAGATGATCGCTAAAAATTCCATCTTCATAGAAGAAGCAGCGATGCACTCCGAACTGATCGCAGGAGAATCCGTTGTGGTCAGAGGAGGAAGAGGAGAGATTATAGGTGGTCAATGTGTAGCTGGAAAAATGATCACCTGCACCAAATTAGGCGCCATCGTAGAGACCCGAACCGTTCTCAGTTGCGGTATGCCTCCGGAGCTTCTTTCCGAATTAGAGGATCTAAAATCTGAGATCCGAAAAAACCAAGATATATTAAAAAAAGTAGATACTAGTATCCAGAAACTAAGCGACGATTCCCAAAGAAGAAGTCTGAGCCCCGAAGAAAAAGATAGCCTACCTAAACTGCAGGCTATCCGCCAAAAGTACAGTTCCATCCTGGAAAATTTGTTTGCACAAGAACAATCTGCGATCCTTTCCTTTGATCCGGACAGAAATTCTTTTGTAGAAGTAGAAAGAGAAATTTTTCCGGGTGTGGAGGTGAACCTGGGTAGAAATAAAAAGTTCAGCGTAAAATTAAAAGAGATCCCGGGGCCTTCCTTCTTATACTTAGGAGGAGACGGACAAATCGCTCACTCTAAAGTTAAACCGAAACGACTGGGGCTTTTGCAGGAAGAATCATCGGAGTCCGAATCTATTTCAGATTAAAAAAAATCGTTTTAGCGGACTTTTGTTATCTCTTATACGTTGCGGTTATTTAACTCAATTTATTAAACTATATTTCAGTTTCCCTCCGGAAACAATTCCCTACATGATGGGATCCCTCCGGACTGCTCCATTTCCGAACAAGGAGTCTTGAGAAGATCGTCCATACAACGTTTTATTTTTCCGATCTGCTGGTCCGTGACTTTTTCGTAGTCATCAGGAAGAATGGACTGATTACTTTGTTCCGCCATACATTGGTCCAGGGAGGAAAACCCGGATCTGGCTGCATTCTGTTCTCCGGAAGGGAGTGATTCCAGATATTGAGCGGAACATTCTAAATTCTTTTTACATAACTCTTTAATATAATTTTGGCTAAGTTCCTTCACTTCCTCTTTGGACAAGGAAGGGCCTTTTCTGCATGAAAGTATCAGAATCGAAAATACTAATATAGAAATAAATTTCATTTGGGTCATAGAAAGCATAAGATAGGATTATACAGAATAGACGGACAATTCTACTATTCTGCAAGCCGTTCTTTTTTAATTATTTCATTTTTGTGAGGATTAGACGATTTCCTTTTCCGGATTGGTCTATATAAAAATGGTCTGTCAGCTTGCGAACCAGATAGAGTCCGATACCTTCTTCTCTATAATCTCCCGGATCGTATCCTCTGATCTCGGAAATATTTTTTTGGACTCCGAAATCGCGGATACGGACTTCCATACGATTTTCAAGGACAGTGACTTCTATAAAAATAGGATAATTCGTCTTTCCAAGATACGCGTGTTTGATCACGTTCAAAAGACATTCCCCGACTGCCAATTTTAGGTCGGCGGCGTCATAAAGGGAAAATCCAGACTCTCTCGCTAGGTTATAAACGAAGTTCCGCGCTACTGTCACGTAACGCGGATGAGAAGGAACTTGTATCCGAAACTGATTCGAATAGTCGTTTTTTTTGATCTCGGCCAAAATTAGGTCCGGGGAGAATTATCCTCTAGGATGGAATTTCTTATGAACTTCCTTTAGAGTTTTATTCGCCATATGAGTGTAGATCTGAGTGGTTGAAATATCGATATGTCCCAAAAGTTCCTGAACCGATTTTAGATCCGCGTGATTTTCCAACAAGTGAGTCGCGAAAGAGTGTCTCAGAGTGTGAGGAGTCACTTTTTTCTTGATACTTGTTCTTTTGATATAATGGTTCAGAAGTCTCCAAACGGATTTTCTATTGATGAAAGATCCTTTTTTAGAAACAAAAAGATAATCACAATTTCTGTTTTTCAGAATATAAGGCCTGCTTTGTTTTAAATAACGGTTCAGAATGTCCAAAGATTTCTCACCGAATGGAACTAGTCTTTGGCGCCCACCCTTACCTTCTACAGTTAGGGTCATTCCGGCCATATCCATGTCCGTCAGTCTTAAATTACAAGCTTCCGAGATACGAAGACCGGAGGAATACAGAAGTTCGAAAATACATTTGTCCCTGAGTTCGTAGAGATTATCCTCTTTGATCACATTGAACAATTCCTCGATCTCTTCCTGAGTTAGATAATCCGGAATGGATCTCATCACTTCCGGAGTTTCAATTTTCTCCGTCGGATTCGAATCCAGCTTCTTTTCGTCTTTTAAAAATTTATAAAATTGGCGGATGGCAACCACTTCGCGAGCGATCGTCTTTGCGGAAATTTTACGATTCCTTTCTTCGTTCAAAAAACGAACTATGTCGTTCGCTTGGACTTCTAAGAAGTCGAGATGTTCTTTTTCGAGGAAGTTCTTAAACTTGTTCAGATCGTATCCGTACGAGTAAATGGAATTGTCGCTCAGACCCTTCTCAACCGAGAGGTATTCTTGAAAATTTTGGAGTAGATTCTTATGAGAAGATGTCACTTTCTTAGTCCCGCTTCCGATTATTACAGTACTAAATCCTTCGGACAAATTCTCCCTCGAGATTGAAACTTTTTTAAGATTGCGGCACGAGGAGGCCCGTAAATTGTACAAATTCGACGGGCTGACATAACAAAAAACCGTCCTTTTCTTATCCCCTAAGGGAAAAAAAACTATGGAAATGAGACAGAAGTTCCGATACGCCATAATTTTGCTTATGTCCCAATTTGCTTTGAATTGCGATTCCTCGGGTGAGTTAGCAAGTAAGGCTAGAGAAAAAGAAGCACAAGGCAACACTGCAGAGGCTTTGTATTATTACGATTTGGCACTTAGAGAAAATCCTGAAAATTTTACCGCGAACAAAAATTTAGGAATTCTTTTAGCGGAAAGCGGAGAAGCACCCGGATCCGCCGCTCTTTATCTAGAAAAAGCTCGTTCAAAAGATCCTAAAAATCCGGAAATTCTTCTCTATCTTTTGGAAATTTATTTACTGGCAGGTTCCAGAGACGAAACCGAAACGGTCCTGCGAGGATTTTCGGAAAGTTGGGACAAGGATAGAGAGAGTCTCGCTAAGTTTTTAAGCTCTTGTATTCTAGATTCTAAGAAGAATGTTTCGGAAAGAAAACGTTTTATAGAGAATCGTATCCCTGAATCCAACCCTGCATCGAAGAGATTATTCGAATATTGTGGAAAAAAACTCTACGAGGAAACTTCGGGTAAATGAGATATATTACCCTCTCACGAAAGATCCGCTTTCAGTTTTTTGTATATTCTATTTTTCTTTTTCTACTTTTAGAAGGCCTGCTTAGACTCCCCAATTTTGTTTCCATTCGATTCAGATTGGAAGATAAAAAACTGCATTGCCTACAAACTTCAGTAGATCCGTCTTCCGTTCCTTGGATGAGGCTTTGTCCCAACCAAAGTTTGGATTTGTATCATCCGGATAAAAATATTCGATATCATGTTTCTACGGATTTTAGAGGGGAAAGGTTTACCTCAGAGGTTACCACAAGCTCCGATGAAAACGTCGGTAGGAACTCCTACAGCGGCAATCCACAGGAAGTTTGGATTTTAGGAGATTCTGTTGCTTTAGGATATTTGGTTAACGACCAGGAAAGCCTTCCCTGGGTTTTACAAAATGAACTGATACAAGATAAAAAACATGAACTCGTTCGAAATCTAGGAGTGGACGCTCTCGGAAGTTTCGGTATCCAAGAAAGACTGACCGAAATTCTAAAAAATTCAACTCCGCCCCAGTCTGCGTATTGGATCTATCATATCTCCGATTTTACGGATTCTTATAGAGAAGAAGAATTACAATCTTCTGTGAAAAAAAGAATATTCGTGAGAGTTTCCTATTTTCTTTCTAAATACAGTGCGGTATTCAATGCGTGCAAAATTGTTTATGAGAAATACAAGCCAGAATCTGCGGACAACTTAATCATTCCGTCCAGCGGTTCCGTTTTAGGCCCGGACCATCCGCATAGAAAAGCGGTTGTTTCTTTATTTACATTTGTGAAAGAGAGAAACATCCCTCTTGTTCTAGTCTTTCTTCCGGAACCGAACGAAAAGTATGAGCCTGTAGTGGATTCCGCCTTAGTAAAAGAAGTCAGACAAATCGCAATTGATTCTAAAATCCCGGTGCTGGACCTCCAACAATCGATTTACGATTTTTGGAAAAAAAGCAATCATCAGATTTTTCTTCCGAAAGACGGACATCCGAATCCATTATTATATAATTTCATTGCCCAAGAAATAGCAAAAGATATTCATTAAAATCCCTTCGCGTCTTTGCGCCTCTGCGTGGGCCAAAATGAATCAGATTTAATTCTCACGCAGAGACGCGGAGTCACAGAGAATATTACCAAGCGGCAGTGATGCGCAGACCTTTAGTCCGGGCAAAGCCCGGATGAGCGCGAATGCGCGAAGTCGGAGCAGCACGATCCGAAGCGAAGCGCAGGAGCCGCCCAAATCTTAAAACTGGAAATACAAGAAAGGTGCGCTTACTGTCACACTATATAAAATAAAACATATAGAGATCAGGATAGCTGAGATCCCATAGACCCAGATACGATTCTCGAAAAGTTTTTTAGCCCATGGAGTTTCTTTTTCCATGAGATAATCTCCGAGCATTAGGATAAATACTGTAGAAAGAACGGATAACGGCACCGGCAAAAAATCTCCATCCACACCCGAAAACATTCTACTTACCATTGCCCAACCTACTTGGACACTATTTCCGATACCTTCGACAGGCCGAGCTCGGAAAAAATACATAGAAATCCCAAAGATAGTAAATGGATACGCGACCTTGATTGTGCTCGGGATCTTATCCCAATAGTTTTTAATTCTTTCGAAGGAGAACGCGAATCTTTCGATCACCATTAAACTTGCATGAACGAATCCCCAGACTACAAAATTCCAATCCGCTCCATGCCAGATCCCGCTCACAAACGTTGTAAGAAAAAGATTTAGATAAGTCCTAGAGATACCTTTTTTGTTTCCGCCCAAGAAGATATACACATATTCTTTCAACCAAGAGCTGAATGAAATATGCCAACGTCTCCAGAACTCCGAAACCGTTTGAGAAAGGAATGGTTGCCTGAAGTTGACAGGAATATGGAAGCCCATGATCCTTCCGGTTCCGATAGCTACGTCCGAATATCCGGAAAAGTCGCAATACATTTGGATGATATATAAAGAGCCTGTGACAGCTAACGAGAACCAACCGTAATGAAGAGGGTCCGCAAATACCGGATCGATAACTGCTGCGATCGGATCTGCTACGAAAGTTTTTTTAAAAAGTCCCCATGCGAGCTGTCTGATCCCAGGCAGTAAGTTTTCTTTTTTGAATGTGTACGTGTCCAAAAATTGGTGGAGCATATCCTGAGCGCGAATGATCGGCCCCGCTACCAACTGAGGGAAAAAACTTAAGAACAGTCCGAACTGGAACAAGCTCTCCGCACGTTTTACTTTTTTATGATACACATCGACTGCATATGCGATCGCTTGCAAAGTGAAGAATGAAATCCCCATCGGCAGCAGTATCCCGGAAGGATACGCATAATACGGCTCGCAAGGAACAAGTCCAAGGATCGTATTCCAAACCGAAAAAGAAAAATCCAAATACTTAAAGAAGTAAAGTAAAGCTAGGTTTCCCCAAATCGCTATATTCAGGAAAAATAATTTTCCGAACCTGGATGAAGACTTATCCATCCAAAGAGTGCAAAAATACGTGATCGCGATCGAATAGATCAGTAATAGTATGAACGGGACCCTAAAAACCGCGTAAAAATATAAGCTAGTAACTAATAGCCAAAGTTTTTGGAATCTGGAAGGTACCAGAAAATAAACTAAGATGACTATGGGTGCAAAAAATAAATAATGAAGGGAATTAAAGAGCAAGATCCGTCTCCTTCAATTTGGCCTTGAGAGAATCCGCCGCCCAGATATTCCCTCTTTTGGTAAAATGCCCGTCTTCCGGGATATAATGATCTAAGATCCCGAATTTTTTACCATTTTGATCGAAACCGCACATGGAAGCGGTTTCCTTTTTGAAACGTAAGACTTTTATTCCTCGCTTTTCGAAAAATGCGGAGGCTCGGGTCGCATAGTTTTCCAAAGGATGATACTTTCCGTTATTAAAACAATAGATCTCTTCTATTTGGATAGGAAGGATCACCGGGATCAGTTTAAATCCTTTTTCTTTAGCAAGATTTATCATTTTTTGATAATATTCCTGAGTGAGTTCAGGCAATACAGGAAGAGTTGCGAAAGAAGGAGCAGAATCCACGCAAGTTACGTAAGACGGAACCGGCTCGGGACACATTGCTCCGAATACCGCAGAGGTAGGCGTAATATCCGAATCACAGTTCGGTCTTTTGACCGGTCTAAAAAAAGAAGATTCGAAATAGGAAACTATATTTCCGGAAGGACTACGATTTACACCGGCAGGATTACCTTCATTTATACCGGCGTCACCATCTAAAGCAGAGAGCATACTGCATCTATAAATTCCTGCCGAATCAAACTCTTTACATACCGAAAGTTTGGTAACTGCGAATGTGACTTGGATCTGTTCGTAAGCCAACTTAAGCGCTTGGAGTGTATAAGAAATTCTTGTTAAAATAAATTGTAATTTAAAATTCCGGGCGTAGTTCGGATCTTTTTCTCGGATCGCATCCGTTTGGTCGTCAGGTAATATTCCTTTTTTTGCGAGAGCTTCCGGCATATCGAAATCGTTCGGAGAAATGAAAAATAATACTTCTTTTACGTTGTCCAATTTGGAAGAGATATCTTTGAGTCTATAATAAGAACCTCTGGAACCGTAGGCGTCTACTCCTAGGTTCAAAGCCTGTCTTGATTCTCCCTTCAGTTCGATCCCGTCCAGGAGTTGGCAGAATGTGTCCGAGTCGCCCACTCCAAATCCCATTACCAAACTGTCCCCTAAGCATAGAAGTTTTGGTTTTCCAGGGATGGGCTCTTCTTTTCCTCGGAGGCCGAGAGAATTGATACTGAACTGACCTTCCCATTTTCCGGCAAAATGTCTGATATATTTGGACCCACCAGGCTCCAAGGCCACGTAATAATCCGGATGAAAACTGTGGATGAGTTTGAGATCCCTATAGTATTGGAGAGAAGGACTGCGTAGTAGAACCAAACCGGCTTCGGTTCCGAGAAAGATTAGGATCAAAAAAACTAGGCCGAAAAACGATTTTTTGGCGAAATCCATGAATACTGGATAGCATTTGGATTCCTACCCGGATGACAAGACAATTCATCTAGGAAAGGGACTGTTGGAATTCCGACTCTTTCTTCTCGAAAAAAAAGATCTACTTTACAATTCCTCAGTCTAAAAATAAAATCATTTTAGAATCATTCTAAATCATTAGAGGAAATGAGATGCCCCATAAAGTAGTCATCATTGGATCCGGGCCTGCGGGTCATACAGCAGCAATTTATGCAGCCAGAGCGAATTTGAATCCTGTTATGTACGAAGGATTTATGGCAGGGGGAATCGCCGCAGGCGGCCAGCTCACCACTACCACCGAAGTGGAAAATTTCCCGGGCTTTCCTGAGGGAATAGACGGAACCCAGCTCACTACTTTGTTCCGCGCCCAATCCGAAAAATACGGCACTAAAATTATCACCCAAACTATTACGAAAGTGGACTTTTCCAAAAGGCCTTTCCGTCTTTGGTCCGACGACGAATTGATAGAAGCGGAAACTGTGATCATAGCAACCGGTGCTACTGCAAAAAGGATGTTCATCCCTGGCGAAGATTCTTATTGGCAAAAAGGAATTTCCGCCTGTGCTGTTTGCGACGGTGCGCTTCCAATTTACAGAAACAAAGAATTGGCAGTTGTAGGCGGAGGTGATTCCGCGGTAGAAGAAGCGGCTCACTTAACCAAGTTTGCATCTAAAGTATATCTGATCCACAGAAGAGATTCTTTAAGAGCCTCTAAGATCATGCAGAAAAGAGCGACCACTCATCCTAAGATAGAAATTATCTGGAATACAGCTGTTGAAAGCGCACAAGGAAATGGAAACCAACTCACTTCTCTTGCTGTGAAAGAACTTACTACCGGAAAGACGAAAGAACTTCCTGTTGGGGGATTGTTTTACGCGATCGGCCATAAGCCGAATACTGAAATTTTCGAAGGCCAACTGGATCTGGACGAAACCGGTTATATCAAAACCGTTCCAGGCACGACCCGCACAAGTGTAGAAGGTGTGTTTGCTGCAGGAGATGTTCAGGACAAAACTTATAGACAAGCGATCACCGCTGCGGGCTCCGGATGTATGGCGGCTTTAGAAGCGGAGAGATGGTTAGAATCTCAGGAAGAGTAAAAGACTCGCGCGTGTTGGAGTTCCAACATCGGCATCAGTAAAAGTGCGCCTACGGGCGCTCTATCATCTGGCCTCTTTTTTGAAGAGTATCATAAATATATAATGTAGGAAGGTTCGGCTTCTTTTTGTTTGGGCTGGACTCTTCTTCTCTTTTTACGATCATTACTAGTTTATTTTCCGGAGTGTCTGGCAGGATTTTTTCCAAATAGAATTTTTTGGGAAGAATAGGAACTAGCTCATCGGAGTTCGGATCGTACACGAAAACCTTTTTTGAATCCTTTTGGTTCAGATACCCGTCCTTGTTCGTATCCTCAGGCATTCCTACGATCACGAATTTTTTTCCTGTTTTTAGGCCAAGAAACACATCCTCGGAGATTTCTTGCGTCTCCGAATCGGAACTCGACTTTTCAGGCTCCGCTCCGTAAAAGTAATCCCAGATGTATACACTCTTATTGAATACCTTGCGGTTCCTTCCGGTTTGAAGATCTACAAACACAAGATTTTGAGCATGGTTTAACGTTTTACGGGGACCGAAGTTTTCTCTGTCCCTATTGAGGCCGAGCGGGTAGTATAAGAATTTTCCCCAAACTACGGAAGAATGTTCCACTAGATCGTCATCCGGCTCCACATATACAGTCTGAATGCTGTTAGACGGATGTTTTGCAAGCTCGATCCCTCTGTCGTATACGAACCAACTTTTTAGCAGGGTAAAAATGATCAGGATAACGATGATCCCGATTACCAAATATACGGAGAGACGCAACTTTTCCATAGAACGGATCTAAACAATCCGTTCTTATACCTTAGGGGTCAATCTTCTTTCTTTCCAAAACTCCGGTTCTAGTCGGAACTAATAATGCAGACGAGATCTCTCCGGTGTCTTCTCTTAACACCGTAAGCGGATTATAAGTATCCACTATGATCTTTCCATCTACTAGGAAATTGTATTGGTATTCTCCCGGTTTCAATTTTTTGACTACTCGAAAAGTTCCATTCCTTTCTTTGATCAAAAAGTCGGATTCAGGATCCCAATGGTTAAAATCTCCAATGAGACTTACCGACTCCGCTTGCGGTTGATAAATCCTGAATTCAACCGTTCTAAATTCTTTTTCTTCGTAAGGAGAATCTTCTAGGACCCTGGTGCTTGTCTGTTTGTTAGGTCCGCCTTCTCTGAATGCGATCCTAGAAACTAGAGAACCTTCCCCATCTTCTACAGTGTCTGGGTTTTCTGGATCATGTGTGAATATACCGTCTACCTTGAACTTGTATTCATAAGCTGGTTTCGCTTCGTAGAGTTGGTCTCCGTGAATATCCACTACTCCGTAAAAAATTCCCTTATCGTTCTTCTGTAAGGAAACACATTGCCAGTGATTGAATTCTCCGCAAACGCTTACCTCGTCGTTTGCAAGTCCTTCGTAACTGAACAATACTCCGCGGTTCAATAATTTTCCGGTCTTTAAGGCAGAGAATGTATCCACGAATCGGATAAATCTAGGCGGTACCGCCTTTCTCAAATTCTCCAATTGCCAGAAATAATAAATTTTTTCCTCGGGAAGGGCTTCTTCTCCTTCCTCATAATCCACGGATCGGAAGGCTCCGATCCAATCTTCCGCGTCTTCCGCAGCAAGTGCGAAGGTCAATATCAAGGTAAGTAAGGCAATCGCCTTGGCTTTATGCACCATAAACCGATTGTCGTAGGTTTTCCCGGAAACCCTAAGCGTATTTCCGGGGCTTGTCCTAGATCCGACATAAGGAAAAAATCTTTGCTCTTTCAAAGACCAGCCGATACTATTGGAAGGACTTTATGGCTGATTATTCAGAACAGGAACTGGATCAGATCCGCTCCATCTTGGATCCGTTGAACAAGAATCCGGAATCCTCCGAAGATTTGAATCCTATGCTTTCCACTTTCCGTGAAAAGATGGGATACGGCGTTCCTATATCAATCGGAGACGACGATGAGGACCAATCGGAAGAAGGATCCGAAGAAAGTTTCGATCTTGGCGACGAAGAAGAAGCCGAGCCTACTCAAAAGCCAAAGCCATTATCTTTCTCTGAAGACGATGATATCGATCTAGACGAATTATTAACCGAGCCTTCCCAAGGGGGCGAACCGAGTGCAGATGCGGGAGAAGATCCTTTTGGAGGATTTGACGAAGCTCCTACAGCTGACGATTTCGGCGATTTTGCACCCCCTGAAGCGGAATCGGACCCATTTGAGGACTCAGGCCTGGATGATTTCGGGGCACCGTCCGAGCCGGAAGAACCAAGTGCGGAACTAGAGGATTTCGGAGCTCCTACAAGTGATGAAGATCCATTCGGCGGATTCGATTCCGCTCCTGCACTGGATACCCCTTTTGACACTTCTCCTACCGAAGACTTTGGTTCCACCCCAAGTGCGGATCCATTTGCGGATTCTGATCTGGGAATGGACGACTTCGGTGCTGCGCCTTCCTCAGATTCGGATGACCCGTTCGCCGGTATGGGCGGAGAAGAACCTACAAGCTCAGGTGGAGACGATCCATTTGCGGCATTTGATGCTTCCGGAATGGAAGATACTCCAGGAGACGAATTCGGTTTAGAGGAAGGTGATCCGTTCGGCGCCTCCCCCACTTCCGGCGACTCCGATTTTGGAGATTTAGGCGGTTTCGATTCTGAACCTTCCGATTCTGGAGACTTTGGAGGAGATAATTTTGCCGAAGCTCCTACAGACTCAGATCCTTTTGCGGATTTCGCACCGGTTTCCGGTGGAGATCACGATCCATTCTCGGATCTTTCCGGCGCAACTTCCGTTCCGGAATCGGATCCATTCGCTGATTTTGCGACAGAACCGGCTTCCCAAATGGAGATGGAATCTGTTCCGGAATCTTCCGATTTCACCAGCTTCTCTCCCGATCTGGATTCGGACTCAGGAGACGAGGATCTCGGAGCTGCCGCATTTGAAGAAGACCTACGTTCTTTAGGCGGAGAAGATAAGGACGAGATAGATAAATCCCTTACCGACGAAGAACTTGCGATCATCCAAAGGGAAATCCTTCGTTATCCTCCACTTTTACGCAGAACGGTCATAGAGTCCATTGTCCAAGACCGTCTTTCTAAAAAGGCTCAGAGAGATCTATTAGAACTTATTAAAATAGAAAGTACTCCCGAGGATATTGCGGCTTTCTTATCATCCGCATTAGGAGTCACAGTCGCTCTCACTGATAGAAGCGGCGCCTACTCCGCAGATGGTGTTCCGATCATTTCTTCTGACCCGATCTATACGAGAGAAGGTGTATTAGAAAGAAGGAAGAAGATCCGTAGGACATTCTTCGCTGCTGCAGCGGCCCTATTGATCGGATTCGGAAGTTATTTCACTTACAAACATATCATTCTTCCTAGACAGGCCGCTCAAAATTATGAAGCGGGTCTGGAACAGATCCGTGAAATGGGGGCCAAAAGGTTCGCAGGAACTTTAGGTGAGGAAGATAGAAAAAAATACCTGATCAGTATAGAAGATTCTTATGATAAAGGATTCGATATCGATCCTTATAATCTGAAATATATGAACCTGTACGGAGTGGAATATAGCCGAGCAGGAGAATACGAACTTTCCTTCCAAAAATTATTCGGTAAGATAGAGCCGGATCTTGGAATGGGAACATTAGATTCTTGGAATAAAAGGGAACAATCTCCAATGGTTAGATTGGCCCAAGGAGAATCTTGGAACGATAAAAAGCTCAAAACGAATAAGGGTGTAAACCAAGGGATAGAAGGGATCAAATTCCTTTTAGACCAGGAAAAAACCCCTCGAAAAGTATTGATCGCCGGCGCATTCCTTACGATGAGACTGAAAGAAAGGACTCACGATAATAATACCTACAGAAACCTTGGCTGGTTCCATTCACAGATCATGCCTGATTTTGCAGAGCCAACCGAAGGAAAAAAAGGAAGATATAAAAACGACGCGTTAGCTGTTGATTATTATTCCAAAGTATTCACCGACGGAGAAAGTCCTTATGACGAGGATTCGACCGCGGGTATCGCAAAAATATATTATAATAGAAGAGAATTCGGAAAAGCGGCGTCCTTTTACAATCGAATTGTGGAAGCGAATCCTAAAAGTATCCCTGGCCAAGCAGGTTTAGTTTCCACTTATTTGGAAATGTGGAAAGAAAGCGGGGATCCTCAATTCGTCCTGAATCATCACCGTCTGCTTAGGAACAATCTAGACATGGAGTCTGAGCTGCCCTTCTACACTCTCGCAAAGTTAGCATCCTTTTATGCTGCAATCGATCCTGAAGAACTTAGGATAAAATACAATATCAATCCCGTAGACCAAGTTTCCGGAATCGAAATAGAAGAAAGTGCGATCCGACTCTTAGATACCATCTATAGAAAGTCGAAGGAAGACGAAAGGACCGGAGTTGAGATAGAAGGAAAAAATTACGCGGAAGGTTATTATCAAAGAGGAAAGTATTATCTTTCTCAGAAGGAAAATAGCCAAGCGAGAAGGTTCTTCGAAAAAGCGGCCACTTTAGATCCAAAACATTGGTTAGCGGTTCTTGAACTCGCGGAACATTCCATCCGAGTCGGAAATTTTGAAGAAGCAAAAGACCTTTTAAAAGAAGCGGAATCTCGTTACGAAACGAGCGAACGTTGGTTCGGCTCCAAAGACGAAGATGAAACATTATTCGAAGGAAATCCTGCTCGTATCCATTTCGATCTTGGAAAGATCAGATATTTATTGTCCGCTGGACTTTCCGACAAGGATTCCCTGAAAGAATTTCCAGGTCGTAAAATTTATCCTTTCCGTGCTCGTTCTGAATCCGATGGAAAAAGCCTTTCCGTCTTAAAAGAAGAAGAGGAAAAAAGAAATCGTAGAAACGAACTTAGGAATTCCCTCCAAGAATTTGCAAAAGTGGATTCAGAAGAACCTAAATTCGAACTCATTCGCAAATGGAGAAGAGAACTCCCCGCCTCCATGCTGAGAGAAATGAAATTTTTCAAAGGCTGGGTGGAATATATGGACTCGGACTTCGACAAATCTTTGGCTGATTGGACGGGTTTCGAAGATAAGGATGAATATTATAATCCTACACTTCTCATGGCAAAAGGAAATGCATTCTTCTATACAGGCCAGACAAAAACTGCTCTGGGATATTTCCTGAGGGTCAAAGACGATATGGAAGAAAAACTTCCTCAGATGAGTTCTCCTAAAACGGAAGATCCATACCACCAAGAAGTATACCAAACTCTGACTGCAGCTTATAATAATATTGGCGCTTGCTACGAAACTCTTTCTAAAAAAGCGAACGCACAAGAGTCCGAGAATTACACTGCTTTAGCATTGCAGAATTATTGGAAGGCAATTGAAACCGCTCGCAAGATCAATGAGGCAAGCGAAATCGCACTTTCCAACAAAGACCTTTTATTCAAAAAAGAAGCTCTTAAAAGAGAGCCTCTCTTAGAAGACTGGGTTTCGCCTACGCTTGATTCGATTAAGGACTTGGTGCGTAAATAAAGATGCAGAGCTTGTCAAGAGTCGTCGGAAGGCTTTTCTCACGCAGAGACACGGAATCGCAGAGTTTGTTTTGTAGGAATTCCAACAACGCATTCCCTTATAATGTTCATCCTCTGTAGGAACTCCTACACCAGTATTCTTAAAAACCCTGCGTCTTTGCGCCTCTGCGTGGCATAAAGAATCCGAAATAATTACTTCTTCTTTTTTACAAAAAGGGACTTAATTGCTACTATGATAAAGAATCCGAACATTCTGCTCAGTCGGATCAGTCTCCAAGGGCGGACCATAATTCTCCAAAGCCAAGTTAGACCTTTGAGTTTGAAAACATTCGGAGCCTTTTTTACTTTTCCGGAAAGAATGTCCATAGCGGGGCCAACTCCGATCACGACTGCGTGACCGAAAAATGCGGTATTGTTTTCTACCCAAATCTCTTGGTCCGGAAAATCCATTGCAAGAAATATAATATTCGGGCTGGTCTTGCGGATAGATTCCTTAACGAGCAACTCACGTTGAGTATTTAAGTATCCCGCATGACGGCCTACGATACGAACGCCGGGAAAATGTCTAGAAAGATTGAAATAAACTTTCTCTACAATCTCTTCCTTTCCGCCTAAAAGAAAAATGGAATAATTTCTAAGCTCGCAAAGACGGACCAAGTCCATCATAAGTGCGATTGTGGGAATTCTTTCTTTTAATTCCCCGCCTAATTTTTTAGCGGCCCATTGTAGACCGGCACCTTCTGCTAAAATGAGACTAGCTTTTTGCGCAATCCGATGTAACTTCTTCCCTTTGCGAAGAGCCATTGTCTTGATCGGATCCAAAAGAAGAACATGGTGGAATTTATCCTTTTCTTCCATGAGATGATAAATTTTTGCCACTGCTTCATCTAAGCTGGCATTATCAAAAGGCACACCTAAAATAGGAGCCTTTTCCAGATCATCCACATTCAGGGTCTGATAATCTAGTAAGTAGTCGCGATCATCCTTTGCAGATAGATGGCGTATTTCCCCTGGCTGTTTCATAGGGATCATCTTATTGGACATAATTTGGGAGTCAATTGAAACTTGGGATCCAGACCCTCCAAAAAGATGGAAGAAACAGTTTCCCAGTCTCAGTTCCTTTACGGATTTTTTATCTCCTTAAGGATATGAATGCAATCGTAAAAGGAATCTCTTTCCGAAGCGGAAGCGATCATTGCATAGGATAATGGACCTAACTCGGATAGCTCCCTGATCTGTTCAGGGCCGATCCCGCCGATCGGAGTGACAGGTATTTTAGCAATTTGTAAGGCTTCTCTTAGGCCGGAAAGGCCGACAGGAGCATCTTCCGTATCCTTGGAGTTTGTAATATAAACTGGACCAAGTCCGGTATAGTCCCAAACCTCAGGCTCTAGGCCGGAAATATCTTCGGAATTATGACAGGAAGTACCAAGGTATAATCCGCTGGATCGGACCTTCTTCCTATCCTTTAAAGATAGAGAAGCATAATCTTCTTTTCCGATATGGAGCCCGAAACATTTCCATTCCAACGCTTCTTCCCAAAAGTCGTTTAGTATGATCGGAAAATCAGGAAAGGCCTTTATCAGGCTTTTATAAACATTCTTTAATGTTTCAGTTGTCTCTTTTTTAGCACGTATCTGATAGAATGGGATCCATTCTCTCTGGTAACTCCAAAGTTCCACGATACGGACCGGGTCCTTGGAGAATTTGGAACAATATTCTAGATCTAGGATTGGATAAATGCCAGGTGCTCTCCAGATACTATGTCTGGGCCTAAGTGGGAATTCCAAAAACGTTTCAACCCCCTCCTACAAATTTGAGGATCTCTATCTTATCCCCTTCCTCTAGGGAAGAATTCTTCCAATGGTCCCTTTTTAGGATCTCTCCATTCTTCTGGATTGCTACCGTTTCCGGTTTCAATTTTAAGGATTCTAATAGGGAAAATAAATCCGGAGAAGAAAGTTCCCGGAGAGAGAATTCCTTACCGTTTACGATCATTCCATGCACCTCGGTCTAGATACTTCATTCCTTTAGATTCTCCGCTAACGTCGAATGTTTTTTAGTTTACCGTTCTGTCCGGGCCGAAAACGATTTACTTATATGACCCGATTTCTCCCGTTTTTACTAACAATCGCACTTATAGGTATTTTCTCATGTAATACCGGAGAGAGAGATATCAAGGGAAATGCTTTGGCGACTTTCTATGCAAACTGCACAGGCGGATCTTATCCAGCCTGTAAGAATGCTTGCGAAAATAAATACGGCACCTCGGTCACTACAACTAATTTAGCCGGTTTGAACACCTGCCTTTCTTCTTGTAATACGAGCTGCAATATTTCTACACTCTGTTTCCAATTGTCCCAAAGTTGCAAAAGTGATTGTGATAATTATTTGAACACTTGCGTTCTAATCTTAGGCGCAACCGGATTCGGTCAGTAATCAGCGCAAATTTCCTAACCTAAATAAAGAGGCCGCAAAAATTCCAGCGGTCTCTATTCTCAAAATAGATTCTCCCACATTCACAGATAGTATTCCAAACTGAGAGATCAGTTCCAATTCTTCTTTTCTAAATCCACCTTCCGGTCCGATCAAAACCGTTTTGTTCCGAATGTTTTCAGGACTGATGCTTATTTCAGATCTTGGATCAAAAAGAAGAAGTTCCTCTTTTTTAGACTGAGACTCCTCTAAAAATTTAGTAAGAGAGACCGGTCCTTTGATCTCAGGCAAAAAATCCTGACCGGATTGAGAAGAAGCTTCCGCAGCAACCTTTAAGAGCCTTTCCGGATTTAGATCCTTTCTGTCCGAATGAGAAAATACTAAAAAAATAAATTCTGTGATCCCAAGCTCGGTTCCTTTTTGGATGAGCCATTCTAATCTATTTCCTTTCGGGATCGCAGTCGCGATCTTTGCTATAACTTTAGGTTTTTCTTTTTTTTCAGTACCGATCAGATTTCCTATTTTAGAAGAAGAAGGTACACTATAGGCAAAACTTATCCCCGCACCGTCTTTGATAATTACGGTTTTTTCCTCAGAATAGACTCTGAGCGCTTTTAGATGGGAGATCTCTTCTCCTTCAAGCTTCAGATCGGGAGAAGGAGAATATCTAGGTCGAAAAAAAACGATCTCTTCCGAGGACATTATAATCTATTTAAGTTATCTAATTCGAATAAGGAAGGATCCGGCTTTACGTCTCGGTCAACTTCAGTATATTCCAATACGCTGATAGCACCGGTATTCAGATCCAACATTTCCAATCTACTGACTATATCTTCTTTTGTGACCTTTTGTTTTGCTTTTACCTTAACTGGACCATACTTTATATTCATGGTTTTATAAAGTACCCCGTCTTTATCATGAAAATCCAAACGGATCGGTCTCAATGTGTCCGGTTCCAAAAGTAGGATGAGTTTGGAATAAAAATAAGGAACAATAGGTCGAAGCGCTACTCGTTTCATCTTCTTTCCTGCGATGTCCAAATCGCTTTGTACGATAGGATTATAATTCGCTTGGTAAGAAGTTCCCGCCAGATCCACAAAACTGAATCCTGTATTCAGATGGTTTTCGTATTTTTCTTCGTCGTTCTTTTTGAAAATTTTACGGGAAAGTGCATTGAAGGCGAAGATCAATTCTCCGTCTTCCTTAAATAAGATCTTATATTCTAGACCGCGTCCTTTACTTTCGAATAGGGAGAGAGAATCTTCTCCCTTTCTGAAAATACTAATATCCCAGGTCCAGGAATCCCCCGTCTTTTTGATCAGTATCAGGTTTGCTTTAACTAAACCATCCGTCTTTAGGAGCGCTTGGTCTAGTCTAGCTACGAGTTCCTGAGCGACTCTTGCCTTATCTGGCGGGGCCTGAGCGTGGGAAATTTCCCCAGTCATAAAAATCGGGAATATTAGGATTATCGAAATAAGATGAAACTTTTTCAAAACCTTTCCTTCCCGGCAAACCCAAGGGTTCTATCATTCTGCTCTCAAACTAGGTGCACTATAAGAGTAAAGACTATGAACGGAACCTTGGGCTTGAGCGGACTCGCTCCTTCTTTCGAATCTGAGTTTTCCTTCTCGGAGACCTTGATGTAAATCTTGGACGGAACGGAATCCCATATCCTGAAAAGAAAGTCGTAATCCCAGGCTTAAATATGGAATAAAATTCAGAATCGAACCTCTATCCACTACTGAGCCGCTGACTCCTTGGGCCACTTTTACTTTTTGGCCTTCATTGAAATACCGTTTGTCTCCACCGGCTTTCATGGCCTCTATACTTGCCATTCCCCGATATTTCTTGAGACGTATTCCATTTTCATAAAAATACTCACCTGGAGCCTCAGAAGTTCCAGCGAACATAAAGCCCATCATACATGCGGAAGCTCCGATTGCCAAAGCATTTGCGATATCTCCAATATTGGAAATTCCACCGTCAGCGATTACGGGAACATCATGTTTTGCCGCGTGGGCAGCAGTCTGGTATACAGCAGTTGCTTGGGCTCTTCCCACAGCCATTGTGTCTTGGGTAATACAGATGGAACCTGGGCCCATTCCGATCCTAAGTCCGTCCGCACCAGCACCGATCAGATTTTCGGCTTGGCCTCGAGTGACCACGTTACCGCCAATCACTTCTAGATTCTTAAAATTGGACTTAATGAATTGGAGCATCTCAATCTGATAGATCGAGTTTCCTTGAGCGGAGTCTATGATGATCACATCCACTCCGGCCTCATACAGTGCAGCGACTCTGTCCCTAGATTCAGGTAAGGTGGATACCGCAGCGCCGCATCTGAGCCTTTTGTTCTCATCCTTGGATGAGTCCGGGAATTCCTTGTTCTTTTTCAGATCGGAACGACTTACTAAAGAGATAAGTTTTCCGTCTTTGTCTATGATAGGAAGTTTTCCGATCTTCTCTTTTTTGATGATATCGTTCGCTTCTTTTAAAGTGATTCCTGCTTTTCCTGTAATCACATCCGTGGTCATTACTTTTTCGACTGGAATGGAACGATCTCTTTCGAAATCGATGTCTCGATTAGTTACAATCCCAACCAATTTAGAATTTCTGGTCCCGTCTGCAGTGATCGGAATTCCGGTGAATCCTAAAGTTTCTTTAATCCTGTCCAGATCATGGATCGTATTTTTGGGTCCGAGAACAACCGGGTCGGAAATGAAACCGTTTTCGAAACGTTTCACTTTGCTGACTTCAGCAACCTGTTCTTCTACAGTATTATTGTAATGGATAATTCCTATCCCTCCCATAAGGGCCTGTGCGATAGCCATGGAGGACTCGGTCACAGTGTCCATTGGGGAACTTACGAACGGCTTCTTAAGTTTGATCTTTTTAGTTAATCTAGTCTCTAGTTCAACTTCGGAAGGATTGAAATCGATAAAACCGGGCAGGACTAAAAAGTCCCGATAAGTGAGCCCGATTTGCATGCTGAAAAGTTCTTCGCCGGATAGGCCGTCTAAAAATTGGGAGTCTCGGTAAGATTGGTTTGACATTAGTGTACCTTACCTATTACATCAAAACGAAGCCAAAGGCTGGAATCAAGATAATTTTCCGCCGGAATCCGATCGACCTAGGAATTTAATGGAAAAGGTTCAAAGGAAACAAAGAGATAAAGAGTTCATCACAGATCCTGGTAAAAGACTCCATATCATTGGAAAATTTCTACTTAAAACAGATCTACTCGTAAGGGATACGGAAACTCATGAATCCGTTCAACTCCTCTCCGTCAACAAAGACGCCACAAAAATTTTAGTACAAGGTCGAATGGCCGAACAATTTAAGCTGAATGCTCATATTGTTTTGTACAAATTACTCGCTAGATACGTCGAATTAGAGTGCGAGGTTCTGGAAGAAAAACCGAATAATCAGTATATAATGCAGGTGGAACATGTTTCCATCGCAAGCAGAGAGAGAAAATTCACTCGGATCAAACCTCCGGAAGGAAGTGTTTGGATCACAAACCTGCGTACTAGCAGGACCACAATCGACGCCAACCTATTCAATATCCCTACTTCCGTAAAAGTGAATTTTGCGGATACGGAAAGAACTCTCAAACCTAAGTTCGATATAGTCAAAATCGACGTTTTCAACTCCATCGGAGATAAATTCGACCTAGTCAAAAAGACAGGTAAAATATTATATATTCCGAATACTCAAAAACCGGATTGTTATAAATCATCCGATCCGAACGGATTCATAGATTATGAACACGAGCTTGGAGACGAGGATGATGTTCGTAAAAAGATCATAGAATACGCCAACCAAAAGATCAAATCCGAACTGATCGTTCCGGTTATCTACATCAACCATGACGAGCAGGCAATTCCTATCGGCTATGTTCATGCCCAAAATAGGACTAGAGAAATTGATATTTCCGAAGTAATGGAGATCAAAACTCTTACTTTTGATATGGTGGATCGTATCAGAGAATCCAATACAATTCTAGTAAAGGAAAGATTCTCTGTAATAGATCTTTCCACAGGCGGTTTAAGAGTTAAGATCAATCATCCGGATCTAAATAGCGAGCTACCTAGAAGAAAAGGATTTACATTCGACATATTTTTCAAAATGCAATCTCCGATCACCGCTTACGGAGTAGTTCGTTCCATTGCAAGAGATACCGATGGAAACTTATATGTAGGACTTTCCTTGGAAGGGAACTCTGCAAGGCCGGGAGAGAAAAAACGTTTTATAGACAACGTAAATCGTATGCTTTCAGACGCGGGTGTAAAAGTCGGCTAAACTTAAGGAAAATCCCACATTCGTACATCTACGAAGAGAACATTTCCTTCTTCCATTCTTTTGGAATAAGTGACTAAGAGCAGATTACTTTCCAGATCGTAATACGGGTTACTTGCAATCCAACCACCGGAAGAATCTTTTGCATTCTTATAGAACTGTTCCAAAAAATAAGGTCTCCAGCTCCAATTCCTTCCCACAAAAGAATCGTCTTCCAACATTCCTGAATCGGAGATCCCGGAATAGTTCGGAGAAAGTTGTCTCCCCTCATGATTAGTTACATACATCCTAAAAACGGATTTTTCTAGTAGATAAGAATTTCTTAATTTAACGGTTACAATCCCGTTAGAAGAGATAACTTCTATGCCGGAGGATTCCAGACGATCTTCTAGCTCCTTTTCCTTTTTTATCCTGCGTAACAACTGGTATTTCTTATAATTAAAGAATAATTCATGAAGCTGTGAGAATCGGATACTCAAACCGTTGATATCCATTAACTCAGGGCCAGGCTCGGCAAAATAGAAACCTTGCAAAAATCTGGCTCCATATGTGAGAGCATTGTAAAGTTCCGTCTCTGTTTCCAAACCTTCGAATAAAAGAGAACATCCTAAACTTTCGGCAAGTCTAGATAGAGTGAATAATATCTCTTGGAAATTTCGAGAGGCGACAGAGCTACGTATAAGTCCGAGGTCCACTTTTATAATATCAGGGTGTAAAGCGCCTATCCGATCCAAATTAGAGGATTTGGAGCCGAGATCGTCTATCGCCACTAAAAATCCGGATCGTTTGTATAGATTGATCAATGGTTTTAGCTGATCTATTTCACCTGAAAAATGTTCTTCTACAATCTCGATCACGATCCTTTTAGGGTCGAGACCGGAACTTTTTGCGATCTGTAAAGTATAAGGTTCCTCATCCGTTTTGGAGGAAAGATAGTCCTGCATAAAAGAAGGAGATATATTCAGAAAAAGTTTTGTTTTGGGATCGAGGCCTGGAGTATTACTGATCTTCTCCACCGCTTTTTTGCGAATGGTCCTATCAATTTCTAATTTAAGATTTTTGAATTCTTCTCTTTCGATAACTGAAAAAGAATGGGGAATATCGGCCAAGAAGAATGGGCCGAGACTATGGACAGCGCCTTCCCTATCTATAAAACGAGCTAGAGCCTCGTAACCGAAGATGGAATCTTTTTCGACGGATAAAATGGGTTGGAAGTAAGGAACAATCTCACCCTCGGAAAACCATTCCCGCCATTTGGATGCATTCCAAGAAGTTCTTCCTTCACTCATTCTTAACAATAAAATGAAAACCCTGGAAGAAGGATCAAGAATTTAAAATCAAAAGTTCGGGTCCTAAGATAAAAGAAGAATGAAAACCTCTAAACTAGTAACCGACCCCCAGTCCACAGCGAAAACCTTCCGGAATTCCCGTCCATGGAGTTCTTGGCTCGGAATTTTGTATCAAATTTCTATTACCGCCTGAGTTTTCTCGGAGAATTTCCATAAATCTCTCTTTTGTGAAAAGATCTTCCGATTCGGTTAACAATTTCAACCGCTCATAGTATACTTTTAGATCCGAATCTTGGATCTGATTCCGTCCAGAACTAACCGATTCTAAGTATCCTAAAGGAATATTCCGAGTAAAATGCCCGACTCTCCAGTTAGAAACTGATTTCAATTTACTTAATAAAGGATCCGTTAAAGCATTGGAGTCAATAATCTTACGATTTTCCCCCGCAAAATAGCCATAAAAGCCTACGTTAATCGTCGCGCACGCCTTGTCCTGGTCCTTAGGGGCTTTTTTGAACTTTCTGCCAACATCTGCCCAACCATGAGTCGGAAATTCTTGGAATCCTATGGAGCGTATAAAGTTTGTGCTCCTAAAATAAGCACCCTTTTCGTCTTGGATCTCTCCATCGTTCCTGAGCCTTGTATAGTCTTTTGTAATATACAAATAGGAATTTTGGTTTAACAAGAATAAGGCGACGAAAAATAGAACGCTCACTCTGGGAATAAACGTAAGAGAAAGCTCCGCAAACAAGAATACTGATGCCACAAACGGAAGAGCAAAAAATCTTCCTGCCATAAAATCCCCGCCTATGGAGCAGATATATAGAATATAAAGCCCGATTCCCGCAGACAGGGCCGCATGTAAAAACTTCTTCTTCCAAAGAAAATAAGGTAAAAGAAAAATTGCAGAGCCGATCGTAATAGAAGTGAAAATATCCCAGCGAAAACTATTCTCCAAATAGTCCATACCGTAGGGCCATAGGAGAGAAATGGTCAGATCCGTGTTCAACTTTGCATAGGCTGTATTCGGAAATAGATATCCGTAATATACTAATGAAAATACTGACCAGAGAAGAACGGGCAAAACACCTAACGCACTCGCCCCGAAAAAAATACCATAGGATCTTTTATCTTTCAAGGGTTTGTACAAATATAGAAGGAAGGGAAGCCCTAAAAGAACTGTATCTTGTCTGTTCAGATAAGACAAAGAGAGATAAAAGAAAAAAAGAAAAATATCGCGAAATTCCGACCTATTCTCCAGATCGAATGCCTTCTCTAGGAACAAAATTATAAGGAGGAAGGAAAGTGGATTTTCCAAACCGGAGCTGGAAAAATCCACGAATGCCCTAGAGGTCAGTAATACCAAAAAGATCCAAGAACCTCTAAAAAATCCCCTTTCCTTTTTTCCAAAACGAAAGAATAAAAGATAAACGGTTGTTCCGATACAAATCCAAGAAAGAATTAAAGAAGAATAATATACTGGGATCGTCCAAAAGGAAAGAAGGATCAAACCGAATAACCAGAGAGGATGAGTATATGCCTGGACCCTTTCATATGTATTCCATCTAAGCCCAAATCCATTTAGAAAATTTTCCACAGTCCTAAAACTAATATAGGCATCCTCTGTGACCCAGGAATTTACGATTACGACATAGACGAATAGAATACATGAGATCGGAAAAAAGAATTTAGGAAGTGGCTTTTCGAAGAAGGAGCGGATCTTTTCTAAGACTGAATTCACAACCTCCAAAGAAACATTCGGAATCCTAATGTCATTCAGAATTCGGATGCAAAATACGGTCCAAAACTTCCCTTAGGGATTTCTTCTTGACCCTGGATTTTAACAAGACTTCTTAGCAGAATGTTCAATCGTCTTCTTTCCAGGATTTCTTCTTTTACCGGTAAACTTTCAGGCTTTCTGATCTTTGGAACGGTATTTTTATCCTTATTTTTAGTATGGCAGTACCAAACAGGAATTCGTGTCGGGGACGGAGCGATCAAACAACAACAACTTGCGGATCTTCTGCATAACGGTTTTCCGGATTTTTCCTGCAGATACTCCGGAAAAGAAATAGATCCTGAGTTCAGATTTCTACCTTTGGATCTGAAAAAAGGGTCTACTATGACCCATGTTTATAAAGGAAAATGTTTTTATGTTTTTCCTTTTTATTATACTGCAATCCAATATCCATTCGCTCTATTGATGGGAAGATTCGGAAGTTTCTTTTTATCCTTAATTTTCGGAGTGTTAACTTTAAAGGTATTATTTCAAATTTCCGAATTATTAGGACTAAAGGAAAGATCCAAATTTCTATTTTTGATCTTATTACTTTTAGGTTCCGCATTTAGTCTATTCTCCACGGATCTCTCCGAAACTGTACTCGCCATTTATGGAGTCACCCAAGGAATTTACTTCCTGCTCAAAGAGGAAGCATCTTCCAGGTCCACCAACCTAGTACTTGCGGGAATATTTTTCGGATTCGCAGCGTTTTTTAGACAAGAAACAATCCTATTAGCCGCAAGTCTTTCGATAGTTTATGCTTTTAGAATATTCAGAAATCCAAAAATCGCTCTATTTCCATTTACTTTCGGAACATTCTTATTCCTGCAAGCGGCAATCAATTATTCGGTAGTAGGACATCCATTAGGCTCCAGAGGATATCTGCAAGATTCCTCTTCTTATGACTTGGTTGCGCAGGTCTATTATTTGGGACAATTGGTGTTCTTAGGAAACGGTTCCTTAGGATTATTCGGAGCGTATCCCGCACTAATATTTGTAGTTTTATGGAAACCGAAATCGGATACTTTAACTCGGGTCCTATACGGATTAGGGATTTTCATACTTCTTTCTGGACTTTTGACATCCACTAAGTTTTGGCAGGGAGTATTATTCGGGCCTAGATTCTTAATAACGATCCTTCCCTTTTTACTTTTGTTTTTATTTTCGATTTTAGAAAAGAATTGGGAAAAACTCAGCAAACCGTTTCAGATTACCTCCATCGTTCTTATTTTCTATTCCGTTGTGGGAGGGGTCGTATTCGATAGATTATATTATAAATTTACTAAATCGGTTGTCACCGAACAGAAAGAACTCAGCGATCATACTTCCAAGATCGTGATTTATAGAAAAGGTTCCGTGTTTTTACCGTCCAATTCTTTTAGAGAAGAAAGAGAAGTATATGAAATTGATTCTGCCGAATCGTTCGATTTACTTTTAGAAAAATTGAACCAACTCGGCAAAACCCAAGTAACTGTGGTTGGATTTAAGGATTCTTATCCGAAAGAAGTTCTGGTCCCAAAATCGGAACAATTCGAATTTAAGAATAGAAACTTTTACCAAAGCCCTTCCATCAATATGGAAACTTTAGATTTTTATAAAATAGAGAAATAATCCTAAAGAGAGGTAATGCCGTGTAGGAATTCCGACAAAGCATTCTTACTCGATGTAGGAACTCCTACACGGATCCTTGAGCAAACCGCCGCGCATGTTGGAATTCCAACATAGCGGCTCCACAATCGGATCTATTCTCCCCAGACCCTTCTGAACAAATCAGACTCTAAAAGGTTTTTAGGATCTAACTTCTTCTTCATCGCTCTGAATTTTTCCAAATTCTGTTTAGGCATGGATCTTCTGTAAACATCTGGGCGAAGAGTACTATCTTTTGCAAAATAGAACCTACCTCCGCTCTTCACAACGATCTCATCCATTTCTTTGGCCAGTTCCCAAAGTTTGGTCTTATTTCTTTTGGTAACCGGAAAGTCCATCGCCATGGAATAGCCGTCAACCGCATGAGTAAGTAAAAACTTATCCGGTCTATGTTTCTTGAATACTGCAAGCCAGTTAACAATCCCTCTTTTTTGACAAAGACTCAGGATCTCTTCAAAACCTTTGACCGCGTTCTCTTTCGGAATAAAACTTTGGTATTGGATCATAGCACCCGGCTTGTACATAAATTTCCAATTCGGAACATAGTCCAAGAGAAAAGCATACTCCGCGTGTCCTTGCTGATACGGTTTGTTATTATTCAAAAATCCGGAGATCCATTTCCCGAAATTTACAAATCTCATTCCGAGATTATTGCTGAACGGATACATAAAGAGCCACATCCAAGACTTTGGAATGATCCCTAAAAATGTGCTCGGCAATATTTGATTCTCCAATTTACAATTTTCAGGAAAATCAGGATCTTCTCCTGCTTTGAAATGAACCGCTTTGTGGATCTGGCCTCTTCCCAAACTTTTTCCGGAAGCAAATGAATCCACCCAACCGACAAGATAATCGGATTGTTTGTATTCTCTTTCGAAATAATCGTACATCTCTTGCAGGTTTGCGGTATTGACCGGCCAAACTTTCATTTTACCCGAGTAGATCTTTTTGAGTTTGATTGTTACCGTTAGGAAAGCGCCAAGCATTCCGAAACCAGAAATTGCAGAGTAAAATAGATCAGAATTCTTTTTAGGAGAACAAACCGATTCTTTTCCATCCGGACTTAAAAAGGTAAACTCTTGGACATGATCGCCTATCGGCCCGACTGCAAAGTTATTCTTCCCATGAATATTCATGGAAAGAGCGCCGCCTAAAGTTGGGAACATTGTTCCACTCACAACAGGAGGCCAAAATCCTCTTTCAATACCGAATTCCCAAAGTTGTTTGATGGTCACTCCGGACTCAGCAACTAAGATCCCTGTTTTAGGATCGAAAGATAAGATCTTGTTAAAATTACGGATATCTACTACGATCCCATTCTCATTGGTGGCAGCGTCACCGTAACTACAACCGCCACCCCTAAATGCAACTTTCGTATTCGTGTCTCTAGCGTAAGAGAATAGGTCCTTAAAGTCTTGGATAGAAGTGGGTAAAAAAACCTTACTATTGGAAAAATGGTTCATTCCCCAGGCTTCCACTTTTTGGACCGGACTTAAACGGGACTCGAACTCTTTCGGATCGAAACCGCCTTTTTTAGTTTTGGGGGATGCACTTTTTTTAACGGTCTTTTTTTTAGAGGCGGTTGCCATTTTAGATCACCTTTTCCTTAAATGGAAAGTCTTCGGAAAATAAAAGAAGGGATAAGTCGAATGATGAGAGAAACCAATGCCCAACGAGCAGGCACATAGAAGTTCTCTTTTCCTGCATTCACTTTTGCTAATATAACTTGAGCAGCTTCCTTGGCTGTGATGAGCCACATAAGACCAGGTAAACCTTCGGTCATTGGAGTCTCGATCATTCCGGGTTTTACCGTGACTACTTGGATACCTTTTACCGCTAAACGATTTCGTAAAGCCTCCAAATAAGTGGTCATTCCGGCTTTAGATGCGTTATAAACCGGGTTACCTCTGCGGCCTCTATCGCCTGCAATGGAAGATATACCGATAATTTTGCCTGCCTTCTTCTCTTGGAAATAAGCGGCTGCAGAATCCAACCATGCCACACAACCTAAAAGATTGACTTCCAACATTTCCAAGTCTTTATCGATAGGGAATTCTTCCTCACCAACTCTGTGCATCACTCCGGATGCGTAGTAGATCTCGTCCAAACCGCCTAATGCCTTAACGGCCTTCGCAAACTCTCCCGGAACTTTGGAATATTCAGTAACGTCGTGTTTGACGAATAAGTTCTTTACCTTGGAGGCAGGAAGTTTTTTCAGTTCCTTTTCTCTTCTTGCAAAAGCAGCGACCTGATGTCCTTGTTCGATCAATTGAGATGCAATTTCTTTTCCGATGCCGCTAGAAGCGCCTACTACGATGATCTTTTTAGCCATACCAACCTTTCTGAGACGTAAGGCCAGTCTGACAAGCCTGATTTGGACGGTTTTTGGGGAGGAAGCTATAAGGAATTGAAAATGAAAATCTCTGCGGCTCCGTGTCTCTGCGTGCCAATGAATACTTCTTCGATCTCAGGCAGAGACGCCAAGGCGCGGAGAAAACTAAAAAGTAAGTCTCCCTCCGTTTGGGCCATTCTTTAAAAAATAATCGGAAAGAAAAAATTCACTCTTCTTCCAAACACCTGTATCACGATCCAGGATTTCCGCAGGCTTCCAATTCCTTTTATAATCCATCTTTGGATGACCCGGAAGAAAAAGACCCAATTGAAATTCTTTAAACCCGTTTTCCTTAGCCCAAAGAATAGAAGAAAGTATCAGAAAATTTCCTAAACTTCTTTTACCTTCTTCCGGATCAAAAACGGAATACACGGCGGACACAGTCTCAAGTCCCAGATCCAATAAGATCCAACCTAAAAGTACATCGTTTTTATAAAGAAGAAGTTCCGCAGAATTTTCAGAACCCTCGTACATTTGGAACTTCATATTCTCCAAAATTTCAGATTCGGATTCACCGTAACTTCCGCTATGTCGAAACTTTTGATACTTCACATACAAATCCTTTTTGTCTAGATCGATAAGAGGAGGAGAAATTTTCAAAGTCAGATCATGATTCTTTTTGATCGTCCTTCTATGATTCGAACTAGGAAAAAATTCGGATAATATAACTCGATAACTCAGGCAATGAGAACATGCGGAACAATTGGTTCGATAAAAGAAAGTCCCGGACCTTCTGAAACCGAAACGAAAAAGATCGTCTAAAATCTCCCGAGGGAGTTTCTCCTTCGAAAAGAAACCTTTCACCTTGGAATTCCTTTCCGGATAATAGGCACATTCCGACTCGGGAGTTTCCGGGAGGGAACCAAGGAATGTAAAATAGTCCAGCCTCATCTTTGCCATGATACGGATCCATTTTTACATTGCCAAACCAAAGCCTCCGAAGGATAGGACTATTGATGGTATTTGGTTTAATGATAGATCATCCGGCACGTTGGAACGCTTATAGATTGGCTTTCGGATTCACTGCCTTAAGCTATCTTTTCTATTTTTTATCCCTTCCTTTCGTTCTGTTCGCCTTATTAGCGGCCGGACTTTTCTGCCTGATCGGAGGGTTATTCTTCCCTCATACATTCGATCAGTTATATCGAGGTATCCAATTTTTGGTTTTAGGCATACTCTCCTTTTTTGCTTCCCTAGTGATCCTGATCGGGTATTTAATTTTTTGGAGACCTTTCCAGTTCGTTTTTGGATCTAAAGATCAAGAATAAGCCAGGTGAAAAAGTTCAAAATATATTGCGACGGCGCTTCTAAAGGAAATCCGGGACCTTCTTCCATCGGGGTTGCCGTTTACGAAGAAGAAACCGAAATACATTCCATCTCTAGTAGGATCTCCGACGGAACCAATAATATGGCGGAATGGGCAGCCTTGGAAGCTGGGATAGAATATTGTCTTTCCCAAGGTGCAGGCGAAATTACTGCTTATCTGGATTCCGAGTTGGTAGTAAAACAATTCAAAGGGGAATACAGGGTAAAATCCCCTCACTTACAGATCGCTAAAGAAAAAGTCAAAGCGCTCACCTCCAAACTTAAACTTTTTACCATCTATCATGTTCCGCGCGAAAAGAACAAACGGGCGGATAAGTTAGCAAACCTGGCTTTCGAGTCTTGATCTAATTCTGACCGCCGTGTCGGAGTTCCTACATTGAAAAACTTGGGCGCTCAGTGATCTATGTGAGAAGCTTGTTTTTGTATCTTTTGGCTCGCACAGAGATCATAAAGGCCACGGATTGATTTCTACTTGTTACTACCCTACTCTCTCTGCGTCTTTGCGCCTCTGCGTGAATAAACCGCGGCAGGGATACGAAGGGCTTTAGTCCGGGCTTGCCCGGATGAGCGCGAATGCGCGAACCCGTAGTAGCCCGGTCCGAGCGAAGCGAAGAAGCCGCCCCAAAACTCTAAAATAAAAAATGGTTTCCTAATAGAGTTCTTTCAAAAAAAATCTAAGCATGAGCTCTCGCAGATATCTGCTCCTTCTGATCTTCTTTCTTTTTCTTCAAACCTGTAAGGCCAGCATCTTGGATAAAATGTTAGAGCTGAAAAAAGAGGGAAAGTATTTGGAACTTGCGATCCTATGCAATGAACATACGGACCAAGAATACAAAGAGATCTGCAATACCGCCTGGGACGAAACAGGAAGAAGGATCGACCAAATTCTTTCTCAACAATCCGACCTTCCCTTCTTAAGAGTCTCCGTAGACGAAAAAACCAAAAAACAAATAGAAGAAATTTTTTCCAAAAACCCAGCTCTCAAAGACCGTTATTTGGCTATTTGGGAAAAGATCGTACAAGAATGATTCACTCCGATCCGAACAAACTTATCTCCCAAATCCCTTCTCCTTTTTTAGAGGATCTGTTAGAGATCGGTAACATCGTACGAAATTACGGGGGAGAAGCTTATCTAGTGGGAGGAAGTGTGCGTGACCTGGTCTTAAATAAGATCCCTCACGAATACGATCTTGCGGTTTCGATCCATCCGGAAGAAATACAAAAGATCTTCAAAAGAACTGTACCAACAGGGATCAAACACGGAACCATCACAGTGTTATTCCATGATCGATCGTACGAACTAACGACATTCAGAAAGGACGAAGACTATATAGACGGAAGAAGGCCTGAAACCGTACAATTCGGAGTAAGCCTAAGCGAAGATCTAAAAAGAAGGGACTTCACTATGAACTCACTTGCCTTGGATCTTCAAAAAAAGAAATTAGTGGACGAACATTCCGGACTAGAAGACATACAAAACTCCTTAATCAGGACCATCGGAGACCCGGTCTCCAGATTTACGGAAGACGGACTCAGGCCTGTCAGGGCGATTCGATTTGTTTCCTCATTGGGATTCACAATCCACCCCGAAACCGCTGAAGCGATAGACTCTTGCAGAGAAATTACCGCGAAAGTTTCTCCGGAAAGAATACACGATGAGTTCTTAAAAGTTCTAAAAAGTAAAAACCCGATCGGTGGATTAGATCTATTAAAAAAACATAAAACTCTCGAATTATTCAGTAAAACGAAATTATATTCCGGGGATTGGGAAAAACATAAAAACGGATTTTCAAAACTTCTCCACGCTTCCGAAAAATCGAAAATTGCTTATTTTTTAATTTCCTGTTTCTCGGAGCAAAACTGGTTTTCCGACTCGAACTTGTTTTTTAAAGAATTGAAATTCTCCAACCAGAGAACCAAGGATTCTCAGTTTTTAGTAAAAACCTTATATTCTCTCATCCAACAAAAAGAAGAATTAAAAACTTCTCCTGGACTTCGCACTCATTTACTCCATCCGATCGCACAATTTGCGGGAAAAAAAGATCTTTGGGACTGGTGTTTAGAAGTTTCTCTCCTTTGGGCCGCATTCTTGAACGAAGAACCATTCTGGCTCGCAAGCGCGGAGCAGGAGTGGAAGAATAATCCCCCACTTTTACTCTCCGATTTAAGCATAAACGGAAATCTAGTCCGAGAAAAATTCCCAAACATTCCTCCACCTAAATTGGGAGAAGTGTTACGATCCTCTTTGCTTTCCGTTCTCCAAGATCCTAGCCTCAATTCAGAGAACATCCTCCTGGAAAATATCCGGAACTCCATCTAATCCGAAAGATTTAGTTTGGGAGATTTTGTCGAAGTGCCTACAAAACTCGCCCCCTTTCAGCTTCCAATAGAGCTTAATTTTTAAGCACTATGCCATTATTGAAAAAATAAATAAAAAAGTTCATAAAATATGAACACTAAATATTTGATTTAGAATCGTTTTTAAGCCTAATTTAGTCTCTTTGCCTATTTTTAACAAGTTGGCACGCAAGTTGCATACTTATGGGCATAGGAGATTTAGGAGAATGATGAGAAAAAAAACAGCAAGCCTCATTGCTACCTTTACTCTGGTGACCGCCTCTTCGGTTTTTGCCCAGCCGAAAAAGGAAACGCCGGACCCGAAGGCAGCAGGCGCAGTGAAAGCTGCTCCAGCCCCAGAACCTGAAGATACGAAATGGTATGATAAGGTAGACTTTTCTGGATTTGTGGATGTGTACTACATGTACAATAACAACCCACTCCAAGGAAGCGCCGTAGACAGTACCAGAGCATTCGAGACCAGCAACAAAAACTTTGGTGTTAACGCAGCAGCACTTGCTGTACAAAAGACCGCAGAAAAATCCAGCCCTTGGGGATTCCGTGTGGATTTCCAAAACGGACAAAACAACGCTTATCAAGAGGCGCCTTACGTTCAATACAACGGAATTTACAACTATAACATGCTGAAACAAGCATACATCAGTATGTATTTCCCTGTGTTGAAAGGAATGACCTTAGACGTTGGAAAAATGGCAACGCATATTGGATACGAAGTGTTAGAATCGATGAACAACCCTAACTACTCGATAGGGGCCATCTTCCAAAACACAATCCCGTTCATTCACACCGGTGCTCGCTTAACCACTCAATTTACAGACAAATGGGCAGGAACCTTTTATCTGTATAACAGTGGTGGTGGTACCGGTTATAGAACTGGGGTTCCGGACGGAAGCACTACGAATAACTACTTCTACGAAGCAGCTACTCAACATAAAGCGATTGGAACACAGTTAAAAGGAACCTTGATTGAAGACAAATTGTCCGTAACTTGGAACACTTTGTATTCTCAAGACGGTGCTACTGGAAGGATCGATCCAACTCAGCAATATTTAGCTGATCAATTAGCGGCTCAAACCGGAGACCCGGCTGTAGCAGCTCTTACTGCTCCATCAGCAAAGTATAATAAAGATTATTGGTTCATGAACCATGCAATCTTATCCATCACTCCTACTGACAGGATCCAAGTTGACTTAGACTATACTTGGAGTGAGAAGTCTGGTGGTGCAGCAGCAGCTAACCTTGCACAACAACAGTACAACCCAACAGGCGCAGCTACAGTTGAAACTATCCTAGGTGGAACCGTAACAACTGAAAATACTAAAAGCTCTTATAAAGCATATGGTATCTTCAGTAAGTTTAAGATCGGTGAGACTTGGGGAGTTAACGTTCGTGTTGAGTATATCGACGATAGCCATAACAACGGTCGTCTGACTACCTTCAACCCGTTTGCAGGATCTCAAGCAGCTAACTCTTGGTATGCAGGAAAATACGCTCAAGATAAAGCGATCGCAGAGCAAATCATTGCAGCTACTCCTGCATTGGGTGGCTTAACTGCAGACCAACTACTTGCAGCTTTAGACCCGAAAAACTACAAAGATTACGGTGGAGCTTCCAACTACGGACAGTATAAAACATTTACTGTTACTCCAGTTTGGAATTACACTGAGAATCTACTCATCAAATTGGATATGAGAAGAGACTGGGCAACCGGTTATCAATTCGTAACCTCTTCCGGTGAGAAAAGCAAAGACCAATACGGTATAACCTTAGGGGTCGTCGCTAAGTTCGATTAATTCGAATTCAGTAGATTTCTACGAAAAAGAGCGTCCGAAAGGGCGCTCTTTTTTTATCTCCATAGGAATTGATAAAGTGTTAAGCAGGGAGAGAAGAAGGGAAACTACTCAAAAATCCAGATCCGATTGTCCCGACATGGCTACCAATTGCCTTCTAAGAGAATGAGGAAGGATATTCCAACAGGATCTGAATGTTTTTTTCCAAAAGCCTGTTTCTGCTTTTTTCAGTTTTGCCTTTAAGTCCTCGCTCATCTCAAATCCCTCTTAAGATTTTTAGAGCGAAAAAAATGAAAAAAAACTTCGAGCTGTTAGCTGTTTCTTGGTCCATAATTCCAAAATTCTATCTAAGAAATTGTATAATCCCTAGATAGATTTTTATGATTTATACGTCGGATAACCGATCAGTTCTGGACCGCACCCCGCTATTTTATCCTTTCTATTAAGCTACTAAAACCCCATAAACGATGATCGCAATCCCTACCAAATTTGCGGTGACTCCAATTCCACCCAGGATCTTCCCAAGAGCAGGATTTTCTTTGAATTCGTCTTTGATCCCCTGGAGCCAATCCACCGTATCCTTCAAAGCTATAAATCCGGAAGAAACTGCGAATGAGATCGCTCCGATTAAAGCGGTGGTTTCGGAGAGAAGTGCATATTGAAATGCAAATACCAAACCTAGGATCATAGCTCCTTGCATTAAGGGGCCAATATGTGCCGCCTGCAGGTATCTAGAAGGGAATTCCGCCTTCATTCTTGCGAATGCGTATGCAAATCCTGTCAAACTTCCGTACGCTAAATTTAAAACTCCGGTTAGGATCAAAATTTTTTCGGGTAAATTCATAGTCATCACCTAATCTATATTTAGGCCTAAGTGCATACTATGAACGCAAAAAGCGTCAACCGTTTTAGGTTAACGCTTTTTCTTAACGGTAACTTTCTTCTTTGATTTCTTACTTCCGTTCCTATGAGAAGGTGTAGCATCCTCTATTTCCTCTTCATCATATAAGGAAACATATGCTTCCGGATGAAGTTCGAAAGTTTCCTCTTCGACAGGATGTTTTCTATCTCCGACTACCACCAAATATAACGAAGGAAGAACGCTCAGTACTAGAAATAATGCGGAGAATAATCCTCCTACAATTACCGTAGCCAAAGGCCTCTGGACGTCGGAGCCTACTCCTGATGCAAGTGTCGCAGGGATCAATCCAAGTAGAGCAAGCAACATTGTCATCAACATTGGTCGTAATTGGATTACCGCAGCTTGAGTGACCGCTTCCTTAGTGGTTAGGGTCGGTTCGTCCTGTAATAGATGATTTGTCCTGGAAACGAAAAGTACACCGGACATGGTAGCAATCCCGAAAAGAGAAATAAACCCTACCCCGCTGGATACGTTAAAGTAATATCCCCTGAATAAAAGCGCATACATTCCACCCACTAATGAAAGTGGAAGACAAGCCAGGGCCACATATACGTATTTTAGATTTCTATAAAGTAAAAATAACACTCCGAAAATGATCGCGATCGTGACAGGAATAACGATTGCTAACTTCTTACCCACGCGAGCCAGGTTCTCGTACTGCCCGCCGTAACGGACCTCGTATCCTTCCGGAAGTTTTATCTTTGCCTGGATCTTCTTCCTGAGTTCATTTACGAATCCACCCTGGTCCCTTCCTCTTACGTTTGTTCGGACTGTAATCGTTCTTCTACCCTCTTGGCGGAAGATCATAGTAGGTCCGTCTTCCAAGGTTATCTTCGCTAATTGAGAAAGTGGGACCCTTTCTCCTTTTGGCGAAATAATGGGCATTGCTTCTATCGCTCTTTTGGAAGCTCTATAATCTTTGGAGAATCGGACTACTATCCCGAATCTAGCAGGCGTTTTTGGGGGAATATCGGAAGGCCCTTCGTATAGAGTGCTGATCCTCTGCATACCGATGGCGGCCTCTACCATTTGTTGGATATCGCTTACGTTAATCCCATAACGAGCCGCAGCTTCTCTATCGATCCTAACTGTTAACTGAGGACTATCCGCTTCTTGTTCGATCCCGAATTCGCTGGCTCCATGCATGTCCTTTACAATTTCCAGGATTTCTTCAGCAAGCTTGCGCATTACTTTTAGATCTTGTCCCGATACGAAAACAGCAAGGTCGGCAATGGTTCCCATGATCGCTTCCGACAAGTTGTCCATGATAGGCTGAGAGAAACTGATCCTCGCTCCAGGAAGAGTTGCCTCCAGGTCGTTTTTCATTCTAAGAAGAAGCTCTTGTTTAGTGATCCTTTCCTTCCAATCATCGTAATCTTTCAAACTTACAAGAACTTCCAATCGATTTGGGGGAAGAGGATCCGTTCCATCGTCGTTCCTTCCCAACTGAGAAAGTACTACACTTACTTGTTCGTTTTTATAGATCGTTTCCCGTATCTTAGGCATAAACTTGCGAGCCTCGGGGAGAGATATACCTACAGGAAAGAAAATCCTTAAGTTAAAACCGCCCTCGTCCATCTCAGGCAAAAATTCTGTTCCGAGTTTGTATCCACCTATTCCTAAAAATAGTGTAACGGCAGCGAATGTATAAATGACGACTTTTTTGGACCTTTCGACCAAATAGTCTATTAACTTTTTATAACGTTCCTCTACCCATGCGTAAAAAGGATTATGCCATGCGATCGGTCCAGGCCTCTCCGATTCGAAATATTTTCGGAACATATAGGTCATTAATACCGGAACGACTGTCATAGAAAAAATTAAGGCGCCAAGGATCGCAAAGGAAATGGTGAACGCCATCGGTTTGAACAGACGTCCTTCTATACGTTCGAAAGAAAAAATCGGTAAATAAGCAAGTATTATGATCAGAATAGAGAATAAGATTTCTGTCCCAACTTCTCCTGCGGATTCCGCAGTGAGTTTAATGATCCCTTTACTCTTATCTGCCGGAGTTGCGTCCCTGTATCTTCGGATAATGTTTTCCACCATGATGACTGCGCCATCTACTACGATCCCGAAATCGATCGCCCCCAAAGACAATAAACTCGCAGGAATCCCGGTCATATCCATCAAAAGGAATGCAAACAATAAGGCGAAAGGAATTGTCGCTACTACAACGAGAGATGCCTTGGCGCTTCCTATGAAGAAGATAAGCACCAAACTGACCACCATCACACCTTCCAGAAGTGTTCTACCAATAGTGCGTAACGTATAATTTACAAGGTCACTTCTATCATAAGTAGTCCTAAGTTGTACTCCGTCAGGAAGATAGTTCTCATTGATCTCTTTTACCTTAGCACGGATCCGATCTCCCATCTCGTTCGGATCACCCCAGCGACGCATTGCCACAAGGCCTTGGACGGACGAGTCCACATCCATGATCTGATCGTCTATTCGAACCGTATAACCCAAGACACCGCTCGGGATTGGATGTGAAATTTCCACTGTGGCCAAATCACGAATAAAAACAGGAACTCCGTTCACAGTTTTTACAACGATATTCTCTATATGCTGCGCTTCTCTTATCGCACCTAAAGAACGGATCGGAAATCCTTGCTCTCCTTGTAGTAAAAGGTTTCCACCTGTATTCAGGTTATTTTCCTGAACTGCCTGGATCACATCGTTAATCGTAAGTTTATAACGTACTAACTTATCAGGAGAAGTTACAATATGGAATTGTTTAGGCAAACCTCCGAATGTAACCACATCCGCAATCCCAGGAATAGAAAGCATCTTCGGCATTACAATCCAATCTTGGATCGTTCTAAGTTCCATCGGAGTGTGATTCCCGGAAGATTCCACCACATACCTGAAAATTTCTCCGACAGGAGAACTCATAGGTCCTAAAGCAGGCTGCACTTCTTCAGGAATATCAGCATCCGCGACCCTTTCCATAAGTCGCATCCTGGCAAAATAATCGTCCGTTCCGTCTTCAAATACGAATTGGAAAACTACAAGACCGTTGATTGTTCTTGAACGGCGAACCGCTACTTTGGGGATCGCATTCAAAACCCTTTCGATGGGAAGAGTTACCCGTTCTTCCACTTCGACAGCTGCTTTTCCAGGAAATTTAGCGATCAAACGAACTTGTGTATCCGCGATATCCGAATAAGCTTCCTTTCGAATGTCTGTCCAAGCCCATATTCCTAAAATCGAAACGAAAATAGAGGAGATGATGGTAGGAATTCTGTACTTGAGAACGGATTCTATAAGTTTATTGATCATTAGTAAGACCTCGTATCGAACAGGTAGCCAAGTTGGATGAGAAGCTGAGGATTTTTATAATCTCCGCTTCCGATCCCGCCGCCAACCTGCAAAAAGAAATTTCCTAAAAGGAAATCATAGGTAAGTCCTATATATCTTTGGTTTAAAGTTACCTTCTGTTTGTCCCTACTATCATATTCAAGAAAAGTGGCAAGATTCGGATTCTGCTGAGCTACATAAGAACGAATGATCAGATCCTCGAAAGTAGGATCTCTATGCTGGTATCCTGGAAAATTAGTACCTGTAGGATAAGAAGTTTGTCCGCCTCTTCCCAACTCAGGAGCGAAAGGATCCACTTGGAATTGTCCGAGCACCACGGAAACACTATGAGCGATCACCGAAGTTTTCCAAAAACTAAATCCTAGATCCGCCTGCCAACCCCACCAATGAGGTCCCCAATGTCCGCCTGATCCTCGTATTACGATATCTTTATAGTAGTAACCTAGATTGAAATTGATACTTCCGGGAGAGCCTATACTCGCTCCATATACGAAAAAGTTCGTAGTTTTAGGAAGTGACTTCTGAGTAAGGTCGTCCTTCTCCTCTTCTCCGAATCTGGTCTTACGTTCCGGATCAGGTGTCCATTCCGGAGAATATTCTCCGCTCTTCTCGTTTTTCTCGTCCTTCTTCTTTTCCTCCGAATAAACGGAAGAAACAAAAGAAAATAAGAATATTATAATAATAAAACTTAGTATTCTTTTCATAGAGATTAAAATCCGAAACTAAGTCCCTTTAACAGGATGGCACCTTCGACTACTACCCTATCGCCTTTTGTCAGACCTTCTAATACATTGACCCTTTCTCTGGTGGAGATCCCGAGAACGACTTCTCTTCTGAAAAATTCGCGCGGAGTTTCTTCTACGAATACGTAGTTTTTACCCTCTACGGTAACTACCGAGTTGAAAGGGATCACAACAGAATCGCTTCCTGTTTCTTCGGGGAATTTTACGGTTGCGAACATTCCAGGTTTTAATCTATAACCTTCGTTTTTAATGGCGATCCTGACTTTTACGGTCCTTGTAAAAGGATCCACGTTATCTCCTAAAGCCTCCGCTGTCCCTGCCCATTCTTGGTTCGGGAAGGAGTTGAATACGACTCTCACCCTTTTTCCTTTTTGCAGACTGGAAAGTTGTGATTCTGGAACGTCTGAGATGATCCAAGCAGTTTGGCCCGGTGCCTTTTTGATCAATGCCGGGTTCAAACCGACAGCTCTCAGTTTTCCTTCGAACTCAGCGAATTCTGCCTCGTCGTTATTCACTTCGGTCTCTGCTTCGATCAGATCTTTTTCGGTTGCTACTCTATGTTTGAACATATCTTTGATACGATCCAAGTTCTTACGGGATCTGTTCAGACTGTTCTTAGCATGAACGTAACCGACATATAGGTCGTTCAACTCCGCAGATTCGAATAATACGATCTGTTCAGAATCCGATACGGAAGGAGAAGTAGTGGCTATCAACCTTGCAGGAGCTTCTACGTTTACGAATTCTCCAGGTTTACCTATCTCAGCACTTTTAACGATCTCTAGGCCGGGACTATTTTCTTTAAACTCTATCCTTTCGCCGTGATCATGTACGATTGCCTTTTGCGGTCGAGGAGCATTCTTCTTTGCCCCCCTGCTCAAGGTAAAAGATACGATGGAAACGGAAACTGCCGCCACCAGAACGATTAATATAATCCTAAGTTTGTTAGATGATGGAATCATTTCGAGCTCCCTTCCTTAGCACCACCGGATTCTCCGTTGGATTTGTAACTTGGGACGATCAGCCCCGTTCCGACCGAGTAATTTACTCCTTCAATCGCTTCCATTCTATCAGTTTGGAGGCGTAACATTTCCACAATACTGGATCTGTATGTTTCGAAGAAGTCGGCGAATTCTAAAATGGATATATAACGTTTTTCGTAACTAAGGATCATATCCTCTGCTAGATCAGCGTAGTCCTTAGTATAAGTATTCCTGAATTTTTTATAAAGATCGTCTTTTGCCTTTGCGGTAGCCAAAGCAACGCTCACATCGTTCTCCACTTCCAAGATCAGGTTTTTCAATTCTTGTTTTCTGACTTGGATGGATTTTTCGGCGGCCTTGATATTACCTTGGTTCCTATCGAAGATCGGAATATTCAACTGAGCGGTAACTCCCCAGTAGTTCTGGAAAGCAGTTCCCCCTCTGTTATACATAGGACCGAATGCTAGATCCGGGATAGCGTTTGCATGTTGTAGTTCTAGGTTCGCTTCTTCGTATCTTAACGCCTGCACCGCTTTTTTCAGGTCAGGTCTGTATTCCCTAGCCTTAGAAAGCATATTATCTAATTTTAAACCTTCTAAGGTGGCTTTCTCCACAAAGTCCAAATCTAGGACGGGAACAATCGCGACGGATTGACTTTTATAAGTTTCTTCGTTGAGTAAAACTCTTAAATCCGCTTCCTTCTCCAGAACTTTTATCCTAAGATCTTCTCTTTCCTTCCTTAAAAAGAATAAAAGAGCTTTTAAACGTAAAACTTCCGATTGAAGAACTGCTCTTCTTTTGTAGGCAAGCTCCGCCGAGTTTACCGTCTTATCCAGAGCGATCAGACTCCTATCGTAAAAAGCGATCGCATCCCTATAATAATGAATAAAGTAGAAGGTCCTACGAAGTTTAGTGATCAGCGCTCGAGCGAGATCATAAAATTCCTGCTCGCTCATCTTAGCGCTTAATTCGGCCACTCTGATCCGTTTGTCTATCTTACCGCCTAGTAAGAATACTTGTTGGATCTGCACTACAGTTTGTCCGGATCTGGTAAAATCGAAATAACGTTGAGTAGGTTCCGCAAAAATACTTTGATCCACGAAAATATTCGGGTTCGCGTAAAGGCCTGCTTGCTCTATGCCAGCTTTTCTCGCGTCTATATTAAATTTTGATGCGAGTAATAGAAGGTTATTCTTCCAGAGCAGTTCTTCCGCCTTGGCAAGTTCCAAACGAACCTGTGTCCTTTCCTGATCTCCGGAAGCAGCCGCGATCTTTGCTTCGGAATATAAAGGATCAAGTCCAATAGGAGCAGCTCCAGGACTATCCGGCTGGGATACGGTCTGATTCGTGGCCCAGACCAAGATTAGAAACGTTAGTATCTTTTTATTCATAGTTGTACGAAGTTATCCCTAAAGATAGCTTTAGCTTACGCAAAGGCCCCCTATGGAACGATGCCAATATACCTATGGCTCGAGAATCGTTCCGAAGTAATATAAACGATTAAGCCAGGCTAGGTGGGGGAAGGTTTGTTAGGGAAAAGTGTAGAAGTCGGTCCGCTCTATGCTGGCCGCTTACAAATACGATACTAGAATCGAAGGAGGATGGAGACCAAGGACAGGTAACTAACTCATCTGCCAGAAAATCAACAAGTCTGCTGTCTCTTTCTCTAGCTTGTGTGTAAAGTAATCCTTCTGAATCCTTAAGGTCCGATTCAAGGGCGGTTGAAATGTTTTTCTTTGTTTGGGATAAAGAAATAAGGCGGCTTTCTTGTTCCTTATCCACCCATTCCAAAGTAGATGAGAAGATTACCAGAGCTATCTGTAAGAAAATTAGCAGAATGTAAGGTATGCGCCGCACTATTGCCAAAAGAATATAGGAGTATATTCCGTCAATCCTTACTATATATTACGAATAAACACCCAACATTCCTATTCGTTTTTTGTTGAATTTACTGATAGTCTGTCTAACGATTTTGACTAGGTGGGGTATAACCTACATGGACTACTGCACCTCGCTGAAAGCGAATCAATATCTCCCTATCCGGTCTGGACCCTTCCGCAAATTTAGAAACAGGCCTATAATAAAGCCATTCTTCCATTCCTGGGGCCCAATTGTTTACGATCCTTTTCTCGTCCGGCTCGCCCAGTTTGTTTTTTACGAATAATTTATTTTGATAAAGTAAGGACCGGACCAACTCTTCTCTGATAAAAATAGTGTTAGAAGCCTGTACTGCATTCGGATCCGCATCTTTCCCAAGTAAACTTATGTCCGCATCCGGAATAGATTTGAGTACGAATTCCTTACACTTCGTATCATCTGCGAAGGTTTCCATACACTCTGAATACAAACGTTTCGGACTCTTAGATTCCTTACTTGATGATTCAGGAAAAAAATATGCACACTGAAGAAAGGAGAATAAACAGAGAGTAAATACGAATAAGGATCTCATTTTCTTTTCCTTCTGCTCGTCTTCCTTTCGGAAGAACCGCCGCCGCCGGAAGTAACAGGCATAGCCTCTGCCGCCGGATTTTTAGGTTTAGCCCCCTGCAATTCTTGGAAGCCTCCGGTCAGTTCTTGTCCTACTTTTTTATATTCTTTTTTCTCTTCAGGCAACTGGGTTTTTTCCGTAACTTCCACACGTAGTAAGAAGCTAACGATCTCATATTTCATGTTCTCGATTGCTTGGTCGAATAATCTGAAACCTTGGAGTTTATATTCTACGAGCGGATTCTTTTCTCCGTAACCTACAGTCCAGATACCTTCTCTCAGATGGTCCATGGAATAGAGATGTTCTTTCCAGCGATGGTCCAGGATATCCAGGAAAATATTTCTTTCTAAAAGTTTCCAAACGTCGGCGCCGATCCGATCAGCTTTTTCTTGGTAGAAAGTTTGTGCTGCATTATTCAAAGAATCGAAAATAGCCAACTGGGGATTTTTGGATTTTTTAATTTCGTCTTGGTCCACTTTCCAAGGAAGTCCAAGTCCTTCGAACCATTCTTTTAAAACTTCCCATTCCCAACCGTTAGGATTTCCACCTTCACAGGTGGCAACTACTTGGGCCTCTATCATTTCTTCTAAGAAACTTTTTGCCTGACCGGTTACGTCTCCACCTTCCAGTACTTCGTTTCTCATCTTGTAGATGACGATCCTTTGGCGATTCATCACATCGTCATATTCCAAAAGGTGCTTACGAATATCGAAGTTATGACCTTCTACCCTTTTTTGCGCCCTGGCAATCGCGTTAGACACCATTGGATGCTCTATCTCTTGCCCTTCCGGCATCTTGAGTCTTTCCATGATGCCTGCGATCCTGTCCGATCCGAAAATCCTCATTAGGTCGTCTTGTAAGGAAAGATAAAATCTGCTCGAACCCGGATCTCCTTGGCGACCGGAACGACCTCTGAGCTGGTTGTCTATCCTTCTCGCCTCATGTCTTTCCGTTCCTAAAATGTGAAGTCCGCCCGCTTCTAGAACTTCTTCGTGGTTCTTTCTCCAGATCTTTGCGCTTGTAAGTATCTCATTCGCTTTGGATTTTTTTGCCTGAGAATCTAATCTTTGAGAAATGGATTCCGCTCTTTCAAAATCCGCACGAACGACAGCTTCCTTAAATTCGCTGATGACCGGATCGGATTCCTTCCAGGATTCCAAACTTTCCTTAAATAACTGAGCTCCACCTAAAACGATGTCAGTTCCCCTTCCCGCCATGTTAGTAGCGATTGTAACTGCCGCAGGTTTTCCTGCGTTTGCGATGATCTCCGCTTCTTTTTCGTGGAATTTAGCGTTCAGAACGTTATGCGCAATCCCTGCTTGTGCTAAAAGCCTAGCAAGAACCTCTGATTTTTCGATAGAGATGGTTCCGACAAGAACAGGTTGTTTTTTATCGCGACAATCCTTGATCTCGTTTAAAATAGCTGCGAACTTTTCTTTTTCAGTTCTATAAACTCTATCAGCCGCATCCTTTCTTTGAACAGGAACGTTCGGAGGAATTACGATCACATCTAGATTATAGATCTTATGGAATTCTTCCGCTTCCGTATCGGCCGTTCCGGTCATACCCGAAAGTTTTTCGTATAATCTGAAATAATTCTGAAAAGTGATACTCGCCAAAGTTTGGGATTCCCTGGCGATAGGAACTCCTTCTTTTGCTTCCAAAGCTTGGTGAAGACCGTCTGAATATCGTCGGCCGGACATCAAACGACCGGTGAACTCGTCTACGATGATCACTTCTCCGTTTTGGACCACATAGTCCACGTCCCTCTGGAATATTTTATGAGCTTTTAATGCTTGGTGAACATGATGTACCAGATCCACGTTTTGAGGTGCGTATAAGTTCTCAATCCCTAAGATCTCTTCCACATGAGCCACACCCTTTTCAGTCATGAGAGTGTTTTTTGCCTTTTCGTCTTTCTCGTAATCTTCGCCTTCGATCAACTTAGGAATGATCTTGTCTATACGAGTGTATTTGTCCGTGGATTCGTCGGATGGACCGGAGATGATGAGAGGTGTTCTTGCTTCGTCGATCAAGATCGAGTCCACCTCGTCCACAATCGCAAAGTAATGGCTTCTTTGCACTTTATGATCGATATGAGAAACCATATTGTCTCTCAGATAATCGAAACCGTATTCGTTATTAGTTCCGTAGGTGATATCGGCAGAATAAGCCTTTTTCCGATCATCATGGTCCATATCGTGTTGGATGATCCCGACGGACAATTCCAGGAAATCGTAAATCGGTTTCATCCAATTTGCGTCCCTTCTTGCCAGATAATCGTTCACTGTAACGACATGAACACCTTTACCCGCTAACGCATTTAGATAAACTGCAAGGGTAGAAGTTAGAGTTTTACCCTCTCCGGTCTTCATCTCGGAGATATTTCCCCAATGAAGAGAGATACCGCCCATCATCTGCACATCGAAATGGCGCATCCCTAATTTTCTCAAGGCTGCCTCTCTTACGGTAGCGAATGCTTCCGGAAGGATATCATCCAAAGTTTCTCCCTTAGAGAGTCTCTCTTTAAACTTTCTAGTTTGGGAAGAAAGTTCGGAGTCGCTCAGAGAGCGCATGGACTCTTCCAAAGAATTGATTTGGACTACGATCGGAGTAAGTCTTTTAAGATCTCTTTCGTATTTACTTCCGAATAGGACCCTGAGTAATTTCTGAATCATGTATGCACCATTAACCGTTTCAATTCAATATGATAATAGTCCCGGAATTCGGGACATTGGATAAGAAATATTATAAATCCAAAATTCCTTCGAAGAGAGCTCTACCAGCTCTTTCCATCTGAGACCTAAGATCTTCCGTTTCGGGTCCGGGAATCCATCCTGCTTTTTTAATAAACTCAGAATGTACATTCTTCCAAACACCCAACATATTCTCTGTTACTTCTAGATGGCACTGGATACCGAACACTCGATTCTCATATCCAAACATCTGGTTAGAATAAAAACTTCCTTGTAACAGATGATCAGCACCTTTAGGGATCTCAAATACGTCTTCGTGTAGATGGAAAGCAGGAAAAGAAGAGATCCCGCCCAATTTAGAAAACACAGGATGAGAAGGATTTATTACTTTTACGTCGGAAAACCCTACTTCCGGGCCTTTCTCTCCTTCGTATACCTTAGCGCCCAGAACAGTTGCTAAAATTTGAGAACCCAAACAGATACCGATGACCTTTTTATCTTTCATAGATACTAAGTGAGATGCTAGTTCCAGCCAAGGTTTGAAAAATTTATGCTGATTAGGATCATGTACAGTTTGAGGTCCGCCTAAAAATACTACCAGGTCGAACATTTGGTGAGCCGCAGGAACGATATGAACTCGTTCGTCATACGCGTTATGATAGGTAATCCTATAATTTCTAGCTTGCAAAGAATATAATAGAGTTCCAGGACCCTCACAATCCTTGAAACGAACAATGAGACATCTCATGATTGGCCGGCCATTCTTTTGAAGAAGATCACCTTCATATTTTTAGGGATTTTATTCGGGTCGGATTCCTCGCTGATTGGCCCGATAAAATTATAATATAGGATCAAAGGTTTTGTTTTTAGCAGAAGTGTTTCCGGAGTTCCAGTGACAAGTCCCTCAGTTCGATCTACTTTGAAAGGAGGTTTCATAATGAGCACCGGAAGTTGTATCCCGAATTTTTTGACTTCTTCCTTCATCAAAACCGCAGCTTCTTTCATTTTTTGTTCCGTAGAAAGAGCCTCCGGATTATCAAAAAATATATCCGGGTCCACGATCATGTACAACTTGATATGAGGAGTTTTTTTCAGTTCCGCATTCAGATAATTTAAGACCGGAATTTCCTTAATACAAGGAAGGCAATTCGGACCATACACATTGAGTGCGATACGGTCAGCAGCAATATCCGATATTCGGATACTTTCTCCTTCCAAACTGATGCCTTCAAAATCTTGGACACCTAGATTGGATTGTTCTGACGGAGCACAAACAGTAAGAAGGCTCGCTATTAATAAAAGGATTAGGCGGAAGAAAATCCCCTTGGGAAAGGGAATACTAAGCCTGGAATCGGAGTTGGCCTGAGAATCCATGGGCGTTTACCAAAATCGAAGATTCTCCCCAGAATTCAAGGAATAAACGAAAGATATAAGGGATTGACAGAGAAGGGAAATTGAGAATGATGGTAGTTTCAAAGGCCTCTATCCCCTCTCAGGAATACAAAATGACCCAGAACCAGAATTCAGAATTCGATATTGTAACTTTGATTGAACTGGCCAAAAAAAACAAGTACGAAAGAGCCGTAGCCGGCTTCCAAATCCTGGATAGAATCGACAGACTCGAATTACCTAAAAAGATCAAAGGACGCAAACTTGCCGTCCAAGCGATGTTTGCACTCGCAAACGACGAAGTTCAGTACAAATACGTAACTAAAGAAGAAAGAGCCATCACAGAAGCCGAAGCACAAGGAAACGGTGCTACTTATTCTCAATTCAACGGACTATTCGAAGCTCCCCAAGCTCCTATCGCAGAAGAAGATATGGAAGAAGATTTCATTCCAGAAGAAGCTGCAAAACCTCTTATGGACATGGAAGATGGTGAAGAGGGAGAATCCTACGACGAAGAGGATGACGATTCCGATGACGACGAGGATGAAGATGAGGAAGATGATGATGATTCCGACGACGATGATGACGACAAGGAAGAAGAAGACGAGGATTAATCTATCTTCCAGCTTGTCCGGCAATCTGACGGTTCTCTGAATTTGAAGGAGGAAAATTCCTCCTTCCATCTACATTCCACACAAAATCCAATCAAAGAGGGAGAGAGAATCTCCCTTTCTATTCCTTCCCCCCTACAAAAAGACGAATTTCTAATAATTATTGGGATTGGTTGCGCCTATCATGTGATTTCTTATCTGAAATCTGTCGAAGTGCCTACAAAAATCCTATTACTCGAACCATTCTCCGAACTTGAATCCCTGGTTGGCGCTGAACTGAAGGAAAAATTAGGCGGAGTTCCAGTATATTATGGTTGGGAGAAATTTGAAAAACTAGACAAATCCGAGTGGATGCCCGCAGATACCAAAAATCTGCGAATTTTCATTCACCCGAATTATTCCAGACGGTATCCGGATCTAAGCGAAAGGATACTTTCCTTCTTCCAAAAAAAGGAACCCGTTTCCCAAAATAAACTCGCGAAGCAAGAGTTCAGAAGGCTCTGGGTCAGAAACTTCTTCAAACATTTAAAAAAGTCTTCAGAAAGTCAGGACTCTTATCGGATCCTTGGAAAAACACTTTCTCCCAAGCCTGGTAAGATCGGATGTTTTGTAGGAGCTTCGCCAAATTTAGAGTCTGAGATCGATTGGATCCGCGAAAATAAAGAGAAAGTCTTTTTACTCAGTTCGGACACTGCACTTGGATATCTATTACAGAACGATATCCAACCGAATGCTGTGCTTTCCATAGACAGTGGGCTTGGAACATTCTACCATTTTCCGGAAAATACGCCGGAGAATATTCCGATTTTCACATGGTTTGGTGGAGCTTGTAGGATCTTCGACCTAAAAAATCCAAAGATCATCTATCTTTCTACTCATCCACTGGACCAGATCCTGGGAGCAAAATTTTATCCGAAGGCACCGATCTTAGAAAATCCAACCTTAAATGTGGCGGGCCTTGCGGTTTCACTACTCAGTTCCTTAGGAGCAGAATCCGTTCTATTGAAAGGATTTGGTTTCGAAAGAGAAGGCGGAAAAACTCACTGCAGATCCACAGGTTACGAAAGATACGACAGATTTTTCATCGATCGGAAAAGAAGCCTATATAATTCGAGATATACGCCTGAATCTAGATGGAGAACAAGAACGAGCGTCCTAGAAATATTAAAAAAATGGAGTCCGATCCCTATTCTTTCCGAAATCGACTCTAAGTGGAAGGTGTTCTCGGATTGGGAAAATTCTCTGGAAAGTTACCCTTCTTCTTTTCCTGGTACAGGACCGAACTGGAGAAAACTTTGTGCGGAAATTTCAGAACTTCCAAGTGAGATCCGGATACTTCTTCCCAGAGAAACTAGACTTTTAGATCCAAGAACCTGATTTTGGGTCGAAGAACCTACAAGAAGAAGATTCTACTACTTGACATTCCGGGAGAATTCTCTAAAACTCTCTAGTTCCGGGAAACCGGCCAACCTTTCGGTTTAGGATTATGAATAAAGGTTATATTATTTGTGTCGATGATGAAGTGTCGGTACTGGAAACTCTCCAGGAACAGCTTCATAACGAGTTCGGAAAAACTCACGAGATCGAAACCGCGAGAAGCGCCGAGGAGGCACTCGCCTTATTGGAAGAGATACAAGCTTCCGGTTATGTGATCGAAGTTATCATTACGGATCAGGTGATGCCCGGCATGAAAGGAGCCGATTTTCTGGAATCGGTCCACAAACGGTCTCCTGACTCGATCAAAATTCTGCTCACCGGCCAAGCCGGTTTAGATTCCGCAATCCACGCGATAAATTTCGGGGGATTGAGCAGATACGTGGAAAAACCTTGGAACATTGAGGATCTAACCAGAGACATCCGATCTTTGATAGAAAAGTTCCGGCAGAACCTGGAGAATCAACATTTAGTCAATGAGCTTAACAGAAGAATTAAGGAACTCGAAGAAGAAAACCGCAAACTGCAGCAAACTGGCGAATAACCGGCTGTCTATCCTCGAAAACAAAACAGATCAGATCTTGCGGAATTCTCACTTTTTCAAGTTAGCGGCTATTTCCGCGCTTTTTCTAGTATTATCCTTTTTATCTTTCGGCTCTCTGGTCGCCAAAGAGGCTCCACCTAAGCCAAAATATACGGAAGAACAGATCCGTAAGAAAAAAGAAATACTTTCCAAAGTTCTAAAATACGGAACTACAAAAGAAAGAGCAAGCGCTCTCAGAGAATTAGAGGATTTTCCGAAAGAAGAAGCAGGAGAATTGTACGACCAAGTTGGAGTGATCCTTTCCAAGGATCCGGATTGGTCCATGAAAATCTATGCGCTTAGAATTTCCGGAATTCTAAAACTTACACAATTCGAAGATAAGATCATCGCATTATTAAAATACGACCAACAAGACGTGCAGAAGGAAGCGGTCTATGTGGTCAAAAAACTCAAATTCGATTCCGGAATTCCTGTTTTAACCGAATTGCTAAAAGCACAAGACTTTACAAAAAATTCGAATTTTCTGATCGCATTGATAGAAACACTAGCCGAATTTCCTCAGGCAAACGAAGCTTTCTCCGTATTAGAAGCAAGATTCCAAGAGAAGTTTAACGATCCTGAAGTAAGGGCACAGATCGCACTTTATTTCGGAAAGGTAAAAAAATCTTCCATTGAGAATGTTCTGATCGCAACTGTAAAAGACGAAAAAGAACCGATTACACTTCGTGCCTACTCTGTAAACGCACTCGGAAAGATCAAATCGGAGGCAGCGATCGTTCCACTCAGGGAACTTTTAGAAAAGATCCGTGCCTTAAAATCCAAGAACGATATCCAGGACTACCAAGCTCTCAAGATACATACGATCACCGCTCTTGTTTCCTTAGGAGATAAGGAAATTATCGAAGAATTATATTCATTCGCAAGAGACGACGATGCAATGGTCCGACTTCGTGCAATCAAACATTTGGCGGAAACCGAAGATCCAGCAGTGATCGAAATTCTAGAATACAAGGCTCAGAGAGACCCTAGCGAAAAAGTAAAACGCGCCGCTCAAAGCGCGTTGGACCAACTTCGTAAAAAACTAGATCCGAATTTTGTTCCAACAAGCACTGATACAAAACCTGCAAAGGATACAAGCACCAGAAAAGCAGGAGGTTCCAGCTCTTCTTCCAGAAGATCCAGACCGAGCAGCGGAGGAGGAGAAGGTTCTAATCCAGTTCCATTGAGTGGAGAAGGAGCCGGATCTTCCGGAGGCAGCAGTGGTGGTGGATCTTCCGGTGGTTCGGGAGGCGGTTCCGGCGGAGGGAAACCATCCGGTGGAGAATCAGAGGATTTGGAAAACGATTAGTATGAAACAATTCCTTCTCCTATCCGCAATCCTTTGTGTCATACCAACATCGGACGGGAGAAGATTGGATGCGGAACCCGCAGGAAATACCTACCGTGGGACAATCACTCTCCAAGAGCCTAGAGCCCTCGATATAAAAGAATCCTTAACCGATTCTTCTCCCAATTATCCGGAAACAATAAAACTATATTACCAAGGTTTAAAGGAAAACTACGTAGTATTCTATGATTGGAACGGACATACTCTATATTATAAATATAGAGATAATAAATTCGACAGAAGATTAAAAAAATATGTTTCTAGGTTGGCAGCCGGCGCACCTTACGAGGTCACAGGAGAATACCAAGGAGTATTCGTATTCGAGAACAAAACCATTCGAAGATTCAAGAAGAAGGGAGAAGATTCACTCGCCGACAGAAAAGAAAAACAATCCATCCCGGTATTCCAACTAATCAAATACAGAGAATTGATCTTAGAGGAAATCATCTTTTGATCCGAATTCCATTCTCCAAAATTTTTCCTTTCTCATTCATCCTCATAAGTATATCCTTAGATTCAGTCCCATTAGACCCGGACCAAAAAGTCTACCAACCCGGAGATACATTTACGGAAAATTTTGTCCGGATCGATTTCCCGGAAAAAGCTCTAGTTCGCACCGAATCTAGAAAGCGTTGGAGAGCGGTTCCGCTCAAAGACAGATCCTGGCTCGCCATCTGGCGCAAACTGGATCGAGTAGGAGAAGAAACTCTCGGAACCAAGGTGTTAGAGGCGGTCTTTCCGGACACAACTCCTGAAAAATTCAGCATCTACAGAACGGAGATCCTACGCTGGTCTAAAGAAGATAATTCGGGCGGAAACCCACTCCTGCTCTACTTCTTCTTACTTCGAAAGGAAGATAAGGCCTATACATTTTATATCGCTTTCTACAAAGAACGCCAAGACCTAAAAGAATGGTTCTCCAATCCGAACCGTTATCTAAACCCACAGTAAAATCGACTTGCTAGGAGGCACGGCTCTCAAAAAATGGAGCCTCCGGGCCTATAGCTCAGTTGGTTAGAGCAGCAGACTCATAATCTGCGGGTCGAAGGTTCAAGTCCTTCTGGGCCCAAAATTTTCTTCTCATTCGTTTATACAGCAGATTCAGAATCTCCGGGTTGCAGGTTCAAGTCCTTCTGGGCCCAAGAAATCATTCCTTACATTCCAAAATAAAGTTCCTGAAGGACTTGAAGCTTTTGCACGAAAGCATTTGCAGCGCCCCATAGGAAGCGTCGCAAATGCGCCGCGAGCCAGGATGGCGAAGCGAGTGCAAAAGACGCCGTGGAGCTTAGTCGAACAGGATGTGAGACTGAGTAACGGCAAGTCCTTCTGGGCCCAAAATTTTCTTCTCATTCGTTTATACAGCACATTCAAAATATGTTGTATTCCTACTATCAGATAAAGCCAAAGAAAAGCACGGTCCAGGTCCGTAATATGTCCGTCCGGAAAAACCAATGAGCGATCTTTCATAAAAGAAATACGCCGCAAGCAAAGTTGAAGTTAGTCCGAGGTAGATTGCAGTTGGCAATATTCTCTTTTGGAATGCGTTCATATTTACTCCGAAATTTCTCTTGTAGGCTCTTCGACAACCCATTCCGAACAAGACATAAACTATTTAATGCGACAGAATAAGGTAAAGAATTCCTAATATTATGTCTTTTTAATTAGTTTTTCCAGAAACTGAAATTATTAGAAGCCAGTCTAAATTTTTCAGTTTTGCTTGCCCTCTCATTTAGAAACCGGTAAATTGTGTCATAATACGTAAATCGGTCAAATCTTTGACACAATTTACGTTAGGAGAAACTCGGGATGATCCAGACTGTAGAAAAAATTTTTAGAGAATACTTTCCCATCCCGGAAGAAAGAAAGAAGACCATTCTTCTCGTGGAAGATGAGGCGATCATTTCACTCTCCGAGACCCAAAGATTAAAAAAGAACGGGTTCCGGGTTATCTCCGCTTACACTGCGGACGAGGCAGTCCAAATAGCGACTAACGACTACACTGTCGACTTAGTTCTTATGGATATTGATCTTGGAAGAGAAGAAGACGGTACGGATGCTGCGGTTCTTATCTTGAAAACAAGGGATATTCCCATCGTATTTCTCTCCAGCCATACCGAACCGGAGATCGTCGAAAAAACGGAGAAGATCACATCATACGGCTATGTTGTTAAAAATTCCGGAGAAACCGTTCTAATCGCTTCCATCAAAATGGCGTTCAAACTTTACGAGTCCCATCTTCGTTTGAAAAGAAGCGAAGAGTCCTTAAAAGAAAACCAGGAACTTCTAAAGGCAACATTAAGGTCCATTGGAGACGGCGTCATCTCCGCCGATGAGTTAGGGAATATTACGGATATGAATTATGTTGCGGAAACTCTGACAGGCTGGTCCAGATCGGATGCAATCGGCGAACCTATCGAAAGAGTTTTCAAAATTGTGAACGCAAAGACTAAAAGAAGAATGAGAAACTCTCTAGATGCTTTAGCCGCTAATAAAGAAAAAAATATGGGCTTGGAAAACCAAGTATTACTCGTTTCTAAATCAGGTGCGGAGCATAGGGTCGCAGAAAGTTCCGCTCCGATCCGCTCCGAAAAAGGATACACCATAGGTTCCGTTCTAGTCTTTAGGGATATTTCCAAAGAATACAGTTTATTAGAGAATATTAAAGAAAGTGAATCTAGATTTAAAACTGTCGCGAATGCCGCTCCTGTGATGATCTGGGTTTCGGGCCTGGACAAAAAATGTAATTGGTTCAATCAGACCTGGCTGAATTTTACCGGAAGAAATATCGAGCAAGAGCTTGGGGACGGCTGGGCAGAAAGCGTTCATCCGAACGATTTGGACGAATGTATCCAAATCTATTCCAGTCATTTCGACGAAAGAGAAGCTTTTAGCATGACCTACCGTCTAAAAAACAAAAACGGCGAATGGAGATGGATCCAGGATAACGGACTTCCTATAACTAACGAATCGGGCGTTTTTACCGGATTTATCGGTTCATGCGTGGATATCACCGAAGCTAAAGAAGCATTGGAAACATTAGCGAAGGATCTTCACGAAAGGGAGTATCTTTATAAGGAACTCCAACATAGGGTCAAAAACAGCATGAGTATGATCAGTTCTATCGTAGAGATAGAAGCATCCAGATCTTCGGATCCGAAACTGGGAAATACTTTGGAGAATTTAGTAAATAGAATCCATTCGGTCGGGAACTTGTACGAGATGTTATATACTTCCAACAATTCCCATTCTGTCCGTTTGGATCGTTATATCCAAAAGATCACGGAAAATCTTCTGAATGCTTTCCAAGAAAAAACAAAAGAGATCTCTCTTCAACTCGATCTGAACGATCTGGAAATAGATGTAAAAAGTGCAATCCCTCTAGGACTAATCTTGAACGAGTTAGTTACCAATATTTTCAAATATGCATTCCCTAAAAAGCGAGAAGGTAAAATTTCCATCCGACTTTTCAAAGAAGATTCTTGGGTAAATTTAATCGTCTCGGACAATGGGGTCCCTTTTCCGAAGGGATTCAGAACCGATTATTCTCCAGGACTAGGATTACAACTTGTGAATATGTTAGTGGACCAACTGAGAGGAAAAATCCAATGGAAATTGAACGGGGAAAAGGAAGTTTCGATCCGATTCTGCAACAAAGAGGATCATTCCGATCAATTTACATTCATAAAATCCTAAAAATTTCTTCCGGATTTTTCCGAATTTCCTGCCAAAATTAGCCAGAATTCCAGATTGCCATTCTGCAGGGTGAAATGGAAACTTAAACAATGGACCAGACCCTAGCCCGAAAGGTCAACCCCAAGCCCCGCAGAAAAGGAGGGGCTTATGCGGTAGGAGCGGAAGATATTTATATTTTTCCACTCTCCGAAAGTACGAACTTATTTCTTCAAAAAGTTTGGACTGCATTCGTAAACAAAATGGTCTCCATGACCCTTCCGAATGGAAAACCAATATTCCAATATGCAATTTTCGAGGCGATCCAAGATAAAAACCTAAAGATCGTAGCATCCGCAACTCATTTCAGAATGAAACAAGTGACGGACAGGATCGGTCTCCAAAGTATTGAAGACTTCATTCGTAACACGATCCCGATTTCCATCCAAGATCCGGGAAATCTTTCCGCCAGATATTTGAGAGAAGCGATCCTCTCCGTTGAAAAGAAAGCAAGACCTGAAGTTTATTTCCATAGTCTGGACGACGAAAGGGTCCATCCCAACTTAAAACAGCTTCTTACTAAAACGATGAACTACGCCGCGGGGATTCCCTTATTTGTGAAAGGTTCACCTATCGGTATGTTATGGGGAATCCGCAGGGACAATATGACCCCCGAACAGGAAGAAGAAGTTCGTCAGCAATTGTACAGTCTTTACGACGTAGTGGACTTTGTGATCTCCAAAGAGATGGGCCTAAAAGGAGATCCATACTACGCACGCAAGAATATCGAAAAATCGGATCTTCATTCCAGAGCAAAACACCTATTCTATACCAGAGGTTTCGGCCAAGACGAGCCTGTTACCACGATAGTATTCGATTCCCATACGTACCAAAGATCTTACCGGCTGGATGCGAGCTTTTTAATTCCTTCCGGCGATGGATATTCCGTCAGTTTGAAACGTTTTGAACCAAAGGATAAAAACGATACAGGTAAGAACCTTCTTCTTATCCCTGGCTTTTTTTGCAGAAGGTCCGTAATGGACAAAGTAGCCAGAGAGTTATCTCTCCGCCATGGTTATAGAGTTTTCTCCATGGATATGAGGGGAAGATCCAGAAGAACTCTGCCACTTTTCGGAATTCGAGAAGGTTGGACCGTGGATGATTTTATCCAAGAAGATTTTCCGGCTGTTCTCGCATGGATCAAAGAGAATTTTCCAAACGAACAATTAGTGGTGGTCGGCCATAGCATGGGGGGAATGATCCCTCGATTCTACTGTTCCGCGTACGAAGAGATCGTAAAAAGGAAAAAAGACTCCGCAGTTCCGCTTCCTCGTCCGGACGAACTGATCTCAGGGATTGTTTCGATTACTTCTCCGAATTTTGTAAGACTACAGGCGCAAATCCCAGGTTTGGATATTCTGAAGATGGGACTGAAACTAGTTCCTTCTAAAACAATCTCCGATTTTCTTTTCGATCTGACTTCTTTTTCTTTGCAGACAACTCTTCCTACTGTGGACCTAAATAAGTTTTTCAAATTTCTATTGGGACTACATTCTTCTTTGAGAGCCGTATCTTTCGATCTTCATGCAAAAGTCGTAAACCTGAGAGACTTTGTGGGTTACAAACAGATCTCTCCTCCTGAATGGTATTTTTTGATCGAAGATATTTTCTGCGAAGAATCCACAAAAGTGGTCCTTCAGTTCCTTAGATCTCAATTGAGTCAGGACAGATCGTTCCTCTCTTACGACGGCACTTTGGATTATACCGCACTCCAAAAAAATCTGCAGATCCCGCTTTTTTCCGTTTTGGGTTCTGTGGACAAAGTGGTTCCGAGTGAGACAATCGAGAACGATCTTGCTGCACTTCCTCACAAAAAAAATAAGATTCTTTCGTACGAACAGGGTCACTTAGGTATCGTTTTCCACATGCCGGTGGTAAAGGAAATGTGCTCCGAAATTGACTCCTGGATCAAAGGATTGGACTCGACTTGATCCCCAGGTTTAGAACGCTTGACATTTCGGGAAACGAAAGATAGGTTCAAATACTAGGAAATGGATCTTTTGGAAGCGACCATATATAATATCTCTCTCACGAATGTGGGCTTTGCCGTATTTTTAAAGGCAAAAGACGATTCGGATCAGAGGGTCGTTCCGATTTTTATCGGTCCTTTAGAAACACATTCCATCACTTCGGTTTTAGAAGGTACAAAACCTCCTAGACCTATGACACATGATCTAATGACGATCCTACTCACCACTCTGGGAGTACAGATCGTAAAGATCGCGATCGAAGAGATTATAGATAATACTTTTTACGCAAAGATCACTCTTCGTAAAGACGAGGAGCTGATCGTCCTCGACGCAAGACCGAGCGATTCGATCGCACTCGCACTTCGTGCTAACGCACCGATTTATTTGGCAAAAAAAGTCATCGAAGAAGCTGGAATCGTAATGAAAGACGACGAGATTCCGGGCGAAACCATCGGAAAAGAAAAAATTTCCCAATTGCCAAAGTCCCAGTTGGAGATCCTACAGGACTCTCTAGACAATGCTCTAAAAGCCGAAGATTACGAGACTGCTGCAAAGATCAGGGATCAGATCCGCAAACTTCTGGAAAATCCCTCCTAATTTCTTTTCAAATCGGCAAAAAATCGGATTTTTCCTCCGAACATACTGGACCTAAGCCATTTCCTTTTGTATCCTTGGTTCCCTTGGAGCAACAATCATGGAAAAATCTCTAATGGACATCCTAAACGCCGGAATCGCATTATTTCAATCCGGAGAAGATAAACTAAAACAAAGCCTTTCCGACCTGGACCATGCCTACCAGGACCTCAAGAACAAAGGGGCCCAGAACCAATCGGAACAGGCGAACAGGCTTAGGGATCTGATCCAGAAAACTGTAGGAGACGCTCAGGATAAACTATTGAACGCAAACGAAAGTTCAAAAGCGGTGATGGGTCAGCTCAAAGATAATTTCGAAAAGATTTCGGCACAAATTGACGAAGCTCTTCCGGAAGAATTTAAAACAAAGGCTAAGTCCGCTCTAGAAGAGCTGAAAAAGCTGATCAAAAAATAAAATTCTGAAAACTTGATAAAAGATTTACCTTAGAAAAATTCGGGACAAACAAACCGGGTCCCGGATACTAGGCCTCATCTTATTCAGGCGCCTATGATGAGGAAACAATCCTTCATATTAATACTTACAGTCTTCATTGACATGATGGGATTTTCCCTCATCTTCCCTATCTTTCCGGAAACACTAAATCATTTCCTGGCCCAGGCAGGAGATCCTGTCTTGGATCTTCTTGCAGGTTGGACTTCCCGCATTTTGGACGGAAGAACAAGTGACTGGAAACTTTTTGTAGCGCTCTTCGGCGGGATCGTAGCCAGTTTATATTCTATACTTCAATTTTTGTTCTCACCTATTTGGGGAAAACTCTCGGACAGCACCGGCCGTAGACCTGTCTTAGTTTTTACCTGCACAGGCAGTTTTTTAGGATACTTAGTCTGGTTATTCTCCGGAAGTTTTTCCCTATTCGTTCTTTCTAGACTGATCACAGGTCTTATGGGAGGAAACGTGTCTGTGGCAACAGCTGCAATGGCGGACTCCACTTCGGAGCAAGACCGCACCAAAGGAATGGGAATGATCGGAGCCGGAATCGGTCTCGGATTTATCGCAGGTCCTTCTATCGGCGGGATCTTAGCTCATACAAATCCTTCTTATCTTCTTCCCTTTTTACCGTTGGAGAAGATGACGATCTTCCCTTCCGTAGCGCTAATGGCGACTGCTGCATCTTTCGTAAATTTACTCTTAATACTTTTCAGATTCAGAGAAACTCTTCCTCATCATTTACGCAAAAAATCGGAAGGAAGACTGCATCCTGCATTAGGAGTTTTTGATCTTGGTTCCAGAGAGATTATGTATTTGGGTTTCCTAAATTTGTATTTTTTACTCTTCTTTTCAGGATTCGAATTCTCTCTTAACTTTTATTTGGATCAGTTCTTAGGATATAAACCTGTAAGTATCGGTTACACTTTCGTTTATATAGGACTCATCATAGTATTCGTACAAGGAGGAATTATCCGCAGGATCAGCGGAAAAGTCCCTGAAAAAAAAGTCGGACTTCTTGCCTCAGTCTTCTTAATTCTGGGATTTTCCTTCTTATATTTTTCCAGCGCTTCGGTTATAGCTTCAGAAGGATCATCATTCTTATTATTCGTGGCCTTGACATTCTTGGCTATGGGAAGTGCGTTCTTAAACCCTACTGTATCTTCTATCGTGTCCCTATTCTCTTCTCCAAGCGAGCAGGGAAAAAATCTGGGAATTTTGAGAAGTTTAGGGTCTTTCGGACGAGGGATCTCTCCGATCATATTCAGCGTAGTGTATTCTCAAAAAGGACCTCAAACCTCCTTCTTGGTATCCGGAATCTTAAGTTTTATTTTCTTCGGATTGTTTCTATTCGTAAAACAGCCGAATCCTAAAAATTAAAAAAGAAAATATTACGCAACAGTTCTCTTTCTAACAGCGACTATCCGCATAATATTAAAGAACTGCGTTTAAAGCTTCTTTCAGTCTTTGGAAATGAAGATTCTCATTCAGTTTGGATCCGTTTTCTAATCTGAGTAAGAATGTATCTCTTACCTGACCAGAATCGGTTACCGCTTTAAAGGATAGAATATCCACTCCGAACAAGAATAAGATCTGAGAGATCTCGAATAAGATCCCAGGTCTATCTTCCATTCTAAGATCCATTACTGTGGAATCGCTGATCTCAGAGTTGAAGAGAAAAATTTCCGGAGCAGTCATAAGCTTGGCCCTTAAACTTTCCATTTTTTCAGGATGGTTTGCCAAATAGTTCATCACGGACATTCCGCCGTAAAACAACTCATGAAGATCGGCATGGATCGCATTCAGATGACTATCAGTCATAGGGGCGCCATCTATACGTTTCACTATAAAGATGTCCTGGATATAACCATCCGTGGAAGTTTCAGCAATTGCCTCCTCTATATTCCAACCATGAACATATAGAACTGCGGTTACCCTATAAATGATCCCTATCTCATTTTTGGAAATATTGACCTTTAGGGCGTAAGCCTCGCCCCTAGGGATGCAAGAGAGATGTAGAGGTTTTCCTGGAGTAGTGATCATCGGATACCTTTGATGCTAAATGCTGAATTCCTGAACATTAAATCCAATAAATTCTAGACTTTTGCATTCTAATAACAATACTGCAAAAGGCGTGCCTTTTTTATATAAGCTTATAATAAAAATAAGGGAAATGGACAGCCCGGTCGCCCGGGCTTTGAGACTATATTAAAGTGCGAACTTGATACCTAGGTTTGCAGAATATATCTTATCGTCTGTGGCCATAGCTTCTGCTAATACCTTGAACATCAATATATTCAATTCGAAGCCACCCACAAAGTAATTCATTTGAGTTCTAACGTCCGCAGACCCACTGGTCCTTAAGGATAGTGTTCCTCCTGCATTACCGTTCATCTGCTGGATGATCTCAGGAGGAAGACCGGAAGCATTTGGATCCAAAGCTAAATAAAGAGGACCGCTCACCCCCAGATTCAATTTGGTGTATCCGCTATTATTAGAAATACCGGCACCCGCAAATAAGGTTAAGATATAGAAGAGTCGAACTCCTGTCCGAATATCCACCGGAACAGATTGCACCTTGGATTGATAAGCGAAGTTGACATCCGCATCCCATTTACCAGTAGCGGGGCCAAACTCGACTTTAACCGCATCTGATCCGCTTGGATGATAGTTCATATTGATCTCTTCCCATTTCCTGTGGAAGCCGATCCCTAAACTTAGTCCAGTGAATCCGAAAAAATCCAACTTAGTGTATCTCTCTTTTGCGATCTGGAATCTAACCGTCATTCCAAAACTGTTTATATTCCCGGACATGGATAAGTCCTTGGAAGTGGAGTCGCTCAGCGATTTTATATCTCCGTTAGAGATATTCCCTTGGAAGCCGTGAGCATAAATATTGATCCTATGCAGGAAAGACCTGCCTGAATCCTTTTCATCATCAGTAGGTTGGTGAGAAGGTCCCTGGCCGAGTAACCAGCCCAAGTTCACACCTACCATTGCTCCAGGGTTGATAGAAGCTCCTACATTCGGGAACTTAGGGATGGAAATATCCCCGTATTGGATATTAATATCGTCTTTTTTGACCCCGGCGACTCCAAGGCCTGCTCCTATCTGGAATCTGTTAACGGTTCCAGGTCCCATCATGGAAGAGTTGATATTTGCAAGAACGGACGCATCTGCCATAGATTTTGTCAGTTCATTTAGATATTCTTTACGAATGGTTTCTTCCAAACCATTGAACTGAGCTACTGTGGATGCTGGGATTAAATTACAAACATTGTTTCCGGAAGCAGGAGGAAGGCATGTTACCTGGGCTTCTGCAGAGGAAACCGGGATGAAATATAGGGAAGAAGCTAAGATAAGGAAGGCGGTATATCGAATATACCGCCTAACTATACTCTCTAAAGGAGCCATTCGATCCATTTTACCCTTGGACGATAGCTATTACGAGATTATTTCAGAGTCCTAAACTTCCACCAATAATTTCTTTCATGATTTCGGTGGTTCCCGCATAGATCGTCTGGATCCTTGCATCCAAATACGCTCTTGCGATCGGGTATTCCATCATATAACCGTATCCTCCAAAGAACTGGAGACAAAGGTCTGTATGACGTTTTTGCATCTCTGTGGAATAATACTTAGCCATAGAAGCCTCTACAGTTAATTTTTTTCCAGCAATATGCTCCGAAACCACTTTGTCGACGAAGGTACGGCACATTTCAAGTTCCGTAGCCATCTCCGCCATTTGAAATTTGATGTGTTGAAAACTTCCGATCTTTTTCCCGAAAGCCATCCTCTCTTTAATATATTTTAGAGTCATTCTCTGAACAAGTGCAGTGGCTTCTACCGCTGCAATCGCTAGTACGAGACGCTCTTGCGCGAGTTTCATCATCAAATAACGGAAACCTTGTCCGTCTTTTCCGATTACGTTCTCTTTGGGAACTACTACGTCGTTGAAGTATAATTCCGAGGTATCCTGAGCTTTTAGTCCGATCTTCTCGAGATTACGGCCTCTTTCGAAACCTTTCATCCCCTCTTCTATCATAACAAGTGAAATTGTACCGTTTTCATGTTTCACGGCGGTAATTACTAAATTTGCGAGCTGTCCATTGGAAATAAATGTTTTCTGACCGTTGACAATATAATGGTCTCCCTTGTCCACGGCGATAGTTCTGATATTTTTGAGATCGGAACCTGCTCCAGGTTCGGTCATAGCGACCGCTAAAATGCTGTCTCCGCTGCAACAACCAGGCAACCATCTCTTCTTTTGTTCATCGTTTGCGTAAGCGCTGATATAAGGTGCGATCACATCGTTGTGAAGGGAAACGAAAAATCCGCTGTTCCCGGATCTGGAAGATTCTTCTATTACAACAACGTTATATAGGAAATCGGCGCCTGATCCGCCGTATTCTTCCGGAACGTCCGGGCAAAGTAATCCGCTCGCTCCGGCCTTTTTCCAAAGTTCTTTCGGAACCATTCCGACTTTTTCCCATTCATGATGATAAGGAGCTACTTCAGTTTCGAAAAACTTGCGTGCCATATCACGAAAAGCTTCATGCTCTTCGGTAAATTGTAGGACTCTTTCCATTTATATCTCCCGTGTCAATAGACGGTATTCATTCTCATGTAAACACCGGGATTTCGTTTAATGTACTGGATGAGTTCGTTCTGAGAAATAGAGAACAATTCCGTTTCTGATTCTGCTTGGAACGTGTAATTGGACACCAGTTTTTTGGATATAGAGTAAATCTCTCCCACGAAATCTCCGTCTGTCAGCTCGGCCAATTTTTTGCCGTGTTGATATACGCTTACTTTTCCATGACGAATAATATATGCCTCGTGGTAAAACGCTTTTTCCGTGATAAGCACTGAACCTTTGTTCACCTTGGAAAGTCTCATGATCATTTCTAATTGGGTGACTTGATGACTTGTAAGTCCTTTAAAATGGCGTGAATCTAACAGTGTTTTCCAAGAGTTACTATCACGAATGCTGTTCAGTCGTATTAAGTTTTGTCTTAGGTCAGTATTTCTGATAAACTGTAAGAACTTATTTTTCTCTATCGTAAGAGCTACTACATCCGTTTCCGCAAAAACGTCGGCTGCTCTTGGCAAATCTAGAACCAAAGAAGCCTCGCCGAAATACTCATATTGCCCGTATCGTTTAATGGGCGCTATATCGGAGTCTCCTAAAAGACCTTCGAATTTTACGTTCCCGGAAGCGATGATATAGAATTTATCTCCCGGAGTTCCCTTCTTAATGATCTGATCTCCACGTTTGTATTTTTCCTCGCGGACGATCAGTAGGAATTCCTTCGCCTTCTCTATCGGGAAACCGCTGAAAATATCGATTTGGCTTAAGATATCTAAAAGATTATAAGCCTCCATATGCTTAGGAGGAGTGATTTCCGGATAAACCGTGTTCTCTATTCCGAAACGGGCCAGTTTCAGTTTGGTATCTGCAGGCATATCCGTTCTTGCGATATGATATACCGTGATCTTTTCCTGGATCTCGGAAGGTAAACTCGCCAAATAACTGACTCTAGTATGAAGAGGAGGAATCCCCGCTTCATGATAAATAATCCTTCTGTCCCAAGGGAATTCTTTTAAGAATTTCCAGCGAGATTCGGGAAGAACTCCCTTCTCATACATTTTGTCGTGAACTTCGGGCTCGTTCAAATGATCCGAAGTATACACAAAGGATTGGTCTTGGAAGAAGAACTCGAATCCTACGGAAGGAATAGAATGTAATGCATAATGAAAATTGAATTCTCCCCCGTTGATCATCGCAGGTCTTCCTATGATGATTTGTTGGAAATTGAAAAGTTCCAACAATTCCTTACGAGGGATCTTAGTAAGCGCCGAATATTTTCGGATAAAACTTTCCATCACCGTTGCGGTTGCGTGAATTGTGATTTTGGTCTCTTCCATAATTTTTTGGAAGGTACCCGCGTCATGATCCGCGTGGCAGTGAGTAAGAATAACGTGGTTGATCAACTTAGGATTTACGTTAGACATCCTAAGCCACTCTGTGGAATTCACAGGAGGATCTACCATGATACCTTGGTGGTTCAGCCAAATAATAAATCCGGAAGTGTTATCCTCAGGATCAAATCCGTGAGAAGGTCCAAGACATGTAATCCCAAGTAAAGGAGCCTGGAATGGTTCCTTTAGTCTATGACCGATCTCATATTTAATATTAAATCCAACTTCTCCAGGGATCTCTGTCTCTTTGGTCCCGTCGGTGATCCTAAAGTCACCGGAAGGAAGTTTACGTACCAAAACCTTTCCCAGGTTGACCATATTATCTCTATCGAATACTTGGAAGTCGACCACATCGTCTAGTCCCTTGTAACCTCTGAAATAACCCATCTCCGCTTTCATATCCGGGAACCCGAAAGATTCCGCTCCGTCCAGATACTCCGATTCTAAATTGATCTCTTCTGGACCCATTAAGGATTCTTTAAGTACGGTAATTAGCTGATCTTTCTGCTCGGAAGTACAGATGATCGTGGTTTTTTTTTGTCTTAGGAAGAAATTAAAGTAAATCGGGAATTCAAGCTCTGCGGTGCTGATCCCCTTTTCTACGTGGAAAAATTTATTAGGAAGTATAAATACCAGGGGAGTCTTTTTTTCGGCCATCGTATCTTTGATGGTTTCGGGAGGAGAGCCGATCTGAAAGAAGCCTTCGCTCGTTTCGACTAAATAACCCCCTCTAGGAAGTTCTATGTATCCCCTGGTTTGTTCTTTTAGCATGAAAAATTCCGCCGCAGTCGAGATCGAATTTTTTATTTATGTCTTTCGATGAAACTTTTGATTTGCGCCTTAGGAAGGGCCCCTATAATCTTATCCACCAATTGTCCGTCTTTAAAAAGTAGAAGTGTCGGCAAGGACTGGATATTTAATTTTTGTGCCGTGTCCTGGTTATCGTCTACGTTTAATTTTTTAATTTTTAAGATATCATTCATCTCTGACGAGAGTTCTTCCAGAACCGGGGAAACCATTCTACAAGGACCGCACCATTCGGCCCAGCAATCTACTAGAACCATGCCCCCGTTGATCTCGGAACTGAAAGTTGAATCGTTAATTTCGGTCAATGCCATGAGTTAGATTTTCTCCTATTTTTTTCCCACTCTTTATAACAAATTGGACGGGTCTATTTCTTCTTTTTCTTCTTTTCCTTCTCAGCTTCTATCGACTCTACCTTTTCTTTTAGGGATTCTATCAGGGTTTTTGTCTTGCCCAGATCCTCCGTTTCGCCTGTGGTTTGCAGGATTTTACGGTTTACCTCCAAAAGGGATATGGATTTTTTCAGATCCCCGGCGTCTTGGGTGGACAAATCGAATTTGGCGCGATATTCCTGAGCCGCAAAGTTACAAAGTTCCAGAATTAAATTATAGTGTTCCTGTCTGGGATAATAAAAGGGATTTTCCAGGTCTCTTTCCTTCTCAAAAGCCCGAAAGTCAAAAAGATTCTTACTAAGTATGGCGATTTTGAAATGTATCTCCGGAAAACTCCACTTCCATTTGGAGTTGGAACCGAATGCTTCTATCGTGTTCGTAGTGCAGGTCCGAAGTCCTTTTACGTAATTCAGCCTTTGGAGAGGATTAAATTCTATAATTTTGGCGAGAAGGTCCTTATTTTCCCCCAGACCAGACTCGAAGTCGGTTCCGACTACTTTCTCCATAAAAGAGATCGCGCTATAAATTTCTTTCCTCCCTTGGTTTAGGTAGGTATCCGATTTTAGATCCAAGATAGCCACGGAGATCTCGTTTATCAAAAGGCAGGTATTTATGTTTTTGACGGAATTTAAGGAAAGGGCCACATTGAAGTAAGGTTCCATTTTAGGATCTTTTCTGGATTGGGCTTTCAGAAGGTTCGCTTCCTTCTTCAAATCCTCCAAAAATGCGCGAAAATCCGCCAGTTTTTCCTGGAATTCCTGCTTCTGTTCCTTAGTAAGAGCCATTAATTACACCTGCACATTTATCAAACTTCCGACGGAAAGAGCATACATATAATCGGACTTCTCTGCGGGTTCTTCCGCTTTTTTCCGATCCGCTTCTATTTCTTCCTCTCGCCCCGGTTCTCGGACCGGTGGAGGAACGGAGAGTGAATCTAATGGGTTGGAGGATTCTATTCTCATATTCCCGTATCCGTTTTCCTTTCTATCCGAACTGAAGTCCTAATAGAATTATCGGCTTGTTCCTACTAACTATTTGACATATATTACAGAGGCAAAATCCTAACTAAGGAGATAGTATATGTACGCACCACTCGCATTTTTAAATTTAGGCCCTTGGGAAATCTTTTTCATACTAGGTTTAGCTCTCCTGCTATTCGGGGGCAAGCGACTTCCCTCTTTAGCTAAGGATTTAGGGGACGGAATCCGCCAATTCCGCAAATCTCTTTCAGGAGATTCTGAATCGGAATCAGCTAAAATCCAGGAACCGGAAACAAAACAACCGGCGGCTCCTGCTTCTTCTCCTAAAAAATCCAAAAAATCCGCTTAAATTAATATAGGGCCTTCGGGCCCTTTTTATAACCGGGAAGGAATTCCAACCTTTCGATATGCCTTCTAAAAAAAAGAATCTCTCTAACACTACCCAACCTACAATCTCAGCTCCCGAAGAAAGTCTTCCTCATGACAGAGAAAAATTTATGACTCTGGGAGAACATTTAGAGGAATTACGTTCTGTACTGATACGTTCCATTCTGGTGTTTACAGTGTTTTTTGTGGTAGCTTTGTATTTCGGAGAAGAGCTGCATAAGATAGTCATCAAACCGTACAAGAATATTTTGGGAGAATCTGCTACATTCTACCAGATAAAGCTCATGGCTCCTTTCATGGTTTATCTGAGAACGGGATTTATGGTCTCCATCTTGATCACATTTCCTTTCGCATTAGCTTTTTTATGGGGATTTGTTTCTCCCGCATTAGAACCTAAAACCGCAAGACTTGGAAAAGCGCTCATTGCATTCTCTACTGTTCTATTTTGGTTGGGAGTTTGGTTATGTTGGGCGCAAGCATTCGAAAGTTTTCTAAAAATATTCTTAGTTACCGTTCGACCACTGGATATAGAGACCAGGCTTCCCATAGACGAATACTACGACGTATTCTTTAACATGCATTTGATCTTCGGATTGTCGTTCCAACTTCCAGTGATCATGGTATTATTAGCTGCGGTTGGAATATTAAAACTTTCTTTTTTACTCAAACATTGGCGAGAAGCTTTCATAGGCATCGCATTTGCCGCGGCAGTTTTGTCTCCCGGACCGGATGTGATCTCAATGTTGATGTTATTCGTTCCGTTACTGGTATTATTTGCGATCTCTTTGGTACTCATCGCGCTTATAGAGAGGAAATGAGTTGTTTCCGAATCTTCGATCCAAGCATAAATTAGCTTTCGCTTCTTTTACAGCTTCTTTCGTATTATTCTTATCCTTTCTACTTTTGGATGATTTCCTTTTTGGAGAAGAGATCAGAAAAGAATTAAGAGCGTTCGTTTGGATTCGTTTAGGAGTCGGACTTTTTTTCTCGGTCATACTAGGAATACTTACCTATTATCTTTTAAGCTTAAGTTTTAAATCTCTCAAATCAATTTCCCAACTTTTACAAAACTGGTCTCAGGATGTGTACGAAGATTCAGGAGAATCGGAAATAGAAGACGAACTAGGAGAACTTGCTAGACATTTCCGGATCGCTCTCTACCAGAAAAAGACCAAGGAAGAAACTGTTTCACAGGAATCCTTAAATAAAAAGGAAAGAGAACTTTCCGACAAGATCCAAAAATTTTTCCACAAGATCAGGCTTCATAAGATCAAAAATTTGGACATCACCGTTTTCCCACGTTCCTCAGATACTGGGGAATCGGATTACGCAAATATCATTCCGACTGCGGACGGCTGTTTTGGAGTATTGGCAGGTTTTCCGAATCACGGAACGATTGAATCTTCTCTAAAGGCAAGGATAGAAGGTATGATCTCCCTCGCGCAGGAAACCACAGGACTCAGAGGAGAAGATCTACTGTACAAAATAGATAGAGCTCTCAGGTCGACCCCAATCTCTTATTTGAATCTTACACTTTTCTATTTAGAAACAAGGAATGGAGAAGCGGGAATCTTGCAATTCCAAAAACTTCCGGCGCTCGTTCACAAAGAAGGTAAAACGAACATATTGCCGATCTCTAAACAAGTATTTTATGATTTTAGAAGTTCCACTCGAGAAGTAAAAAAGATTCAAGTCAGACCCGGAGAATATTTGGTATTCTTAAGCGACAGACTGACGGAACTTACAAGTTCTGCCGGCGTAGCCCCACTTCTGATCCAACTCCAAAACTGGAGTTCAGGCAGGGAATATAAGAACTCCAGAGAACTGACCCTGGACTTTGGAAGATTTTTGGAAATGGAATCCGGTAAAAAAGGGCTGACCAAAGCAGCAATCTTGACTGTGGGTCGAGTTACGGATTAGAGGCGCAGAGTGTGGAGAGAAACAGGGCTCATCTCACGCAGAGACGCCAAGACGCAGAGGGTTTATAAGTTACTAAATCCTAAAACTTTCCGTCTCTGCGGCTCCGCGACTCTGCGTGAGATGACCCTACGCTGCGCCTCTCTAAAACTCTGTGTCTCCCATATTCATTTTTCAGAATAGAATAAAAAATAAAAAACAAAACTCATTTAGTATTGTCTAACTAGCGAAATTTTTCCGACTGAAAATTTTCGAATTTCTCACCACTTGAAATTCATCCAATATTCCAAACCAAACGAGGAACAAAAATGATCCCAGTAAAAGGTTATGCTGCCGCTATTGCAAAAGCCCCTTTAGCACCTTTTCAATTCGATAGAAGAGAAGCAAAGGACGAAGATGTAGTCATCGATATACAATACTGCGGTATCTGTCATTCGGACATACACCAGGCAAGAGACGAATGGGGAGGATCCATCTTCCCAATGGTGCCGGGCCATGAGATCACCGGTGTTGTGTCAAAAGTCGGATCCAAGGTTACAAAGTTTAAAGTAGGAGATAAGGTAGGAGTCGGTTGTTTTGTAGACTCTTGTAGAGAATGTGAACATTGCAAAGCAGGTCTGGAACAATTCTGCGAAACAGGAATGAGCGCCACTTACAACGGAAGAGAACAGGACAAAAAGACCCCGACTTACGGAGGCTATTCCAACAAGATCGTAGTAGATCAGAATTATGTATTAAAAATTCCTGATAATCTTCCTTTGGATGCCGCGGCTCCTCTGCTTTGTGCCGGGATCACTCTGTATTCTCCTCTTGTTCATTGGAAAGCAGGTCCCGGTAAAAAAGTAGCGATCATCGGTCTTGGCGGTTTGGGCCATATGGGTGTAAAGATAGCTCACGCTCTCGGTGCAGAAGTTACGGTCCTAAGCCAATCCAACAAAAAAGAAGCGGATGCAAAACGCCTAGGTGCGGATCATTTCTATGCTACTTCCGATAAGAACATATTCAATAAGTTAAGAGGAAGTTTTGATCTGATTATCAATACTGTTTCTATGCCTTTGGATTGGAATGCGTATCTCGGCCTATTGAGAGTAGATGGTTCCTTAGTTGTGGTAGGTGTCCCCGAAGAACAAGTACCTGTCGGAGCCTTTTCTCTGATTATGGGTCGCAAAAGTCTTGCAGGTTCTCTGATTGGAGGCATCAAAGAAACCCAGGAAATGCTGGATTTCTGTGGGAAACACAATATCACAAGTGATATCGAACTCATTCCTATCCAAAAAGTAAATGATGCTTACGAAAGGGTCGTTAAAAGCGATGTACGTTATAGATTTGTGATAGATATCGCTACTCTGAATTAGGAGACGCAGAGCTTGTAAGAAGCGCAGGGATTATGGCACGCGGAGGCACAGAGGGGTATTGGAAAAGGATTTGTTTATAAGGCAAGGCTATTTCCCTTAACCCCAAACAAACTCTGCGGCTTTGCGTCTCTGCGTGAGAAACAACACCGCGGACTCTGCTCGCTCTGCGGCACTTAAGCGATTTTGGGCTCTTTTTTCAGAACTAATTTAGGAGGTTTGGCCCCAGAAACTGCGTCTTCTGTGATGATCACTTCTTCCACGTCTTTGCGTGAAGGAATTTCATACATTAGATCCAGCATTAAATTTTCTACGATAGCGCGTAGTCCTCGAGCACCGGACTCTCTTTCGATAGCAAGCTGAGCGATCTTGTCGATGGCTGCCTCTTCAAAGGAAAGTTTTACATTTTCCATTTCTAGGATCTTAGTGTATTGGCGAAGAATTGCATTTTTAGGCTCTCTGAAAATACGTTTGAGCATTTCTACACTCAGATCTTGCAGAGTAGCGATCACAGGCATACGGCCTATAAACTCAGGAATTAGTCCGAACTTCATTAAGTCTTCAGGGATTACACGAGCTAAGATCTCACCTTTGCTCTCGTCCCTTAATATTTTGCCGTCTTTTTCATCGCTACCGAATCCGATTGTTTTTACACCGGTTCTAGTTTTGATGATATTATCCAGGTCAACGAACGCTCCACCAAGAATGAATAGTATATTTTTGGTATCTACTTGTAGATATTCCTGGTGAGGGTGTTTTCTTCCGCCCTGAGGAGGAACGTTCGCAACAGTTCCTTCGATAATTTTTAAAAGAGCTTGTTGCACACCTTCTCCGCTCACGTCCCTTGTGATGGAAGCGCTGTCAGATTTGCGAGCGATCTTATCCACTTCGTCTATGTAGATGATCCCTATCTCGGCCTTTTTGATATCGTTGTCGGCGTTTTGGATCAGTTTTAGAATGATGTTTTCGACATCTTCTCCTACGTATCCAGCTTCGGTAAGTGCGGTGGCGTCTACGATCGCAAACGGGACCTTTATGATCTTTGCAAGCGTTTGAGCTAGCAAAGTTTTTCCGGAACCTGTAGGTCCGATCAGAAGAATATTCGATTTTTCTAATTCGATATCCGCTTTTTTGTCTTTAAGATAAATTCTTTTATAATGGTTATAGACTGCAACGGACAAAGCTTTTTTAGCATGGTCTTGTCCGATTACATACTGATCTAGGATCGCTTTGATAGCTGCAGGATTCGGGACTTCTCCCAATAGTTCTGTGCGTTCTTTTTCTTGCTCTGGTTCTTCCGCAATGATCTCATTGCAAAGAGAAATACATTCGTCGCAAATATAAACACCTGGACCGGCAACCAGTCGTTTTACGGAGTCTTGTTCTTTTCCGCAGAACGAACAAAATAATTTTTGTTTATTATTGGTTCCGGTCGGTTTCTTTGCCACGTTGATCCCCTATCAGTTCTTTTGACGCTCTATGGAAATTACGGAATCGATGATCCCATATTTCTGGGCTTCTTCCGGAGTCATGTAAAGGTCCCTTTCGGTATCCTTTTGCACTTCTTCCACGGATTTGCCCGTATGTTTAGCGTATAAACCGTTTAACACCTGCTTTAATTTCAGAACTTCCTTTGCTTGGATAGCAATATCGGAAGCCTGGCCGGTAGCTCCTCCGGTTGGCTGGTGCATCATAATTCTGGAATGAGGAAGAGCGGATCTTTTGCCCTTTGCCCCGCCTGCCAGAAGAAGCGCCGCCATAGAAGAAGCCTGACCAATACAAAGTGTACGAACGTCCGCCTTAATATACTGCATAGTGTCGTAAATGGCAAGCCCGGAAGATACGTATCCGCCCGGGGAATTCAGGTATAAATAGATGTCTCTGTCCGGGTTTTCCGCGTCCAGGAACAGTAGTTGGGCGATGATTACGTTCGCGTAATCATCCGAAATCGCGTCACCTAGAAAGATAATTCTGTCCTTTAAGAGGCGGGAAAATACGTCATACCGCATTTCTCCGCGACCGGTTTGCTCTATAACTGTGGGAATTATTGCCATACTTCTCCAGTTTCCTTATTAGAAAGGAATTCCTTTAGCTGACGGATACTCATCTTCTCGTTGTATTTCTTTTCTACAAGCTGGAAGAGGGTATCGTCTATCTTTTTTGCTAAAAAATTGTCCCGGTAAGTTTCCAGAAGTTTACCTTTTTCCAATTCTTTTTTAAAATCGGCGTCAGACATACCATATCTTGAGGCAAGGGTCGAGATTTCGCGGTCGAAATCCTCTTCCGTTAAAACAATATTCTCGGCGGAAGCAAGTTTCTGTCTGGAGAAGTATCCTTTCAGTCTATTTTCGGCGATGGTTTTAAAGGAATCCCTTACTTCTTCCAAAGGTTTTTTGACCATTTCTGCGTATTTTTCGATACTCGGGATCTGTTCTTTAGGGATTCTGGCCTGGCCTCTTCCTAAAACGTCCTGCATCATATTCTGATACACATGCTCGGATTCTTCGGTAATGTAGGACTCAGGGAATACAAACTTGGAATCTGCGACCAGCTCCTTGTAAATATCTTCCATCTTCTTGGATTTTACGGCTTCAGAATAATTTTTTTGTAGATCGGATTTGATCTTATCTTTCAGGACTTGTAATGAAGAAGAGCCGTCATATTCGTTCGCTAGATCGTCGTCCAGTTCAGGAAGGACTTCTTTATAGATCGCCTTTAAGGTCATGGCGAATTCCATCTTCTTTCCTGCCAGATCTTCTCTAGGATAATCGCTTGGATAAGTATAGAAGAAGTTTTTGGTCTCTCCGGTCTTGATTCCGTATAGGTTATCATCGAAACCTGGAAGATTATTAGCTTCTCCTAATTTATAATCGCTTGAACCGTTTTTAGCGTTCTTAGGTTCCTGCCCGTCTTCCTTCACTTCGAATTCCATGTCTACGATATCGCCGCTCTCGGCTCCTTCGCCCGGTTCTCTCAGAAGTTTTCTGGCAAGTTGTTTACGAACAAACTGGAGTTCCTCGATGATATCCTCTTCAGTCACCTGTACTTCAGGAAGTTTGATCTTGATCTTTTTGTATTTTCCTAAGGAAACTTCCGGATCAGTATCATAGACCGCGGTTGCCACTAAACTTTTTTCGGGAACATAGTCCTCGACGGTAAATTTAGGGAAACGGACAATCTTGTGTTCCAATTTCCCGGACAGCTCACTAACGGTCTCTAATAGTAGAAGATTGATTGCGTCGTTTGCTACCGAGTCTCCCAAATGGCGTTTTACCATTTCGATCGGTGCCTTGCCGGGGCGGAAGCCCGGGATCTTGAGATCCTTTTGTTTTTCTTTATAAGTCTTTTCGAACGCCTTTTCCAGATCGTTCTTATCAAAGGTTAACTTAAGGTCTACGGATGCGTTTTGATTTTTCTTTGTCTTGAATTCCATGGTCTCAGAAGACAGAAGGCGGAGGACTTCTGTAAGCGGGAAACGGGATTCGAACCCGCGACCCCCTCCTTGGCAAGGAGGTGCTCTACCACTGAGCTATTCCCGCATTGGTTGGTAGAGCCATGATTTCTCTCTCGGACCCCATGTAAATCGGTTTTTGACCGGAAACTTATGACTTTAGAGGCCTTAGATCCTCCGGGGAATTCAGGTTAATGAAGGACGATTTTTCCATTTCCGGAATTTCCAAAAGGCTAGGATTTCCCCTTTGGACCAAAATTTTAGGAGAAATAGAATCTAAACTGCCTTTTTCGAAATCCTGGAATAAAAAGCGAAGATAGTCGGAAGAATAAAGACCGCATAACGGCTCGATCCCCTCCTCCGCTCTGTAAAAAACACCTGAACCGATCATTTCTTTTTTAGAATATAACCTAGCCAAAGTTTTGGTCCTCATATAAGGAAGATCCACTGCCAAAACTAAAAAACTCTTAATATTAGGATCGTTCCGGAAGGGAAGAAAAGAGCTGAAAATTCCCTGAAGAGGACCTTCGAGATCCTGGATAGAATCGCAAATTAGAAATTCATTGTCTATATGTTTGGAATATTCTTCTATTTGGTTTTCCCGAATGGAAACACGAACGTTCTTGCAAAGGAATTTTAGTTTTTTATAAGATTCTAAAAGAAAGAATTTTTGGCTTTTGAGAGATAAGAAGGATTTATCCCTTCCCATTCTGGAACTTTTTCCGCCGGCGAGTACTATGCCAACGGAATCAGTGGCTCTCATGCACGCAGCCCTTCGACCACTCGGAAGAACCGTCTAAATAGAATTCCTTTTTCCAAATCGGAACCTCGTGTTTTACGCGGTCTATGATATAACGATTGGACTCGTATGCTTCCGCCCTATGTATGGATCCTGTCTCAACAATCACTGCAATTTCGGAAATTCCCAATCTTCCGATCCTGTGGACACAATTCGTATGGAGAAGGTCCCATTTATTTCGGGCATCCGCAAGAATACCCGCAATCATTTCATTTGCCATAGGAGCATATGCTTCATACTCCAAATGAGTGACTTTTTTTCCTTCGTTTAGATTTCGAACGATCCCGGAGAATACTACAAAACCGCCCATCTCGGGAATATCGGGTAACTGTGAAGAAACAAAAATGGGAGAAGAAGAAATATGAGAATAAGTTTCTAAAACGGACATATCAACCGCCGCTAGAAGGAGGAAGCACTGCCACCACAGAACCTTCCCTCAGAATATAATCATCGCCTACGATGGACTGATCCACTGCGAACCTACTGACTTTCAAAATGGATACTGAATCAGGATTTTTATGAGTGAGAATTTCACGAAGATGTAAAATGGAATGTCCTTCCGAAACTTCTATTTTTTTTAGATCCGGAAAATGATCTTTAACTGCGGCAAAAAACAAAAGTTGAATATCCATCTATCCGCCTATATATTTCATAGAAAGTTCACTTCCGGTAAACTCGTTTTTTTTAGTTTTCATCGCCAGATCTAAAGAACGTGAAAGTTCGGACTCATCTTCTGAAACGGGGAAGGAACGAAAATCGCTCAAACATCCGTAAATTTTTCCCAAATGATCCATTCTGAGACGATTACAACCCTCACAAAAAGGTTCAGTATGATTTGCAATGATCCCGAATCTATAATTTTCTGCAGTACGATAATACTTTGCAGTGGATTCGATCGGAGTCTCCTCTGGTTCAAAATCAAATTCTTGGGAAAGCTCTTCTTTGATCTTTGCGGCTGAAAAGAATAATTCGGAATGTTTTGCCCTCAGAGGTCCCATCTTCATGAGTTCTAAGTATCGGATCGGAAGATCCCTTTCTCCCGCCCAGCGAAGAAGAGGACGGATCTGTTCTTCATTATAACCTTTTAATACGGTGCAATTAAGTTTCACTTCCAACCCTTCTTGAATCGCCTCTTCTATCCTATTTAATAAGCGAATTACAGGAAGGTTTTTACCTGAGATCAAAGAAAAAGATTCCTGGGAAAGTGAATCTAAAGAGAAGTTCAGTCTATCTAAGCCTGCAAGTTTCAGATCTCTAATAAGACCATCTCGAAAAAAACCGTTCGAGGTAAGCGCGATGTTTGGGATCTTTTCCTCTTTTGCAACTTTGACAAGTTTAGGAAGATCTTTATGAAGAGTAGGCTCTCCTCCGGTGAAATGGATCTCTTTCAGCGGAATTTTACGGGCAAGAAGATGGATGTTTTTGCGAAGAAGTTCCGCACTTAAGAAGGAGCCATTTGCTCCTTCCCCATTTAATGCGGCACCGGGAGCACAATACACACAACCGAATCCGCAAGAGGATGTAACACTCACTCTAAGCACCTCGAATTTTCGACCGTAGGCGTCCACGATGTCCAAGCTTACTATACCCGGACACTTATGAAAGCCAATTAAAAAGTCTTGTCGGACTTGCGAAAATATAAGATCCTTTCCTAAGATGAGTCCGGAACAGAAAAAGTATTTTTCCAGACAAACTAAACTGCCGTTTTTAGGAGAATCGGGTCAAAATGGACTTCTCCAAAAATCAGCGTTGGTGATCGGTCTCGGAGGTTTAGGCTCTCCTGCTTCTTTACATTTGGCGACTGCAGGAATAGGAAGGATAGGCCTTTGGGATTTTGATACGGTAGAATTAAGCAATCTTCATAGACAAACCGCATTCACTCTTTCCGATATTGGCAGAAAAAAAACGGAAGTCACAAAAGAATACATTCAAGCAAGAGTGCCGGACATACAATTAGAAACGTTTGCAGAAATTTTTTCGGAAAACATAGATCCAAGTATATTCAAAAATTACGATATTATTTTAGATTGTACGGACCAGATCCAGGCAAAGTATACTATCAATCGATTCTGTATCCAAAATTTTAGACCGCTTGTTACTGCGTCCGTATTCAGGACCAGCGCTCAAATTGCAATATTCTCCCCTCATGGAAAACCTTGTTATAAATGTTTGTATCCGAATTTAGAAAATTCTGAACTTCTTTCCTGCGAAGATGGAGGAGTCTTGGGAGTCCAAACTGCGATTGCTGGTTTATACCAGGCATCTTTTGCGATCCGATATTTACTATTTCCGGAAAAATCCCCCACTCATTCCGCATTCCAACTAGAATGGGAATCCCCGCTACTTTATGAAACCTTTTTAGAAGCAGATCCAAACTGCACCGAATGTGGTTCTGGCAAAAGAGAAGAAACCTTCCGAGATGAGATCGACCTAAAGGATTGGAAAGAATGGAAAAAGGATCCTAGATACGTTCTACTCGATGTCAGAGAGTCGGAAGAAAGAAAGGAAACTCCGATAGGTAACTCAGAATTTTCTCCTCTTTCCGAACTTTCCAAAAATACTGCACTTAACTTTTCCAGAGAGAAAATCTATATTACGATTTGCGAATCAGGCATACGGTCTAAAAAAGCAGTTAAGATCCTAAAAGAAGCGGGACTCACTGCTTATTCTTTTCAAGGCGGAAGAAAAATTTTGGCTTTGGAAGAAATCCTTTAAAAGTCGAATTCCATTCTTCTTGCAGTAAACTCTGCGATTTTTTTACCCACTAACTTTTCCACAAGATGTAAAGACATCAAGATCCCTCTAGAAACTCCTCCGGAAGTCAAAATATGCCCATGATCTATGAATTTTTCATTGGCCACATTTTTGATCTTAGGATATTTTTTACGAAGAGTATCTTGGTCCATCCAATGAGTGGTGACTTCCAGACCATCTAAAATTCCTGCCTCTGCAAGTAAAAACGCGCCTGTACAAATAGAAGCTAAGATCTTTACCTTGGGCTCCATTTCTTTGATCCATCCGATCAACTTTTTGTTGTGGATCTCTATTTCTTCCGCTCCGTATCCGCCAGGGATGATCAAAATATCCGGAACACCCGCCTCTTCCAAAGTAAGATGAGGAAAAACGGGGAAACGATTTCTGGCATGTAGTAGTTCCTTCTTCTCAGCAACTATGGAAACTTTGAATAATTTCTCCTTATTTTCATTCTCTGTGATGGAAAATACTTCGTAAGGACCGGAAAGATCCAAAACCTCCACTTCGTTAAATGCTAAAATATGAACTTCAATCTGTTCCATTTTCCCTCTCTTGTCACAATACTTACTACAAACGATTTCGAAAATAATTTCCTAAAAAAGTACTTGATTATTTAAAATATATAACCATATGGTTATATAAAATATGAATCATGCACTTAATCATTCCTCGAGATTGGATGCGACCTTTGCCGCACTCTCAGATCCCACCAGAAGAGCGATACTGGCACGTTTAGCAAACGGAGAGGTTTCCGTAATGGATCTCGCGAAACCGTTCTCCATGAGCCAGCCTGCAATTTCTAAACATCTGAAAGTTTTAGAGAAAGCAGGTTTGATATCAGGGATCAAGGACGCTCAAAAAAGATTGCGAAAATTAGAAGCCAAACCGTTGGCAGAAGCGAGTGAATGGTTGGAAAATTATAGAAAATTCTGGGAAGGAAGATTCAAACACTTGGATTCACTTTTGGAAGAATTAAAACTTTCTAAACAAGCTTCCCCTAAACGTAAGAACAAAAAAGGAGAATAAAATGAGCAGCTATGTCGGGACTTTAAAGGTAGAAGCTAAAGGAGAAAGGGAGATCGTAATGACCCGCGAATTTAACGCAGGGAAAGATTTGGTATTCGATTGTTTTACAAAACCGGAATTGATCAAACGCTGGTTATACGGCCCGGACGGATGGAGCTTAGATGTATGCACTGTGGATCTCAAAGTCGGCGGAAAATACAAATATGTTTGGAAATATCTCAAAGACGGAACGACTATGGGCGCCGGAGGAACTTATAAAGAAATTTTAGGACCGGACAAACTAGTTCATACCGAATCTTTCGACGAACCTTGGTATCCAGGAGAAGCCTTACTCACGACAACGTTTGTCGAAAAATCCGGCAGGACCTTCGTTACGATCAACATTCTATATGAAACCAAAGAAGGAAGGGATATGGTGATCAAGTCCCCAATGGAAGGCGGAGCCTCCCAAAGTTATAATCGTCTTGAAACTTTGCTTAATTCGCTCAGCGAGACCCCACAAGGAAAAAAATAATCATGAACGCAAAAACTATTTCCATCTTCCAAAGTATCGGAGCCGTTTTTACCGGCATATTGATCAACGTAATACCTGCTATAGCAATCGATGCGGTATTACACGTTACAAATTGTTATCCTCCGATGGGAGAAAGAATGTCCGATGGTTTATTCCTCCTCGCAATTTCCTATCGTTTGGTTCTTGCGATCTTAGGGGGATTTTTTACTGCAAAACTTTCTCCTCATAGTCCGATCGGCCACGTGATCGTATTAGGAATAATTGGCACTATCGCAAGTACATTGGGCCATATCCAAATGGGAGACCAAGGACCTGCTTGGTATTCCATAGGACTGATCGTCATTTCCATCCCGCTCTCTTGGCTCGGTGGATCTATCTATCTGAAACGTATAGGATAAGAACATGCAAAAGGTCATTCCATTTTTAATGTTCGATAAGGGTTTAGAAGAAGCGCTCCAATTCTATTCTAGTATATTCAAAAATATGAAAATAGAAAATCTTACGAAACTAGGCGGAGGAATGGTTTCCGCAAAGTTCGAGATAGAAGGCCAGAAATTTCTGGCCTTCACAGGAGGTCCTCATTTTAAATTTACTGAGGCATTTTCCATCTATATCAGTGCGGAAACCCAGACAGAAATAGACGATCTGTATGAAAAACTTTCTGCAGGCGGGACCAAACAACCTTGCGGTTGGGTAAAAGATAAATTCGGTCTATCTTGGCAGATCATTCCTCCCATCTTAGAAAAATATCTATACGATAAAGACCAAGCGAAGTCGCAAAGAGTTACACAAGCAATGTTGCAAATGTATAAGATAGAAATATCTAAACTACAAGAAGCTTACGATCAAAATTAAGCTCTGCGAGATCCGCAGTTAGACCCATGGATGCCGAGTGTCCTAAGGTCCTGTCTTAAGCGGATCTTTTACTTAAAGAAACCGGAATGCCGCTGAACGCTGCATTTCCGGAGAGTTCATCCAGGACCTGATCGTCCGTCAGATCATTGATGCTAGATCCTGCAAATTTAGACGCAACCTGCAAAGAGACTCCTTCTTTTGCATGTCCGAATCCATGAGGAATACTCACCACTCCCCTCATCATTTCGTCTGTGATCTCTGCAGGTAGTCCAATCTTACCGACCCTGGATTCTACAAGGACTTCCTCTTCTTCCTTGATACCGAGTAGGTTTGCATCTTCGGGATGGATCATGAGAGTGCATCTATCTTTTCCTGTCATTAGTTTTGGAAGATTATGCATCCATGAATTATTATTTCTTAAATGTCTTCTTCCTATTAACAAGAAAGAGCCGTTCCCTTCTTTATCTGCGATAAGATTCTGCCCGTATTTGGCCAATCGGTCCAGATCGGAAATAACTTCTTTTGGTACAAGTCGGATCATCTTATCTTCCGTCCAAAGTCTGTCCGGAAAACAAGGCTTCAATGCTCCTAGATCGACTCCATGAGGACTGTTTTTTAGAAGTTCCAAACTCATCCCAACGGAAGATCCTGATTTTTCTCCGTAAGGGCCTGACTTCAAAGCATGATCAATAATCGCAGAAGGAGTGATCTTCGTTTTGATCAGTTCTTTAGGCAAAGGTTTTCCCGATTTTAATAATTCTATTCTTTTGGTAAGATCCGAAAAAATTTCCCAATCATGAAGCATTCCTTCTTCCGGTTCAAATGCAGGTTGGTTGTATCTGACAGTATTCCTTACAGCAAAAACGTTAAATACTAGATCGTAATGGTCATGTTCCAAAGCGGAACTAGGTGGAAGAATATAATGAGCGTGTTTTGTTGTTTCGTTTAAATAAAAGTCAACGCTTACCATGAATTCTAGATTAGAGACCGCCTTCTCTAACTGAGAACCGTTCGGAGTAGATAACACCGGATTTCCAGCGGAAGTTACGAGCGCTTTGATCTGACCTTCTCCCGGCGTTAAAATTTCTTCCGCAAGGGCTGCTACAGGTAACTCTTCGTTAAATTCGGGTAAGTCCCTGACTCTTGAACCGTAAGTATGAAAACTTCCCGGAGAACTTTTCATCACACCTTTTGGATCTATCATGTCCACGGCAGGAAGTGTGAACATTGCTCCACCCACTGAGTCCATATTTCCTGTGATACAATTGATCGAATTAATTAACCATTGGCAAAGTGCTCCGAATGGTTGTGTAGAAACTCCTACACGACCGTAACATACAGCACCATTCGCTTTGGAAAATTCTATTGCGATCCTCTCCACTGTTTCAGCAGAGATCCCTGTCATTTTTTCCGTTTCAGTCGCAGGATATTTCTCTGCAATAGATCTTAGTTTGAGTAAATCTTCTTCCTTAATTAAAGAATTGTTCTTTGTTAAGTTTTTCTTAAATAATACATCTATAATAGAAAGTAAAAAGAATGCGTCCGTTCCTGGAAGGATAAAATGATGCTCGTCTGCGTGGATTGCAGTCTCGGTCTTTCTCGGATCTATAACTACGTATTTTCCGCCTCTTTCCTGTATCTCTTTGAGCCTTTTTTTTACGTCCGGAACAGTCATTAAACTTCCGTTAGACGCAAATGGATTTCCACCTAAGATCAAAAAGAAATTGGTCCTGTCTATATCCGGAATCGGGACAAGTAGTTGGTGACCGAACATCCAATAAGAAAGTAATTGGTGAGGAAGTTGGTCTACGGAAGTTGCAGAATAATTATTTTTAGTTTTGAGCCTTCCGATAAACCGTTGGCCGAATAACATGGAACCGTAATTATGAACGCTTGGATTTCCGCTATATACTGCGATGGAATCGTTTCCGTATTTATTTTGGATCTCTACAAGTTTTGTAGCAATATCAGTGAGAGCAGTGACCCAGTCCACCTTCTCCCATCCGCTCTCTGTACGTTTTAAAGGAAATTTAAGCCTGTCCGGATCCTCGTATAAATTTTTGAGTTCCGGTCCTTTGGCGCATAGATGACCTCTGCTAAACTTATCCTCTTTATCTCCTCTGACTGCAACTACTACATCGTCCTCGATCTCAAGTCTAAGTCCGCACATAGCTTCGCATAAAGTACATGATCTATAATGTTGGCGTATCATCTCTTGCCCCTGTCCCAGGAAGGAGTTATCCCCCATCCGAAATTAGAAAGCAAGCATTTACGAATATTAAAGAACTTTATATGATTTGAAGTTCGAACTATTTCAATAGTTTATTCAAATAAGGGAGAAGTTGTTTGGAAAGTATCTTATGACCTTCCGCAGTCGGATGGATCCCGTCGTCTTGGTTTAGCCTTCTGTCCCCGGCTACTCCTTCCAGCAAGAATGGCATAAACTCCGTCTTTTCTTTCTTAGATACCCTAGGAAAAAGCGCCGCAAATTCCTTCGCGTACACCGGACCCATATTCGGAAGCGTTCTCATTCCGATTAATAGAATTTTAATAGAAGGATATTTTGCCCTAGCCTCTCGAATGATCCTTGTTAGATTCTCCTCGGTCATTTTTGTGGGAAGTCCTCTCAAAGAATCATTTGCGCCTAATTCCAAAACGAATACATCATACTTGGTATTCAAGACCCAATCTAATCTTGCAAGTCCGCCGGAAGTAGTATCCCCGCTTACGCCTGCATTTACGTATTCCAGATCCGGATATTTTTTTTTGAGTTCCAAATAAGCCAGGTGGACAAAAGATTCTTCAGGCCCGTTCAAACCGTAACCTGCGGTCAAACTGTCTCCGAAGAATAGGATCTTTTTGCCGTTTGTTTTTATTTCCATTTTAGGAGAAGCCTTAGGTTGTTGCTCCGATCCATCTTTATCACAGGAAGCAACAAAAGAAAAGATTACTAAAATACTAAAAAATCCGGAATATGATAAACGGCTCATTTTTTCTCCTATCTCCAATCCGACCCCGCTGCCCCAACCAAGGTCCCAAAAACCGAGGCTTTAAGTTCTGCTTTACGAATACGCAACCGATTGGGATCTAGTAAGTATGTTCAAACGGTTTCTAGTTGCAGGCGTTACTGCCGCTTTCTTATTCTTCCTATTCTTTTGGTTGGGCCAATTCAGAAGTGAACTCCAAGCCCAGGAAATCCAAGAAGGAATGCTTCGTCAAGCTGAGGAGATTACTTCTAAACTAAAGGCAGAAGAATTAGTAGGACAGGTCATCCATGTTGCTATCCCTGGGACCGTTTTAGATCCGATCGCTAAAAAAGAAATTGAGACGATCAAACCTGGTGGGGTCATCTTATTCGGAAGGAATTTGGGCTCCAAATCAGAGATCAAATCCTTGAACAAGGATCTACAAACTAGTGCATTAGAAAATACTGGATTACCTTTACTAATCTCCGTCGACCAAGAAGGCGGAAGAGTGATCCGAGTCAAAGACGGAGTGACCCAATTTCCAGGAGCAATGGCCCTTGGTCAGACCAAGGACAAGGACATGGCTAAAAAAGTAGGCTTTGTCACTTCTTACCAATTGAGAAAATTGGGCTTAAACTTTCTATTCGCTCCCGACATGGATATCAACAATAATCCATTCAACCCTGTCATCAATACCAGGTCTCTCGGAAGCAATTTAGAAACGGTATTAAATGCAGGAGTTTCCTACGAAGAAGGAGCAAGACTCGGCGGTTCTATTCCTGTGATCAAACATTTTCCGGGACATGGGGACACCAATGTGGACAGTCATTTAGGACTTCCTAAAATAGAAAAAACATTGGAAGAATTGAAAAATTTCGAACTGATCCCGTTCCAAACTTCTATTCAAAACGGTGCGGATGCAATTATGAGCGCGCATATCGTATATCCTAAAATAGATCCGAATTTTCCCGCCACGCTCTCTTCTAAAATTTTAGGAGATCTTTTACGCAAAGAATTCCAATACCAAGGATTGATCATTACGGACGCAATGGAAATGGACGCTATTGACGAACATTACCAAAAAGAAGATCCGGGTGTATTGGCGCTAATCGCCGGCGCGGATATAGTGCTTATGACTAGTTGGGGCCCGACTACTCAGGCAATGAGAGACCAGATCTTAAAGGCTTATAAAAAGGGAACCTTAGTAAGAGAAGGAAAAGACCTTCTAAAAGAAGCGGTCAAAAGACAAATTTACTATAAACTAAAATACGGGATCATTACCGAGTTTAGCGAAGTTGCAAAAACCGGAAGAGCCTCCTCCGTTTTTCCTAAAGAACTTCCGGAAGTATTAAAGAATCATTTTGAGGAACAAGATAAAAATAGAGAAAATTTATTCTCTCAATATTACCAAGATACTCTTAACAGAGATGTAAGCAGAAAAGCTATTGTTTCCTTTCCTAAAACTTTTCTTCCCGAAAAGGTATCTATCGAAAACACTGCTTTCTATTTAAAAGGAGAGGAATTCCTTTCCGATCTGAGGTCTCGCAATATCGCCAACTTAGACTTAGCTTCCCTCCGCAAAAAATTGGAAAAGAAAGAAACAAAACGTGCAGTCTTAAATTCGTTCACCCAAACCGAATTGGATCTGGCTCTTTCTCTTGCTCAAAAATTTCCGGAAGTGGAAATCGTCTGTCTGCATTACGGAACTCCATTCCTGGATTTGCCCGATGCATCCAATCTGAAAATATTATTCTCCTTTTCTCCTACGGCAGAATCCAAAAAGGCTTTAGTTTATTCTGTATTGGATAGAAAGGACGAGATCCCACTTGTCGATCTGATCTTAAAACCGAATCCAAAAAAGGCTACCGCATCCACGGAAACGGAAGAAAACTCGGTAAGCAAAAATACGAAGTAATTTGGAAACAGGACTCCCGGTCATACAAAAAACAAACAGGCCGGGAATCTACGTACATTACCCATTCTGCGTTCACAAATGTAGCTATTGCGATTTTTTTTCAGAAGGGATCGGATTAGAACCTTCTCCCTTGGAAGAAAATTTATTTTCAAAATATAAGGAAGAAGTCGTACTCAGACTTAAAAATTTCCCTAAGTACCAAGATCTTGTATTTGATAGTTTATTTTTCGGCGGAGGAACTCCCTCAAAAGCTTCCTATACGCGATATGCGGATTTTATAAAATTCTTAAAGGATAATCTAAATTTTTCCTCCGATTCGGAGATCACATTAGAATGTAACCCGGAAGACGTAACTCCTGAGTATTTGCAAGGCCTGCATGATGCAGGGATCAACAGGGTTCATGTCGGAATACAGTCCTTTCTTCCTAAAAATCTGAAATTTTTAGACAGATATTTCGATCCGGATACTTATTCTAAAACTTTGGAAGCATTACAAACTTCTAAAATAAAAAACTTCGGCGCTGACCTGATGTTCGGAGTCCCGGGACAAACGGAAAGTGAATTTTACGAAGATGCAAATTCGGTCCTAGCGTCCGGAGTTTCTCATATCAGCATTTACGCTCTTACTGTGGAAAAAGGAACGGAATACAGCAGAAAAGTTTCCGCTGGAACGGTTGCCCCACCTTCCGAAGAAGTGCAGCAAAAAATCCTCCAAGATCTGCCTGATTTTTTGAGATCCAAAGGTTTTGTCCAATACGAGGTTTCAAATTATTCCAAGCCCGGGCTTTTCTCCCGCCATAATATGAAATATTGGACCTACGAATATTATTTGGGAATCGGGCCGGGAGCTCACGGATTTTTACCGCCAGGTAGATATTCCAACCCAAGAAATACTTTAACTTATATCAACGGAACCGGAAAAAGTCCAACCTCGTATGAAACTTCCGACCCATTTGAAGAAATCCTAATATCTCTTTTTAGAATATTCCTTCCGATAGACTTAAAGGATTTTTTGGATCGTTTTCCTGATAAAAAGGAAAACATCCTATATAAACTAAATCAAAAAGCCTCGGAGGGAAAATGTATTTTGGATGGTACTATTTTCCAATGGGATCCGAAATCTGTCCTATTTTTAGATTCAGAGATCTTAGATCTGGCAGATCAGTAAATCAATCCACTTTAAACTTTTCAATCAGTTTGGAAAGTTGTTCTGCCAACATCTGGGTCTCACCGGAGAATGTGGTAAGATCGTCTGCCCCGCCCGCAATTTCCTGAGTCCCTTCCGAAATACTGATGATCGTTTTAGTGATCTCATTCGTAGCATTTTTCTGCTCGATGACCGCTTCCTCGATTTGTATGCTAAAAGAAGTCAAAGTATTAGAACTTGATTGGATACGGCTCGTATTCGATTCCTGATCCTTTACGGAAGCCAAAACCTTATTCGCGGAAATTTCGAATTCGTTCACGCTTTGTTTCAGTTTTTTTAATATTAGAGAAGCCTCTTCTACTTTCGAGTTACCGTTCATCACTGCGTCGTTTGTGGATTCTACAAGTTCTCCGATCTCTTGCACCGAACTTGAAGTTTGAGAAGCAAGTTTGCCTATCTCTTCCGCTACAACTGCAAATCCTTTACCTGCTTCTCCCGCTCTTGCAGCCTCGATCGCAGCGTTCAATGCTAGAAGGTTCGTTTTTTCGGAGATCTCAGTGATAATAGATAAGATCTCCGTAATTCTAGAAGCGCTTTCTCCGATCTCCCCCATCGCATTTGTGGATGCGAACATTGCATTCTCTCCCGTCACTGCCTGTCTTTTGGATTCGACCGCGAGATTCACTAGGCCCTGCATTTCTTGGTTGATACTTATGATCTGCTCCTTCAAACGCATAGAGTTTCCATCGATCTCTTTGGTATTCTCCACGGCTTTTTCCATGGATTTACCGACGTTTTGAGCGGAGGCGGCAAGCTCTTCTACCGCAGCGGAAGATTCTTCTGCCGCGGAGGCTTGGGTTTGAGCTATATCTGCAAAATTTCTGGAAGAGATAGCCATCTCCTCCGATTTAGAACTCAATTTTTCGGAAGAGGATCTCATCTCTTTGACCACATTCAGAAGATTTTCTCTCATTTGGTCCATAGAAATAAATAATGTGCCGATCTCGTCTTTTACAGGGTAATCATTTTGTACGGTTAGATTTCCTTTAGCGATCTCATCCGAGAAACCGATCGCTTTCAAAAGACCGGAACTCACTAATCGATCGAATATTAAATTTAAAGAAAGTAAGACTACGACAAGGATTAGAAAAGAAGAAAGTACGGCATTTAAAATAATCTCCCCAATACTTTCATAATATACCGAATTCGGAATACTCACCATCAGGGTCCAAAACTTGGGATCCTTGCCTATATGGAACGGAAAATAATAAGAAGTCTCTCCACCGGATTCATACACGAATCTTTTTCCTTCTTTCGAATTTTCCAGATATTGTTTTAATTCGGCCTCATCAGGGATCTTTTTGCCGAGTAATTCAGGATTTTCTCCGTTGATCGCATACAAACCGGCCGGAGAGATCAAAGCTATATGACCTTTACCACGAAAAGGTCTTTTATTCCCGATCCTCTCTTGCAGATTTTTCAGATCTATATCCATTCCTGCAGCGCCGTAAAAACTGCCTTCTACGCTAATTGGCACAACCAGGGAGATCATTAATATACTTTTACCGCTAACCGTATAATGATAAGGACCGACTACACTCATCTTGTCCGTCTTTTTAGTGATCTGATAAAAATCTCCGGTGCCGTCGGTGTTATTATAATCTCTTAATGCTTCCAGATCCACTACGTCTTTGGCGCGAGCACGGTTTAAATACGGAATAAAACGACCAGTTCCATCGTGCCCCGGTCTGTTCCGATACAAAGCGTCTTTTCCGTCATACGCGTTCGGTTCGTAACAAAGCCACATTCCGAAATAGTCTTGGTTACGTTTCATAATTTCCTGTAAGGTTTGGATCACTTGCTCCCTTTGAGGAGAAGCATAGATCAAAGGAAAACGAAAGCCTCGGATCAAACCCATAAGAGTATTCAACTCTTCCATAATTTCATAGGTCCATCTTTCCGCAGTGACATCGGAACTTTGTTCCACTTCCTCTCTCAAGTTCTGGTAAGAAGAATAAGAATTATAAGCCGCAAGCAGAGAGAATGCGGTGAATAGAATAATGGAAATGTATAAAGAAATTCGGAGCCGAATACTCATAAGGGCTCCATTATGAAAATCGAAAGAAATTTTGGAACGCTTTTTCTTTCTAACCGACTTTGAATTTTCCGATCAGATTGGACAGTTGTTCAGACTGACCATGCATATCTCCGGAAAATGTGGTGAGATCGTCGGCTCCGGTCGCAATCTCTTGCGTTCCTTCGGAGATATTTACGATAGTTTTAGTGATTTCTTCCGTTGCTCTTCTTTGCTCGGTTACTGCTTCTTCAATCTGCAAGCTGAAGGTCATCAAAGAATTTGCACTTTCTGCGATCTCTTTGGTATTGGATTCTTGGGTTTTAACGGAACTTAAGACCGCCTTCGCGGATTTATCGAATTCGTCCACTCTCTCCTTGATCCTTTGTAGGATCTGAGAAGCTTCTCCCATTTTATTATTACCGTCTAAGACCGCTGTATTAGTAGAATTTACTAGGCCTCCGATCTCTTGTACGGAACTGGAAGTTTGAGAAGCAAGTTTTCCTATTTCTTCCGCTACAACCGCAAAACCTTTTCCGGCTTCTCCCGCTCTAGCGGCTTCTATCGCGGCGTTTAATGCGAGAAGGTTCGTTTTTTCGGAAATCTCGGTAATTAAAGAAAGTATCTCGTTGATCCTAGAGGCGCTTTCCCCGATCGCACCCATAGCACGATTAGAAGTACTCATCGCGGATTCTCCGGTAACCGCTTCTTCTTTGGAAGAAGCAGCCAAACTTACCAGGCCTTGCATCTCGGAATTGATACTTGCAATCTGTTCCTTCAATAAGATTACGTTCCCGTCAATCTCTCTCATACTAGTGACTGCCCTTTGCATCGACTTACCTACATTTTGGGCGGAAGCAGCCAATTCTTCCACCGCAGCGGAACATTCTTCCGCAGCAGAAGCTTGTGTCTGGGCTACATCCGAGAAGTTCCGAGAAGACACCGCCATCTTCTCCGCTGTTCCGGCTAACTTGTTGGTGGATACGCCGATCTCTTTAACAACACCGAATAGATGTTCTCTCATCGTATTCATTGCGGACAATAATGCGCCTATCTCGTCGTTACGATTATAATCGGAAGAAGCAAGCAGATTTCCTTTTGCGATCTCCTCCGAAAATCCGATCGCCTTTAATAATCCGGCGGAGATCAGTTTTTGGAATATAAAATGAAGGACCACCACGATCAAACTCACGATAAGTAAAGAAGAGAGAGCATTTTGTAGAAGTACACTAAATAGTTCTTTCGCAAAAATCGAATTCGGGATGCTGATTTGCATCACCCACTGTTTCTGTCCTTTACCTATCTTAAACGGAAAGAAATGATGAGTATAACCGTCCGATTCATAAATAAAACGTTCATGCTCCTCCGATTTGGATTGTACTAGTTTTAACTCTTCGGCGTTAGGAATTTCCTTACCGACTAGACTAGGATCTCCCCCGTTCGCTGCATAAATCCCTTTAGGAGAAATAAGAGCAAGATATCCTAAACCTCTAAAAGGTTTTATATTTCCCATTGTCTCTTGTAGCTGAGCCGTTGTGATATCCATTCCAAGTACTCCCCAAAACTTTCCTGCATTGCTTACAGGAACACAAAGAGAGATCATTTGTATTTGTTTTCCGCCCGCGCTATAAATGTAAGGGTCCGTTACGAATGGCTCCATTGTCTTTTTAGGGATCTGATAAAAATCCCCACTCCCATCGGTAGCATCGTAATTGGTGGAAGGCTCGATTACTGCATCAGTAACCGATTTCACTGAATGAACATAAGTTATAAATCTTCCGGTCGAATCATGTCCCTTCTTATTTTTGAACTGAGCATCCAACCCATCGAACGCGTTAGGCTCATACACCGCCCACATTCCGAACCACTTGGGATTCCGGTGCAGGATCTCCAACATTGTATCTACCACTTCTTCTCTTTTAGGGTTGGAGAAGATGAGAAGCATTCTGAAACCTCTGGTCATTCCCATAGCGGAATCCAGATAATCTTTCACTTCAAAAGTATACCTTTCCGCACTTAATGCGGAACCGGACTCTATCTCAGTATGCAAACTACGATAAGAGATCACCGAATTGATCGCAGTCAGCACTGCAAAACCTAAAAACAGAACTAAGGATAGATATAATGAAATTCGGGCCCTAATACTCATGGGAGGGAATTAGAATAGGGAAACCGCAAATATGGAACAAAAAAATTCTTTCCGATACGAAATTGTAAAAAAGAAAACCGATCCGCAACATAGATCGTTTTTATTCCAACGATGAAAAGCATTCTTTCAGGAAATTAATTTCCGAAGCAGCCTTTTCCTGTAATCTAATTGTAATAATTTTGTAACAATAGATAACCTGGACCGTTCGAAGTATTTACTCAGAACTAGGTAGATCTGTATTTTAAAGCAATCTGACCAGTACGAGCGATTTCTTGGATCCCATACTTTTGCATCATTTCCAGGAAATGCTCCACCTGTCTGGTATTTCCGGAAAATTCAATGGTCATCGTAGTCTTTGTAAGGTCTGCAATCTTTGCTTGGAAAACTTCACAAATTGAAATGATCTCAGTCCGATTGGAATCCTCTGTTTTTACAACGACAAGCACAAGCTCTCTGCTAATACAATCATGATAAGCAAGATCTTCCACCTCGATCACATCCGGAAGTTTCAGAAGTTGCCGTTTTACCTGCTCTACTACTGAATCGTCTCCCTTAACTACGATCACCATATTCGAAATTTCCGGATCCTGGGTAACACCTACTGCGATGGAATCTATATTATAACTTCTCCTGGTAAATAAACCGGAGACATGGCTCATTACACCCGGATGATTGTTTACCAAAATTTTCAGTATATGTTTCATTTTTTACCGGCCCGAACTGTGTCGGAAAATTCGATCATGTCTTTCTGGGATTTACCAGCTGGGATCATAGGGAATACTTTTTCTTCCGCTGGGATCATTACTTCCAGGATCCTTGCGTCATCGTCTTCTAAGAAAAATTCCAATGCTTTGTCGATTTCGGATTTATTAGAAATTCTTAATCCTTTTATGGAATAAGCTTCTCCCAATTTTACGAAATCTGGGTTATAATTCCATTCGGACTCAGAGAATCTTTCCTCGTAGAATAATTCCTGCCATTGGCGGACCATACCTAAGAAGTTGTTATTAAAGATCAGAATCTTTACACCTTTCTTATACATTGCTATGGTTGCCAATTCTTGGATATTCATTTGGATAGAACCGTCGCCCGAAACACAGATCACAGTTTTATTAGGATTTCCGAATTTAGCTCCGATAGCTGCGGGAAGACCGTAACCCATGGTTCCTAATCCTCCTGAAGTCAGCCAACGATTCGCTTCTTCAAAAAGATAGTACTGAGCCGCCCACATCTGGTGTTGCCCCACGTCGGTGGAAACAATCGCCTTTCCCTTACTTTTTTCGTACAATTTCTGCAAAAATCCCTGAGGTTTGATGGTCTCGGTAGAATCATCAAATTCTAATGGATGGTTCTTTTTTAGTGTGTCTAAAAATCCGACCCATTCCGGGCGATCCACCTTATTCACTTTCGGAATCAACGCCTTTAGGACTTCTTTTAAGTCCCCGTGTAGAAGATAATCTACGGAGACTCTTTTGTTAAATTCCGCAGTGTCTATATCTATATGAGCACGTACGGCATTCTCCGCAAATTCTCCCGGTTTAGCGACCCGGTCATCAAACCTAGCGCCTAAGTTTAGAATATAATCACATTCTAATACAGCCTTGTTCGCATAAGCTGTTCCGTGCATCCCTAACATCCCTACGGAAAGTTGGTGAGTACCGGGAAACGCCCCAATCCCCATAAGAGTAGTAGTAACGGGTATATTTCCCTTTTCCGCTAATTCCTTGATCTCCTTGGAAGCGTTCGCATTGATCGCTCCTCCTCCCACATAGAGAAGAGGACGTTTTGCCTTATTCAATGCCGCCGCAAAAGAATCCAAGTCTCCTCCGATCGGAGGCTTTTGGTAATGTCTAGGATCTATTTTAAGTTTATCTACTTTACGAACTGAGGTAAGCTCAGTTTGGACATCCTTAGGAAAATCCAAAAGAACAGGCCCCGGCCTTCCACCTAAGGCGACTAAAGTCGCCTCTTGGAAATGACGAGCGATATCATCTGCGGATTTGATGAGCGCGTTATACTTTGTAATAGGAATTGTGATCCCATAAATATCCGCTTCTTGGAATGCATCTGTTCCGATCGCGTTGGTAGCAACCTGTCCGGTAATCGCTAAGATCGGAACCGAGTCTAGTTTTGCATCCGTCAGCCCGGTGACTAAGTTTGTAGCGCCTGGCCCAGAGGTCGCAATACATACCCCCAGCTTACCGGTGGAACGCGCATACCCTTCTGCCATATGGATTGCGCCTTGTTCGTGGCGGACTAAGATATGTTTGATTTTAGTACTTTTATATAATTCGTCGTAAAACGGCAGAATGGCTCCGCCGGGATATCCGAAGACGATATCCACTCCGTATTCTTCTAGGAGTTCGACCATCAAACGGGCACCGGAGATTTTTGCTTCGGTTTTCGGCATCTTTCCCTCGTTAGAATCCATTCCATGCAAAGTAAAGGCCCTGTCAAGAAGGAAGAATGGACTATAGCTTTCGTATTATTTTATGCACTGCAAACCTAGATTTCTCTCTTTTTTTCCAATTTCAAATTTTCTTTACGGATTTAGTACCAAGGAAAACCTTTACTCATCCGTCAAAGTAATATTAAATAAAAAATTGAATGAAGAATCTCGCGGATCTTCTTTCTAAATTTAAAAAGGAACTTCGGTCCTATGAACGAGCCTATTGAAAAACCCCAAGCAGGAAAGGAAGAAGAAGATTCACATTTTGCTCAGATCAAAAGTTTAGCAAAAGAGGCCTACCGTTTTCTGGATAGCAGACAATGGGACAAGGCCGAATCTAAATTAAAGGAACTTCTGGCTAAAGAACCTAGTAACACCTACGGTTTAGTCGGAATGGGAGATCTTCATTTTAAACGAAAGGAATTCAGGCAAGCTCTGGATTTTTATAACAGATGTATCAAAGAAGATTCATCCAATAAGTTTTCCCTAATGGGACTTATGAACTGCTATAGAGAGATGAATCTACTCAATCGGGTCATCGAAGTAGCGGAAGAATACAGACATATTACTATCACAGACGCATCTATTTTAAGTAGAGTTGCGGACGCTCACAGAAAACTCAAAAACTTCAAAGAATCAGAAGTTTATTATATGCAGGCTTTGCAGATCAATCCTAAGGATCAGTATGTGATCGTAGGTTTGGGACATTTATTCTTTGCCTGCCAAAGATACAAAGATGCAATCAGCTGGTGGGAAAAATTGTTGGTTATCCAACCGGATAATATCAAGATCCTAACCGAGATCGGGAACAGCTATCGTAAGATCAAAGATTTCGATGAAGCGATCCGTTATTATCGCAGAGCAGCTGATCTAGATCCTAGAAACTTCTTCGCACTGTACGGTTTGGCGGAATCTTATCGTGGTAAAAAGGATTTCCGCAAAGCTAACGAATTCTGGGAAAGGATTTTGGAATTCGATCCGGATAATAAGCTGATTATTAACAGATATGCAGACAGCTTGAGAGGTATGGGAGAATTCGATAAAGCATTAGAATGTTTTAATAGAATTCTTTCCGAGGGTGAGGACTACTTCGCACTTCTTGGAAAAGCTTCATCCTTAAAGATGAAAGGCGCAAGGGACAAGGCAGAGGAAATTTATGTGGATCTTCATAAAAAGTTCCCGATGGATCCTCGTCCTGTGGTAGAACTTTCCGAACTCTATTCGGATCTGGGGAAAAGGGACGAGGCTCTCAAGTTGTTAAACGACTTCCACAAAAAGCAGCCTTTGAACGAGGAAGTAAAACAAAAGCTAGATTCTTTTTCCGAATAATTCGGGTTTACTCTACTCGATTTTTCTCCCTCTCTATAAATTCAGGGAGGGGGAAAATTTCCTCCGTTCCATTCTTCAAATATTTCGCTTCCGCATCCCAAGTTCCGTTCTTTCTTGTGAGTTCCACATGATGGTGCCAAATATTTCCTTCTTTGTCTGAAAAGATGCGAGGAACTCTGGCGGCATTTACATACAGTATACCTTCTTCTTTCTTTTTCCAAATTCTAGTCTTTACTCTTAATTTTCGGGAAGAATGGTGCATGTGGCCTGCGATCACTACTTTTGGTTGTTTGCCTTGTTTGGAAACAGTTCGAATAAAATCGCCCAGGTCTTTATCGCCGAAGTCGCCCTCTTCGCTCTTAAAATCGCAGCCCCAAATATCGTGAGCTCTGCCTCCTAGGCCGGAAGGTCCATTATGAGCAAGAACGATCAGATCCTGCTTTTGGAGGTCAACTTCCTGGATCAATTGATTCAGTTTTCTCTCGGATTCTTCGTAAGAAGAGATCCCGAATACCGACTTAATAAATACCTGAAAATTAAACCTAGCTCCCATAGAAAGAGGTCTGGCGCCCAAAAGTGAAAGCCCTGATCCGATCTCGGAAAGATTGTACTGGCAAATATGGGAATCGCCCAGATCTTTGAGTAACTTTCTATATCGAAGCAAATGAAAAGTATGACTTAAGTAACCCATATTAGGCGAAGCATTCGTGATCTCCATCAACAATTGGGGGATAGAAGTAGTATCATGATTTCCTAAAATGATATACTTTGGTTTCCGAACTTTGGAGATCAATTGTGCGATTTTGTTCGTATTGCCGGGTCGAGCGTTTCCAAGATCTCCGGTGAATATCACAGAATCATAATTACTTTTAGAGAAGTATTCGGTATCGACCCAGGTCCAGAATCCATGTATATCGCCTATTACAGCGATCCGCTTATCAGAAGAATCAAATATCAATTTTGTATTCCTAAATTTTGGGTTTCGCCCATAGGGCATTTTAAAAGAAACTTTTTTAGCTCATACTAGGTCGAAAAAAAAATCAACCAGGATCACGCATGAAAAACATAAACAAAGAAATTTCCGTATTCTCCGCAAGGTTTCTGTTCTTAACGGAAGGTCTAGGTTATCTGATCGGAACGCCATTTGCGATCGTGTTTTTGATCCATTTTATGGACTTAGATCTTAGCGGCGCCGATTCTCTTTGGGTCGTCATGGGGATAATCTTTGTATTAGGACTTATCACCAGTTCTCTTTCCTCCTACTATAAATTAAAACCGTTACGAAAATATTCCAAACAATTTGCAGAAGGTGCAGTGACTAAAGAAACGGTCATCGGAGCTCAAAAGGCAGTATTCCGTCTTCCGATTCTTCATGCATTGGACATCTTGGTCAGGATCTGGATAGGAGGCGGGATCTTTGTGGTGGCTCTCGGGATTTTCCTGCCGATCAGCAAAACCGATTATTCTATCTTGTTAGGATTGATCGTATTCGGGGGACTTTGGAGCGCCGTATATTTTTATCTAGTCACCGATTGGTTAAAGGACAATTTGACCAGTACTGATCTATTCGGTTCTATTTCCTTAGAGTCTTTGGTTAAACTGAATCTGACTAGGACCCTATCATTGATCTTCTTTGCTATCGTCCTAGTTTTGGCGATCGGCGTTTCCCTAGTAGTCTACAAGCTAAATTACGAATCTCTAAAGAACGCTTATACAAATCAAATGTTGAACGTGGCCCATACTTTGGACCTACTCACACAAGGAATCTATGAGGACACGGAAGACGAAGCTGAGCTCATTATCCGGAACAAAACCCTAGGATATCTAGTCTCTCAGAAAAAATGGAAAGAGGCGGAGAATTTCCTAAGTAATTTTTTAGGATCTAGCCAAAGATTCGAAGGGATAGCGGTTTGGAAAGAAGCAGGAGATTGGTTTTCTCATTCCGTGGGCACCGGTACATTGGCGAGCAGCACAATTGTTCCTTTGACTTCAGCCTTCCAACTTCCCGGAGCGGAAGAAATACGAAATACAAATAAAGAGAAAGCATTCTTTTTTAGCGAACCTTCCAATTCCACCCAAAACGGTTCCCCGGTCATTCTGTATATTAGAGAATTTGAATTGAATGACGGCTCAAAGGCGTTTTTAGTTTTTTCCGTTCGGATAGGTGATCTGACGAATAATATAGTTCAATCGATCAAGATAGGAAAGACAGGCTATCCGGGACTTCTAACCCCTAAGATGACCTTCTTAAATCACGTCAGCGAAAATATGAGATTGAAAAAAATGGAGGATCTTCCTTTTGCAAAATCATTCGTAAACGCACAAGACGGAGTCCCGATCAAGTACGTGATGGACGGCGCCTATAAATCCATGGTAGTACATACGAATAAAAAATATGGATTTAGGTCCTTTGTGACCATCGTAAATGAAGAAGTTTCCAAAGAAGCGATCTCCACTATCTTCTATATGTTAGCTATTTCATTTAGCGGATTGTTTGTAATAGGATTTATCATTTATTTCATCCTTTCCAAAAGTCTGAAACCTTTAAGAGATAGCCAAAACCTGATCGAAAAAATGTCGGAAGGAGATCTGACCCAAAAACTCACGGTTCTTTCCAGAGATGAGATCGGAGAAATGGCCATCAGTATCAACGAATTCAATCGTAAGGTAAAAGCGGTTCTTTATAAAATTTTTGATGCCTCCCATAGTCTGGCGAATTCTTCCGATGAAATGTCGAATACTTTAAAAACGATCTCAGATAATGCGCAAAGCCAAGCGGCCGCTTCCGAGGAAATTTCAGCTTCTATCGAGGAGATATCCGCCGGAATGGATGCTATTTCCTATAGAACAAAAGAACAAGTCACTCTTCTGAACTCTTTGGACACGGAGATGTTAGAATTTTCATCTTCTATCCAAGCCACTTCCGAAAATCTAGAAAACACTCTTTCTCATGTAAAAGAGATCACCGACGAAGCAAGAAGAGGAGGAAAATCTTTGGAACTGACGGACCAGAGTATCCGAAAAATTTCTCAGAGTTCCGATCAGATCACCGGTGTGATAGAGATCATAACAACTATTTCCGAACAGATCCATCTTCTTGCGTTGAACGCAGCTATCGAAGCAGCCAGAGCCGGAGCCGCTGGAAAAGGATTCGCAGTAGTTGCAGATGAAATTTCCAAACTCGCGGACAAAACCTCCGACAGCATGAAGGAAATAGAAAATATCATCCAAGCAAATGAGACCGAAATCGGGATCGGAGTCAGCAATATCCGAGACACGGTGAGTGTGATCGGTGGGATTATCCAAAGAATAGAAACAATCTATATCCGGATGAATGAGGTATCCTCCGTGATGGGAGAGCAGCTGGTCCGAAATAAGATCGTGAACAAAAAGGGCCAGGAAGTGAAGGAAAGATCGGAAGGGATCCAAACTGCTATCCAGGAGCAAAAACTGGCGATCGAAGAAATTTCGAAAACCATTTCTAGTATCAACGACCTGACCCAATCTAACGCTTCTTCCACGGAAGAATTGAGTTCCGGTTCAGTGGGACTTGCCCATTTGTCCGAGGATCTGAAAAACCAAGCTGAGTACTTTCAATTTTAAAAAAGTATCCGCCGGATTTTCGGGAGAAAAAGAAGATTCCGAAACTTAGTTGCATTTTAGAGAATTTATTCTAATTTGCGCTTATATGGAATGGGAAAAGATCTTAAGGGACTCTGTACGGGACGGTTCAATCAAGGAATTGTATCTTCGGAGAGTTCCCACCCTGAAAACCTGCGATGACTGGAATAAGGTAAAGGAAATAGGTCTAATCGATCACAAAACCAAATACGCCCATTACAAGGGTGGATTGGTCAAATTTGGAGAGGGTCTTTTTTTCGTGAGCGAAGAAAGGCTCCAAGCACTGGCTCCATTCCGCAAATGGGAATTCAAAACTAAAATCAAAGTCACTCCCGATTGAAAGCCGCAGAGAGTTAGAAGACCCAAGGATTTTTGCACGCAGAGACGCGAAGACGCAGAGAGAAACATGATTTCTGGTTTTTCTGTTTTTAGGATTTTCTCACAGCAAAAGATATAGAAATCAAAAAGAAACCAGCTTACAAAAGCCCAAAACTCAGCGTCTCCGCGCCTCTGCGTGGAAACTAAAATTAGTAAAAAGGTTATCTAGTTAGGTTAATTATCAAGTTCAGTTTTTCTGCGACTGTGATCACATCTTGGACCCGAGTTTTATCCACAAGCACTGCGGTCGGCCCGATCTCGTCCAGAACGATCTTCTTGCCTTTGATCTGACCAAGTAAAAGTTCCATAACGTTTTGGTCTTTGGTGCGAACAAGTACACAATCTTCTGCTACTTCGACCACAGGCAGGTTTCCGCCCCAGTCTTCCAATAAGAATAGAAGGTTTTGTGCAAGTTCCGCTTTGCTGGATGCTTTTAAGAAGTCTACGAACTCATTCGTTTTGTATCCCAGAAGAATTCCCAATTGGTAAGCTTCTTTGGTAAGAACAAAAGTATAAACCCTGTCATAGTCTTTGAGTTCAGTGAATGCTTTTAAAAGATGAATTCCGTAAATGGAAACTTTTTCCGGGAATGCGATCACGGAAAAGTCCGGGTTGATCGTGATCCCACCCTTCTCCGTAACTCCAGCAAGCTCTCCAGTTTGGAAAAAATATTCTCCCAGTTTGGAAAGAGTCAGGAAACGGTTCGGATATTCTACTTCTAATAATCCGAATAAATGCAGATAGAAGATCGCACTCATGATCTCTTTACGAAGATCCGCCAGATCAGTCTGGAAGTTTTTAGTGCGGAAACCAGGGCTAAAGATCAAATGTTCCCTGATAATATTAGAGAAAATAACGGAAAGATGGATACGTTTGGACTTAATGATCAGGTTCACACATTTGTCCAGGATCATCTTATCGTAAAAAGGCATCTCCGTAGGTTGGAAAACTTCAGGAGGATTGACCCTTTTCATTCTTGCTTCGTTCACCTCATGGATGACTAGCTTCATGATCTCGAAAATATCCTTTGCAAGGAAACCGTCCAGGTCCCCTCTTAAAATGATATTCTCACCTTTGATATCCGCCAGATTCAAAAGTTTCAGTATAGGGAGAATTAACTCCATTTGATAGATCTGGCTTTTTTCCGGAAAAATACTGATATCCGGATTTAATAATTCCTGCTCTGTTCTTTTATGATCCGCCTGCTTTACTTTGCCGGATTTTGCAAGAACCAAACCTTTTCTGCTAATATAAGAAAGAAGCTTTTTGGTATTTAAGAAGAAGTCCAACTCGTTAGTTGCAAGTTTTTCCTGTCTCTGGCGTGTTCCTTTTTTAACGGAAGGAAGGATCGGATTATTTTGGATATATTTTAAAAGTTCTTCCGGAAGAGCAAAAATCCTTACGAACTTTTCCTCTACGAAACAAACGTCTGCGATCATTCCTTTCTCAACCAAAGCAGGAATGATTGTCTCGTATTTGCCTCTGCTCATTACGATAAAACTTCTGATATCGTCTGCGTCAGCCGCACCACCGCTTAGATAGATCCTAACTACAGTATCTCTTTCTAATTCGGATAGGGATTGGATAGCGGCCTCATACGCCTCGTCGGAAGTAGCATGAGTGATAAACTTGCGAATGCTGTCTATCTTTGCAGGAGCCTTGACCGCCTTCTTCCATTCGTTGGAAATATCGGTCAGCTTTTTGCGATCTAGAAGTTTTTCGACGGAGACCTTGTATTTGTCCCCTTTCAGGTTTTGGTCTAAGGAAACTAGATCGGCCAGCTCGTCATACGCATGGTACTTATCCAAGTTATTGGTAAGTCTTTCTCTGTTCTTTCTTTGGTATACGAGTTGGTATTTGCGGAGAAGGTTGAGTTCCATCTCCACGTTGATTGGCGGAATATTTACCTTACGAGAGATCTCTCCCAAAGTGAGAACATTCTTATTTTTTAAGATAGAAGTATAGATATTAACTTGGAGAACGGTGAGCTTTTCCAGCACACCTTTGAGGTAGAACTCGTCCAGAAAACTGTCGAAAAGGAACTTAACGTTCTTATTCTTTTCTTTGAACGGAAGCTTTTGAATGTTCCAGAGAGCAGCTGTCTTCTTTAGGTCGTTCAGTTCGAGTTTTTCTAATTCTTGCAATAAAACCGATTCGCCGCTCATACCACTGACCGAAATTCTCGCTCGAGAGCCATACTCTAATTCTCGCCGCTGCAGTAAACCAAAATACGGTTTTCTCGGCCGAACATGCAAAATAGACCCGAGTACCTTTCTTCAGGTTCCTTTATCCCGAATAGAGGTTCTTTTCTCCCTGATTTCGATTGTGTTCCTTTCAAGTTATCATAATCTGGAGCTGAAATGACCGGATTCCTAGACCAACTTATGCAAGGGGTAAACAGCGCTAGTCGTATAGTGACCAGTAGTTATGTTTTTTCCACCAAAACCATCCTACTTTTAAAGGATTTGGCTACGGGAGGAAGCGGGTCCCGTAATATTCCGGTTCGATTGAGAGAAGCGTTTGAAGAATTAGGCGCAACATATATTAAATTGGGCCAGTTCATCGCGTCCGCACCTTCTCTCTTTCCCGAAGAGATCGTAACGGAGATGCAAAAATGTTTGGATTCCGTACGACCTCTTCCTTTCTCGGATATCCAGAAAGTATTAAAGAAAGAACTGGGTAGAGATTACCAAAAACTTTTCCAAAATATAGATCCAGTCCCTATGGCATCCGCGTCTATCGCGCAAGTCCATTCCGCCGTGACCAAAGAAGGTTTGGATGTGGTGATCAAGGTGCAAAGGCCGGATATAGAAGGCGCGTTAGGAGCTGATTTAAATCTTCTATTTTTAGCCTCCAAATTATTCGAAATATTCGTACCTGGTCTGAACAAATCCGGACTTTCCGAAATGGTAGGAATGTTCCAATCCTCCATCCTAGAAGAAATAGATTTTATAAAAGAAGCGAACAATTGTGAAGAATTCGAAAGATATCTTCTTTCTTCCGGAGAAACTAGAGCAAGAGTTCCAAAAATTTACAGAGACCTCAGCACCAAAAAGGTTTTGGTCATGGAAAAATTTTACGGAGCTCCCATCACTGACGAAGTTTCTCTTCGTAAATCGGCCAAAGATCCCGCCAAAACGCTTTCGGACGCCCTGGAGATCTGGTTCTCCACACTTTCTAAATCGGGATTTTTTCATGCGGATGTACATGCGGGAAATTTAATGATATTAAGAGACGGAACTGTAGGTTTTATAGATTTCGGCATCGTAGGAAGGATTTCCGCCAAAGTATGGGAAGGTCTAATGATCTTCTTAGAAGGACTTGCATTAAACAGAACGGATCGGATCGCAAGCGGGTTAGTTCGTATGGACGGGACCGCTCAAGGAATAGACGAGAAAAAGTTAGCGAAGGATCTGGAAACCGTATTCGATCAAATGAGCAAGATGGTCTTAGATATTCAAATGGGAGAATTGGACGCTTTCGACGAGAAGAAGATGAACACTATCCTTTTCGAGTTCAGGGATATTTCCGATCGTAACGGTTTAAAGATCCCTAAAGAATTCGGACTTCTTATAAAACAAATCTTATACTTTGACAGATATATAAAATCTTTCGCGCCTGAGTTAGATCTGATCCGGGACAGGGAAAAATTTATCAGATGAAATCCAAACTTTTCGAATTAGAAGAGGGAGAATCCGGAAAGATCACCGGAATTAAGAACGAATCCGGAAAGACCGGACTGGTCAGAAACCTTTTAGACATGGGCTTTCTTCCTGGAACTAAAATCACAGTGGTCCGAAAATTCCAGGACCAAGACAAGATGATCGTAAAATTGGGCCTGGTCCGTTTGGCCATTCGAAAATTAGAAGCCGACCTTCTGGAATTGAATTAGTTTATGAAATTATTAAATACCGAAATACAAGCTACCGAACATAAAACTGAAAAATTTCGGGTACTGCTCACCGGCAATCCTAACTGTGGTAAATCCACTTTGTTCAATAGGTTGACCGGTCTTAGACAAAAGACGGGGAACTACCACGGAGTCACCGTTGAAAAAGCGGAAGGTACGATTCATAAAGATAATACAATTGTTCATATAGTGGATCTTCCCGGAGCTTATAGTTTAGGGGGAGAATCGGAAGACAAACAGGTAACTACCCGAATTCTGCTTTCCAGGGATACGGAAGACAAATTGATTTTCGTATTGGATGCGGTTGCAATAGAAAGAGGACTCCAATTTTTACTTCAAGTCTCTTCTCTCAAGATCCCAATGATAGTCGCAGTGACGATGAACGATACCTTGGAAAAAAAAGGAGTTCATTTAGATCTAAGAGTTTTATCCAAGGCTTTCGGCGTTCCTTTCTATTTCGTAAACCCAAGATCCGGAGAAGGTGTAGAGGTTTTAGAAAATGTTTTGATGGACTCTTCTTCTTATAAGGTCCCGGTCCCTGATTTTTCCTGGGACAAAAAAAGGACTGAACTGATCGAGTCGGTACTTTCTAAACTTTCGGTAGACGATCCGGACTCGGTTCGATTCGTTTTGGAAAATAGTTTTAAGGAATTTAGCGGAGAAAGTCTTCAAAAAGGACTTCCTTCTTCTAATTTTTTCCCGGAAAAAACCAGAGAATTCATTCGTTCGGAATGGCAAAGATCTAAATTAGAATTTTCTTATGGAGAGGAATTAGTCCAAAGATCCATTTGGATCAAAAAACTTTTATCAAAAGCGGTCTCCGGCTCGGAAATCTCCGAAAAAGGGATTTTAGGATTCGCGGATAAAATACTACTCCATCCGGTTTGGGGACTTACGATCTTTCTAGGAATCATGGCGTTGGTATTCCAATTCTTATTTACCTGGTCCGAAGTTCCCATGGATTGGATCGAAAGCAGAATCGGGGATCTAGCAGATTGGACAGGAAATTATTTGCCGGACGGCCCGATCCGTTCTCTTGTCCAGGAAGGAATGATAGGCGGTGTAGGAGCAGTTTTAGTATTCGTTCCGCAGATTAGCTTGTTGTTCTTATTCATAGGGATCATGGAAGAAAGCGGATATATCGCTAGGGCTTCCTTTCTTATGGATAGATTCATGGGAAAATTCGGACTTTCCGGAAAATCATTCATCCCATTACTTTCCAGCGCAGCGTGTGCGGTCCCCGCGATCATGGGAACTAGAACGATCGAAAACAAAGCGGACAGGCTCACTACGATCTTAGTGTCGCCTTTAATCACCTGCTCTGCCAGATATCCGGTTTATATTTTAGTAATCGGAACGGTCTTCTCTGCTGAACCTGTTTTTGGCATATTCTCTCCCAAAGTCCTAGCGTTATTCGGCCTTTTCCTGTTAGGTATGTTTGCATCCATGGGAGCCGCTTTCTTATTCAAAAAGACTTTTTTCAGATCAGAGCCTGCTTACTTTTTGATGGAACTTCCCAGATACCAATGGCCGTCCCTCAAAAGTCTTTTTTTTACCGTTTATAAAAAACTAAAAGCGTTCATAGGAAATGCGGGCAAAATAATCTTATTTATCTCCATCATCCTTTGGTTCTTGGCAAATTATCCAAGGGTAGAAGGTCCCAAAACAGAAAACCTAAGTTCCTCTCAGGCAAAGTCCTTACAAATCTCAGAGTCCTACGCAGGAAGAATGGGCAAAATGATGGAGCCGGTTTTAGAACCGATCGGTTTCGGATGGAAGATGGGGTTAGGAATCATAACTTCATTTGCAGCTAGAGAAGTAATGGTATCCACATTATCCATCGTATACGGGGTACAAGGAGAAGATTCAGAGGACGAAAATCTAAGATCAGCTCTAAGAAAAGACAGGGACCCAGAAACAGGAAAACCTGTTTGGACAATCGCAAGCGCCTTGAGCTTACTCGTATTTTTTGCGTTCGCTTGCCAATGTATGTCCACTCTTGCGGTGGTAAAAAAGGAGACAAACTCCCTATTCTGGCCGTTCTTTATGTTCACATACATGACAGTTCTCGCATATACTTCTTCTTTTTTAATTTTCCATCTTTCTAAATTTTTAGGCTGGAATTAAGAATGTTAAAAAAGCTGCCTGCAAACCTCAGGATAATCCTATTCTACTCATTTTGTTTTTTGATCCTCCTAACTATTTTTAGATTCGTATTACTCTTTATCTATTTTTCCAAACTAGGAAATTCTCCGATTATCGAAGTGATCAATTCTTTTTTGATCGGAATACGTTTCGACCTATGTGTGATCTCCATAGTAATCGCCTTATCTTGGATCCTATCTTCCTTTCATTATCCGAATCGTTGGAAGTCCTACAGATACATTTGGGGAATATTACCGATCCCATTATTCCTTTGGATGATCGGACATTTGATCGGAGACACGATCTATTTCGGAGAAGCTGACAAACATTTAGGCTATGAAGGTTTCGTATTCTTAGGGAAAGACCTATTAATATTGATAGAAGCAGCTATCAAGAATGACACTTTAAAAGTGATCCTGGGATTGATAGGAATATTCACAGGACTTCCCGCATTAATTTATCTTTTTATAAAATATAATGGGTATCAATATTCTTCCGAGAATAAAACCAAAGAATTGGCGCAGATACCTATATCCATAATTTTGCTTTTACTTCTGTTTAGAGGAGGGATCCAACCAAGGCCATTGAGATCCACAGAAGCAATCCACTCGGAAAATCCCTTCTTAAACCAACTTCCATTGAACGGAGTGTTCACTACGATCATGGACTTAAAATCAAAGTCCATTCTTCCTGAATTACAAATGTCTAAAGAAGAATCGATCAGGATAGTGAGAAATGAGATAGACTATCCTGGAGCAAAGTTTATCGATCCCGAATATCCTCTCTTAAGAGAGACTTCCGAAACAAGAAAAGAAACTCCTCCGAATATAGTGATCATTCTTTTGGAAAGCTGGACTGGAAAATTCCTAAAACCGAATGGGGATGGTATCGTAGGAGGAAAAGAACTCGCTCCGAATTTTAATTCTCTAATAAAGGAAGGCAGATACTTTCCTAAATTTTTCGCGACAGGTGGCAGAACCGTAAACGGACTCATGTCAGTACTCACTGGAATTCCGGATCGCCCAGGTATAACGGTAGTAAGGACTCATCAAGTTTTAGGAAATTTCGGCGGTTTAGGTTCCTTATTAAAAACATTGGGATACTCCACATATTTCGTTCATGGCGGAGATGTAGGATTCGATAATATGAGTTTTCTTTTTCCTCATTGGGGTTTCGACACTATCATTGGAAAAGAGGAAATCGAAAAAACAGGAAAATATAGATCGGGCGCCTGGGGATTTTACGATGGAGATGTATTAGAGGAATTACATGCAACCCTCTCAAATGCAAAACCTCCTTTTGCAGCGGTTAGCTTAACCTTGACCACACATTATCCTTACCAAGTACCGGAAACTTCAAAACATCCTTATCCGGAAACAATGAAGGATTCCGACTATTTTAATACCTACTCCTATTCGGACGAATCCATTGGCAAATTTATGGAGAAGGCGAAAAAGTCTCCCTACTTTCAAAATACCATCTTTATATTTGTGGCGGATCATACACATCATAGGGATCTAAATCCATTCGAAGATCGTAATATTCCTTTTTTGATCTATTCCCCGAAATACGTAAAATCAGGATTGGACCCTCAAATTTCCTCTCAGCTGGATGTGATCCCTACTATCTTAGGTCTCGTAGGAAAGAAGGTAAAATTTTCTTCTTTCGGGAAGGACCTGCTCTCCAACTCCAAACAATCCGAAGCAGGCGGTTCTTATTTTGCATTTTCCAGCGTGATCGGTTGGATAGAGAACGAATACGCTCTTTACAGATCCACCGAGGGTGAACTCAGAGAAGTTTATCCTATGCCATGGAGCGAGAGTATGTCCAAGTGTGTCTCCATCAAGGAAACCTGTGACGCCTACGAACGGAAAGCAAAGGCATTTCTAAATCTAAGTTATGAGCTTTTGAACACGAATCGGATCTTGCCAGAGAAGTAAAATGGTCTCCCCACCCTTCCTGGGTGGGGGCCGGTCCGGTGGTACCGTTCGCAAGCCATCTCACGAAATTAGGTATTTTTCAAACAATTATCTCCAACAATTTTGTAGGAGCTCCTACACACTTATTTCTTTTTATTTTCTTGCCTTCCAACTTGATCTGAATTCCGAGAGAAATCCTTCCCTTTCCGGCCAGGTATTCCGATCCTAGTCTTAAGGGTATTACCCTTTCATTTCAGGAGAAAGAATGTCTTTTTCGAAAAGTTTTCCTTTGGAAGAAAAATGGGAGATTGGTCCGGATTCTTCCCCATTTATAATCGCCGAGATCGGTTTGAATCATAATGCAGATCTGGAATTAGGAAAGAAGACCATCCAAGCCGCGAAAAAAGCGGGAGCAAATGCGGTAAAATTCCAAACCTATAAGACTGAAAACTTTTTAGATGTTAAAAATCCTAAAGCGAAAGTCCTAGTGGATATTTTTCAAACCTACGAACTTTCCGAAAAATTACATATTGAATTCCAAAAAACGGCAAAAGAAGAAGGTCTTTTCTTTTTCTCAACTCCTTTAGATACGGGAAGTGTGGATCTTTTAGTAAACTTAGGAGTTAAGGCTCTTAAAATCGCTAGCGGAGATATAGTAAATAAGCAACTTCTGCAAAAATGTGCTAGTACAGGACTCCCTTTGTTTCTATCTAGTGGCGCTGCGGAAGGTTTTGAAGTCATTCGTGCATTAGAATACTTGGGCTCAGAAAGAGTAAAAGATCTAGTATTATTCCACTGCGTTTCCCTTTATCCTACTCCGCCTGAAAAGGCAAATTTGCTAACTATCGAATATTATAAAAATATATTTAATGGTCCCATAGGTTTTTCCGATCATACTGCGGGAAGTATCGCTGGAGCGTTAGCAGTATCGCTTGGAGCAAGCGTTTTAGAAAAACATTTTACCCTAGATAAAACACTACCCGGTCCGGATCATACAATTTCTGTCGACCCTTCCGAGCTGAAATCCTACGTAGAAAATGCAAGATTAGCATTTCAAATGAGAGGAGAAAAGAAGAAGTTAGTGCAACCCCAAGAATCTGCAGGTAGATTTTTCGGAAGAAGAGGTTTATACGCGGACCAAAACGGAAATGCGATCTCGCTTCGACCAGACCTAAGCCAAGAAGATAAAATATATTTCGATTCCTGGAAACTAGATGAGGCAAACTCTCTCCTAAAGCACGGCAAGGGCCCAAAACCGGGAGCGCCTTTCCTATCTTAATATGATCCGAAAAATCTTTCTTTTATTTACGGCTTTTTCTTTCGGCCTATCTGCAGCTCCCAAGTCTTACGGATCCTTAGGTTCCGAAGTGGATTTTTTGGATTTTGGAAAAGTAACAGTGGCTCCCTTTTCCTATTCCGTATCTTCTTCCTTCGATGAAGAATACGGTGCATTTAATCTATTCGATTCCAATCCGAAATCCTACTGGTATTCCTCCGGGGAAAATAAACCGGAATGGATCATCGTGGATTTCGGCTCCAAGAGACTGATCAATTCGATCGAAGTTTTGGTCCCTATGTTCAGGGGCAAAAGAGCGGCGGAAGAATACGAACTTCAAGTTCTTCATCAAGAAAACTGGAAGACAATTTTCAAGACGAATAAAGTCGATCTAGTTAACCATCACGATATTATTCCGATCGATGCCTCTATTCTTAGATTATATTTTCCTAAAAAAGAAGAAAAGAATATAGTGATCGGTGAATTTAAGATCCTTTTAAACGGAACGGTCCTAAATTCGGTGTCCAGCAGATTTACCGGCTACCAATATCCGGTTCCGGACGGACTTCTTCCCGAAAAAGATTATCAACTTCCGGGAGCTCCCAGAGAATATAGGAACGGAATCCACAAAGGATTAGATATTTATTATAAACGTGAGAAGATCGGTCCGCCTAGACGCTTGACCTTCGAAGATGTTTTGGTTTCGCCGGCAGACGGCACGATTATCCGGGCAGATCTAGATTATTCTCCTATGACACTCTCGGAATTCCAAAAATATTCCTCGTTAGCCCAGAAGAACGGGGTAACTTATGTGGAAAAGGACTTCGGCGGCAGACAGGTTTGGATCGATCATGGGAACGGAGTAATGACATCATTTAATCATCTCTCTTCTATCAAAAGAGGGATCAAACCCGGTGCGAAAGTGAAATCAGGCGAAGAGATAGGTAACGTAGGTAACTCGGGTCTCATGGGAGAAGCGAAAGGAAATGATGAGAACATACATTTGCATTTCGAAATCTGGGTGGACGGAGAATATCTAGGTGCCGGAGTTCCTACAAATCAAATGAGGAAACTCCTTCAGTTTTTCTTTTCAAAGTCGAATCTGAATTAAAGAATTCCTTTAGATCTTAAATAACCTAAAGTTTTTACTCCAAAAAACCAAGTGATCCAACCTCCGACAGCAGCGAATGCATAGAGGAAAGAGAATAATAGTCCGTATTTGATAGTCCACTCCAGCGATATTTTACATTTCTTCAAAAAAGTAACGAATCCACCGGATACCGCGCCAGTTTCCTTTAAGGTAAATTTGATCGTGCAAAATTCATTCTCCTGATCGAATTCGCCTAACTTCACCCCTAAGTCTTGGATCTTACCTTCTATCTCTAAAATTTCTTTTTCTAGAGAGATAAGTTCTTCTATTTTGCCGTTTTTTCCTTTTAGACCCAAAAGACCTGCTTTAGATTTTTCCAAAGAGATTCTGGTTGCAGTGATATTTTTATATTCGTTTGTTTTGTCGGTTTTATTCACCGAAATAGAATCAATGACACCAATCGTCTGAATAGATTCTACCATGGAATCGAATTTATCCGGATTTACTCCGATCCCTAATTGCAAAGTTCTCTTGCCGGGAAGTCCTGATCTTTGTTCGTATTGGATGACACCTTTTACGTCCTCTACCATCTTGCGGGTCTTCTTTTCGCTCTCCTCAAACTCGGAAGTTTTTGAAGAAACAGCCGCTACCTTTTCATATTTTTGAGAAGATGAACTGATTGTGGTTTTGTCCTGGGGAGCATAAAACTTTTCGGACGCATAGTTTTTGCGTCCATAGTCAAAATTGATGGAAGAACCTTGTTCTTGATTTACAATATTTGTTTCTGGACCAACTGCATAGCTGTAGATAAGCCGAATTATAAATAGAAATGCAAAAATCCCCGCAAATATCAGAGAAAACTTTTTAACAAACTTAGAAACACCGTTGAATTGCTCCATCCTACCCTACTTTTTAATTGAAAAATCGAATTATTGGACCCTTGTAGGTTCCGATCTGATCCTTTGTAATAGGTCGGATTCCACAAGATTTCCATTATGAAGGCATTTTTTATAATAAGAATTTCGGATATACAACTTCTCCTCTTCTGTTAATCCCCAATTTGGAACTTCCTTTCTAAGCCTAAATGCAAGGTGAGAAAGCACGATTGCCACTGTTACCGAAATATTGTAACTTTCCGTAAACCCGTACATAGGAAGTTTTAGGAATACGTCCGCTTCTTCCATTGAATAAGAAGATAATCCTTTTTCTTCCGATCCGAATAGGATGGCGCACGGTTTATCCAAGGGCAAAGTATTCAGTTCGTAAGAATTTGCTAATGTATGAGGAGAAGTTGCTACTACACGATATCCCTTCTCCTTTAATCCGCTTATACAATGTCTAGTATTATCGATATTAGGTTTTTGGTATTTGTGTATCTGTATCCATTTTTGTGCGCCAAGAGAAATGCCTTCGTTAGGTCTATAAGGGTTTCGATTCTCCACAACATGGATCTCCGTTAGTCCTAAACATTCTGAAGTTCGTACAGGAGCGCTAGCATTATAAGGTTGGAATATATCTTCCATTACAATTGTTAAGTACTTTGTGCGAAAAGAAGCGACTTCTTGGATCTTAGAGACCTTCTCCGGCGATATTAAGGTCTTAAAATATTGTTCTAACCGGATCGCCTCCTCTAGAGTTATAAAATTTGAATGTTCTTGGGAGAGTTTCATGTTAAAAATGTATTATTTCCTAGACAATTTCATGCGTGAAAATCGGAAGCGATCAAATTCATACTAAACATTAATATAGCATTTACGTACAACAGATTTTATTTTTCGTCTCGAGACTCTTTCCAAAAGAGTTAATATAAAAAATCCGGAGAAAATAAAAAAATTCTAAAGTTTTTTTAAAAAGGGATTGTACTTTGTTTCCGAAAATCTATTATGTCCCCTATCTTGTCCGGTGGTGAAGGAAAATGCCCGAGCAATTGCAAAAGATTCTGAACAATATCAAGGAGTTCTTCAACTCTTTAGATACTACAAAGAAACTGATTTTAGGTGGAGTGGCGATCACTGTGGTCGTTGCCTTAGGGCTTCTGACAACCGTTTCGTCTCAAAAGAATAAGGTTATTCTCTTCCAAAACCTAACTGCGAAGGATTTCGCAGAGGTTACTAAAAAATTGGACTCTATGGGTTATTCGTATAGCACCGGAGACACGAGCATCGTAAGCGTGGATCCCGAACAAAGGCAAGAAATTATTACTAAACTTGCCCAAGAGAACCTGATTCCTGCAGGTGTCCAAGGCTGGGAACTATTCAACGTGGAAAAATTCACGGAAACCCAGTTCGACAAGGATATCAAAAAATACAGGGCCTTAAAAGGAGCCATCGAACAATCTTTGATGACCCTAAGACCTGTAGACAAGGCATTCGTAAACATCGCAATACCGGAAGATGAACTGTTCAACTCGAATGCTTCTCCAGTAAAAGCCTCGGTCATTTTGCATTTTATCCCTGGAGTCGAAGGGATTTCCAAAAAAGAAGTGAAAGGTATCGTAAACTTGGTTTCCAGGGCGGTGCCTAAACTCAAACCGGAAAACGTAGTAGTCGCGGATGCAGACGGCAAGATCATCTCCGACTTCGAAGAAGACTTAGAAAAAGAAAGATTAGAGCTTAGAGTTGTCCAAGAAAAATTAAGGATCCAAGAAGAACAAAGGATCCAAAGACTCATCGACGTACGAAACACTCTTCGTTGGTTCTTAGGCGGAGAAGACAGAGTGGACATCACTCGTTTCGAATACATGTTGAATTGGGACAAGGAGTCCTATAAAGACAACCAAGTTTCCCCAGTAATCGAAAGACCGGATGATCCGAATACTCCTTACTCTGAATTGAAGATCGTAGACGGTTATAGTTTGAAAGTTTCTTCCAAAGAAACCAGCGAACAATTTACCGGTAGAGGCTTTACTCCGGACGGCCCTGCAGGAACAGAGCCTAATCTTCCTCCCGGTTATAAAGACACCGACTATCAAAAAGCAGATTATAAAAAAACTGAGAATATTAATAACTTCGAATTCAACAGAAGAGTAAGCGAAGTCCAAAAACAACCTTGGAAGATCGAAAAAGTAAACCTTTCCGTGGTAGTTGACGGTCAATGGACCAAAAAAGAGAACGCAGACGGAACAGGATACGACAGAACTTATATCCCAGTTTCGGATGACGATATCCGGACCATTCGCAAAAACTTAGAAGCAGCAGTAGGTATAGACAAAGCAAGAGGAGACCAAATCTCCGTAATCAGCATCGCTAAAGACCGCACCGCTCAATTCGCTGCAGAAGACGAAGAATTAAGAAAACAGAAAGCGATCCGCCAAATGGTCATTGCATCCTTGGTCATCGTATTATTCTTAATACTCACTATCCTCATCTACAGAGCGATCAAAAAAGAGATCGCAAGACGCCGCAGACTACGCGAAGAAGAACTCGCAGCAATGCAGCAGATGATGAGAGAAGCAGCACTTCGAGTCATGGACGACGGAAGTGCAGAAGTCGAACTCTCTCTGGACGAAAAACTCAGAAGAGAACTTCTCGAAAACGCAATCAACCTGGCCAGGGAAAAACCGGAAGAAGTGGCACAACTTCTACGCACCTGGCTATCTGAAGAGGAAGCAACCTAATGAGTATCCTGTCCGGAAAAAGAAACCGGGCGGGACAGCTCCTCCGAATCCTGGGGGAGCATCTTCCCCCGGAAGTGTTTCGTAAGCTTGGGCCTCAGGACACATCGAAACTTTTAGAAAGTTTTCACAAGTCCGGCAAGATAGAAGCAAAACAAGAAAGAGAACTTTTAGGTTCCTTTTTAGAAGGACTCTCAAGCGTCCCAAAAGAAGGAATCGATCGAGACACCTTGGCTTTAATCCAAGAACTCGAAACCATCTTAAAAGAAGATTTGGTTACCGAGCCAGAATGGTCCGAGGAACTCAAATCTTATACCAAGGAAGAACTTTCCAAGATCGTAGCGGGAGAATCCCCAGACAGGATAGGGCTCGTATTCTGCTATGCGGATCCGGATACTTCCGCCAGAGTATTGGAGGAATTCCCTGAAGAGACCCAAGAGGAGATCTTACTTTCCATCCGGAATTTGGACCTTTCTTCTGCAGGGCTTATGGACTCTTTGGAGAGGTTTTTGCGCTTCAAGAAAGAAGTTCTAAAATCCCCTCAATCTGGAGTTCCTACCAGGGACAAGGGCGGGAAGAGAGCCGCGGAACTTTTGGGCAAATTGGACCCGCAAGATTCCCAGAAATTATTCTCCAGGATACGCGAAAAGAGCCAGTCGTTTGCCGAAAATATAAATAAGCATTTCTTCCGAATGGAAGACCTGATGGATCTTAGTCGAGAAGCCTTAAACAAGTTTATGGCCGATCTCCATCCGATCGTGACCGCGACCGCTTTTAAGGGCACTGAACCGGAAACGAAACAGGTCTTACTGGAAAGGCTGGATCCATCTCTTGCCTCCTCCATCCGTTTGGAAGAAGATTCGATGGGACCGGTTTCTCTCGCAGAGATTGAAACCGCTCAGAACGGACTACTTGAAATTTTTAAGGAATCCGTAGAATCAGGAAGAATCAAGTTCCGGAGAAAGAACTAATATGGCAAAACTAGTCTTCAAACCTATCCAAATCGCGGACATGCAGGATCAGGTAGAGCTGCAAATTCCGGACAAATATAAAAAATTCCATAGGGACGAAGACGCCGAAGAGTTCGAAGTCGACCAAGAAGGAAATATTATAGAGCAATACCAAGGTCCTTCTATCGAAGAGATCGAGGCAGAGCTAAACCGTTACAAAGAAGAAACGGAAGAAAATATCAAAACAATGCTCGAGGACTCCCGCCGCAAATCGGAGGAGATCGAGGAAGAAGGTCGTAAAAAAGCCTTCCAAATGATCCAGGATTCCAAAGAGAAGATCAAACTCGAAGAGGATTCAGGAAAAGCCAAAGCGGAACAGATCTTGGAAAGAGCCAAGATGGAAGCCGAAAGAATGATCAAAGAAGCCGAGATGAAAACGGCAGAGATCGAACACGAGGCTTACTTAAAAGGATTCGAAGCAGGAAGAGAGGTCGGTTTCAGAAAAGGACAAGGAGAAGTCCGACGCCTAATCGACCGTCTTGGGACCATCGTAGGTAAAGCGATCGATATCCGTGCGGAACTCATCCAAGCATCCGAAAAACAGATGGTGGAGATGATCCTGATCATCGCTCGTAAGATCATCAAAGACGAGATCATTGAACGTAAAGAAATCGTACTCAATAATATTAGAGAAGCCCTGAAACGTATCAAGGACAGGGACCGTGTGGATATCCGAGTCAACTTTGCGGACTTGGAGATAACCACAGCTCACAAAGACGAACTTATCAAACTCATGGAGTCACTTCGCAAGGTCAATATCTACGAAGACTCTCGCGTCGACAGAGGCGGGGTCATTATCGAAACGGATGTTGGTGCTATCGATGCAAGGATCTCCACCCAGCTCAAAGAAATCGAAGAAGCAATTCGAAATGCGGAGCCGATCTAATCCACCATTCACGTCCAAACTTAGTCTCCTACCCGGCCGCCGAAACCATAGGCGGTCGGGTCAGGGGGGTTTTCTTTGTAGGCACTTCGACAGATTCTGCCTTAGTCCGATAAGTGACATAATTCGGTTATATTCTCATTATCACTTGACTCCGGGTAAAATCCCGAGGACAGTATCCTCACTCTTTCGAGCCTAAGATCATGATAGAGAAGAAGTTTCACGAAAAGGTAGACGTCATCTCCAAGTATTTCCTGATCTTGGACCGCACAGAAACCATCCGTAAGTCCGGAAGGGTTGTTCGTGTTTCCGGCAATGTAATTTATTCGGAAGGACCTCCAGATTCCAAGATCGGAGAGATCATGGAAGTCCAAAAAGCAGGAACGGAAGGTTACCTGCAATGTGAGATTGTTGGCTTCGAAAATCATGTATATACACTAATGCCTTTGGGTCCAGTAGAAGGTGTATATCCTGACGCATTCGTGTTTTCTTCGGGAAGAAGTTTAAATGTCCCTGTAGGTAGAGAACTACTCGGCCGAGTGTTGAACGGTGTTGGACGTCCAATCGATAAAAAAGGACTCATTATCACATCGGAAGAAAAATCTCCAGAGGGAGAAAGTATCAATCCTTTGGATCGGCCTGTGATCCGGGACATTCTTCTTACAGGCGTAAGAGCGATCGATGGGATTTTAACCGTAGGTAGAGGACAAAGATTAGGGATCTTCTCCGGATCCGGTGTGGGAAAATCCAGCTTGCTCGGTATGATCGCAAGATTCACGAACGCAGATGTGAACGTGATCGCACTCGTAGGAGAACGAGGCAGAGAGGTGAACGAATTTTTGGAAAGAGACCTAGGAAAAGAAGGTCTCGCAAAATCGGTCGTATTTGCAGCTACTTCCGACGCTCCTAAAATGGAACAGGTCAACTGCGCCCTACTCGCCACTTCCGTCGCGGAATATTTTAGAGAGCAAGGACTTCATGTAAACTTAATGATGGATTCCTTGACCAGGTTCGCTCACGCTAACAGAGAAATCTCCGTTTCCAACCATGAGCCTCCAATCACCAGAGGATTTAGTTCATCCGTTTTTACTAAATTAGCAAAACTTGTAGAACGTTCGGGAACTTCCAAATCAGGAGGAAGTATCACCGGATTTTATACGATCCTAACGGACACAGACGAAATGGAAGACCCTATCGCCGACGCAGTCCGCGGTTATATAGACGGTCACATTATCCTTTCCCGTAAACTTGCGGAAAGAAATCATTACCCCGCTATCGATATTCCGGCTTCTCTTTCCAGGGTAATGCAATCCATTGTGGAAGAAGATCAATTCATGAGAGCAGGGATGATCCGAGAACTCATCTCCACATATTATTCTGTGGAAGAATTGATCTTGTTGAATGCATATGTAAGAGGATCCGATCCAAAAGTAGATCTTGCCATTCGTAAAAAAGATAAAATAGATTCTTATCTAAAACAGAGACTTATGGAAAGAAGTCTTTTCCCTCAAACAATCAGCGGTTTAAGAGATATCTTAAAAGAAGAAAGAGAAGAAGAGGAATTCTAATCTATGAAAAGATTCCAATTCAGACTCGAGCCAGTACTTCGTTTAAAGAAGATCAGAGAAGACCAAAAGCTCAAAGAACTTTCGGAATTGGTTGCGGAAGTAAACCAACGACAATCTGAAATAGATTCCAATGAAGCAAGGATACATTCCCTATCTTCTACGGAGCTTTCCGGAAATACGGACTTAAGAGAATATTCGTATTTGCAAACTTATATGAGACAGCTTCTAACTCGAAACACTGAGTTAGAGACCGAGATCCGTTCTTTCGATGAACCGGTTGGAAAAAAAAGGGCGGAAGTCTCAGAGGCAAGAAAAGAGAAGAAGGTGCTGGAACTTCTAAAGGAAAGCCGTTTTAAGGAATACATGCATTCCTATAGAAAGGCGGAAAGAATCCAAGCAGAAGAGCAATTTTTAGCAGATCTTTATAGGAAAACTAGGGAGGAAATTTATGGGGATGATAGATCTAAACGGGATCCGAAAGTATTTACCTATGATACGGGAGGCGTCGAGCGCACCGGTACAGAAGATGCGGGACTTTCTGAGCTCAGAAAGCTTTACGAGCGTTATAAAAAGTGACCTTCCCTTTTTAGAAGTGCGTAAAACTGTAGAATCTTCCGATCCTTTAATCGGGAGTATGGCAAACCTCCAAGACAAAATTTCACATTTGGAAAATAAGGCAGGAGAATTGGAAAAAAGAATTTCAGGCTCCAGGCTGGACATCCGGGTATAAAAAGTGGCAAGTTTAACCGACAAAGCAAGAGCCGTATATCTAGTACTTCTGATCTTCTTCCTTGTGTTGATCGGATTTTTCGCGTTTCATTATTTTCAGATCATAGATGCTGCTGAAATTTTTCCTTTCTTAAGGACCGAACCCGGCTTAGTGAATGCGGACTCAGAATCCCCTTCCGAATTGGAAAAGTTGGAATTCCGCAAAGAGATGGAACGACTCGCTAAAGATAGGGATGAGATCTCACAAAAAGAAGAAGAATTAAAAAAAGAAAAAGAGCGTCTGGAGGCAGAACTCGAGAAAATCGAGGAACTCAAGCGAGGTCTTACTTCCAAGGAAAACGAGCTCAAGTCTTCAGAGTCCGAAAGGAATAGCAGAGGTAAATTGGTTAAGGTCATGGCGGAGAAGGTTGCAAATATGCCTCCGGATAATGCCGTGCAGATGTTGACCAATTGGCCGGACAAAGATATTATAGATGTATTCATCCAAATGGATAAGGACGCAGAACAAGACGGTAGACAAACGATCACCACTTACCTTCTCACCTTATTCCCGGCCGAACGCAGGGCGAATATTACGAACAAATGGTTGTCCAGATCTGATGTGATCAAAGCTCCTGAGTCCAATTCAGAGTCCGAAGAACTTTAAAATTTTATGAAAAAGAAAACGATCCTCTTTCTTTCACTAATAATCATCTCTACCGGAACCGTTTACTCTAAGAGTAAAAAAGTTTCTGCTCCCACGAAACCTAAATATGTTTCCGGAGAGGAACTGGTCAATAATCCGGGAAAAGCTGTCGGCGAAACAGTACGAGTCGCCGGCACTGTGACCCATGTATTATACAAAGGGAATTCGATCCGATTCGTAGTTCATTTTTCAGGAAAACCGGTGGTTTTGGACTCGGATGATTACAGCCTAATGAATAGAGTATCCGTCGGTTCTTACGTGGAAGTCTGCGGATTTTATCTAAAAAACAAAAAGTTAGATCTGGACGGAAGAAGAACAGATATGCCTTCGATCGTGATAGAACAAACCTACTGCACGAATTAATTTTTTGTCACGCAGAGGCGCAAAGACGCGGAGAAATTAAAGTTATATTTATTCATATTCTATAATTACAACTCTGCGTTTTCCGTGGCTCTGCGTGATAATTTACTCTCTGCCTCTTTTAACACTCTGTATTTTAAAAGATTCCAATCTATCCTTTGCATTTTTTCTAATATTCGCGTAGAAGAAATGAAAATCACCTGTATGTAAATTCCCGTCCTTTCCTAAGTTTGGCGTCCGGCTTATCTCCGGCTCATGGATCCATAGAACGCCTGAATTACATTTAGCATCGGCAATGCCCGGGATCAATTGATCGAAACTTCGATTTATACTTCCTAAATTTTCGGATTTAGCAGAATATTCCTGGTCTTGTTTCCAACTTAACGGATTCACACAGACTGTCTCTTTTCCATATCTGTCCAATAATCTACCCGGAGAATTTCCCCAAATATAGGAATTCCAACCGACCACACATCCTGTATCTTTTGGACCGGAACACACGGGCAAACCAGTTTCCTCTTGTTTAAATGGAAACCCGATCGAATAAGAAACAATTAAATTTTTCTTATATTCAGGATTAGAAGAAATGACCTCTTTGAGCAGACGAACGGAATGCCGAGTACCTTGGCTATGAGAAGCTATGATATAAGGACGCCCCTTGTTCCAGTTTTTCATATAGTATAAAAAGGCGTTTTTCACATCTTGGAATGCAAGATCCAAAGCGGCTTCTCCTTCCGGAGCATCTTTAGTAAAAACGAAAAATGCAGCCTGTCTATATCTAGGAGCATAGACCTTACAACATTCATTGAATGCGCTCGCTTGCGTCTTGATCGGATGTTTATCGGTTCTTTCGTTTAAACTTTCGTCCTTTAGATCCCCATTCCAATACTTAGGCCGAAGAAGTAACGTGGTTGGATGAATATAAAAAGTATCCGCTTCCGCTATAGATTGGCTTTCCTTTAAACCTGAATTTTCCGGGACCAGATCCGCATTATCTTTTTTATCCGGGAGCGCCGCCCAAAATTCAGATCTAGAATAATCGGGGGCTGCTAAATTTTTACTCTCTTCAAAATCCTTCCTGGGTTTAATGAGGAATATACAATTAGAACAAACTGTTAAAACGGATACCAAGAAAATAAAACGCACTGTCTTACTCATATTATCTCCTGCTAACAAAATCTTTAGTGACTTTGTATTTTTTGTGAAAAACTCATGGGAATGAATTTGAACTAAAATAAAATTTCTTCTAAACGAGAGAGAGCGTGTTCGAGAGTATCGTTCACAATGATATGGTCGAACTCGTCTTTATGTGACAGTTCTTCTTTTCCATTCTTGATACGTTTCAGGATACTTTCTTCGGAATCGGTTCCTCTACCTCTTAGTCTTTTTTCCCATTCTTCTTCGTTTGGAGGAAGTATAAAGATCGTGATAGCTTCTTTTCCGAGTTTTTGTTTTACCTGGGCAGCTCCCTGCACATCTAAATCCATGATCACGGATTTGCCGGCTGACATACATTGATTCACGAACTTAACGGGAGTTCCGTAGTAATTATCATGAACCTTGGCCCATTCCAGAAATTCTCCCTTATCGATCCCGGATTCGAATTCTTCTTTGCTTAAGAAAAAATACGTTACTCCTTCTTTGTCCCCGGGACGCGGAGGTCTCGTAGTACAAGAAACTGAAAAAGCCAAATCTGGATGTTTGGCTCGTATCATTTGGATAAGTGTGGATTTACCGCCTCCTGCTACGGAGGATAGAACGATTAGTTTGGGAGATTTCAGTCCTTTTCTTCCTCTTCTTCTGCGATAGAATTATCCCTGCTTTCTATCCTTCTTGTGAGGGCTTCCACTCTTAAGTTGGAAAGGATCAGATGGTTGGAGTCCGTAATGATAATGGACCTGGTCTTTTTCCCTTGAGTCGCGTCTACCAAACTGTTATTACTTTTGGCTTCGTTTCGGATCCTTTTTGCGGAGGCCGAATCCGAATGAATGATACCCACGATCTTGGAAACCATGACTATATTTCCAAAACCAACGTTCAAGACGCTAAATTGGGACATTAGGTCCTCCTATTTCTCTCCAACCTAAATCTTTCAATAATGTCCACCTCACCGGTGGCGAGATCCAAGGCTTCTGAGATCTCCTCATGGGAGTATCCTTTTTTCAAGAGGAAAACGACCTTCTCAATTTTGCTTGCCCCTTCTCCTAGGTCTTTTAGCGCTGTTTCGGAGGAAATTTTTACGGAATCCTGTTTTTGAGGAGCGTAACCCGTCATTTTTCTTTCCAGGATTTTTCCGAAGTTTTCCTCCACCGGGATTTTATTGTCCGTTCTTTTGGACTTGGAACTCGTTTTTTTAGGATCCAATTCAGGAGTATAATCCGACTCCGCTTTCAAAGAGCCTCCGCTAATATCATCTGGAAACTGGATTTTATTCTCTTCGAACGGATCTCCGTCCAGAGAAATATCGAATGTAGAACTCGGGTTATACATGGGCTGAGGAGTTCTGGTGGGAGAAATTTCGGACATCAATTCCTGAGGATCTTTCCAGCCCATTACATCCTTGATCTTCTTGCCGAAGTTTTTCAGAATCCCTAACGTTCCCGAATCTTCTTCTCCAGAAGGAACAGTTTCTTTTTTGAGATTTTTTCTTTCAGGATCCAAGAAAGGTTTTGGATTTTCTGCAGAATAATTCTCCCTCAGATTCTGTTTATAAAGCCTGCCTACACCTTCTCCGGCTTTTGCGGCAAGTTCTTGTTTTCTACTCTCTAACGATTCAGTCGGAGTAGTTTTAAGTTCCTTTTGTTTTTCACGAATCAGGGTCAGATACTCATTCTTGAATTTTTCTTCGTCGGAAATTTGGATCGCTTCTTTTTGTGTTAGGATAGAAGGCTCGCTGATTTCTAATTCCTCTTCTACACTTTCGAATTCCAAGATCGGTTCAGGAGCTATATTCTGTTTTTCTGATTTTTTACCTTCGGTAGAAAGTATTCTGTCTGGAAGAGATTCCAGTTTCTGGAGAATGGACTTATATTTATCCTCCAAAGAATCGGAACGTTGGACCAAAATTTTATAAGCTTGGATCTTTGAATTCAAAAGTTCGATCTGGCTTTCTGTTTCCGTTTGGATCTCGTCTACTAATGTACGGATCTCTTCGTTGATACGACGGATCATATGAGAACGAATTCTCTTCGTCACTTGGGCGGATACGCCTACGTACAAGCCTACGGCTATGATGATATTTAAGAATAGGACTGTGAATAGTTCCATCGCACAAGCGTCCTTTTCGAGGATATTTCCAACAACATCCCTCAGGAAGACCGGCGCGTTTTTATTAAGCTATATAGTCCACTGTAGAACGAGTAGGAGTCCGAATTTCGGTTTTTCTACCGCTCTTATCATAGGAGAAAATTTTCTCCTTTCCACCCTCGGGTTTTGGTCCTTTAAAAGAACGGATTTCCTTTTCTATTTCTCCGATCCTTTGGGTGTATGAGGTGCGAAGTCTTTCCCTATATTCCGGTGAAAGAGAAAAAGTCTCGGTGTACATTTGCACCGCATACTTTTTATCTATGGAATACTCTCGGACCGATTTTTCGTTCTGGGCGATTACGTTCGAAAGAGTATGTGGGTTCTCCAGTATAGTCCTTCGGACCAAATCGTTCGCAGCGCCGTATCCGGAAAGAGGTTCGTTCAGCCTCATATCCTTTATTTTCCTCTAGATCTGTTTTTTCTCCAGTCTTTTTTATCCGGTTCAGGATCTTGGTACGGCAATTGTCTAATAACCCCGTTCTCTTCCACAAAACTCTTATGTTTGATCTCATTACGGGTCTTAAATTCCGCACTTTTGATCTTGATGGTAACCCCACCGTATAAGGTCTTTTCGACGCTGATCTTTCCGTTCGCGGCTCTTTCTTCTATATACGCCTTGAGATTCTGGATCTCGTTTTCGTATTCTCGGACCCGGATCTCCAGTTTTTCGGTAGCCTTACTGGTTTTGATCAATTGTTGCTCATGGTCTTGGGTAAAAGATGCCGGATCATTCTCCTTTCTCGCCTTAAGAGTCTTTAGACTCTTGGAGATCTGCTCGAACTTATCCTGGTTTTCTGCCAGTTTTTCTTCGTATTCTGAGATTTGTTTTAATACTTTTGGATCCGTTCCTACAATCAACTCTGTTGCTGGGTTGGCGGAAGATCCTATGACCTTGGCCGCAATGGTATCGGAAGCACGAATCGTACCTCCTACAATTTGCCCCCTCTTACCGTTGGAGATCACTTTCCCCCCGGCGCTCACAAAGCAGTGTAGGATTCCTTCCTGCACTACTACGTCTTTTTCGGTGACTACGGTTGCGTTCTGAATGAACTTTGCAATCACGTTCCCGCCAGTGGATTCGATCCTGGCCTCGTCTCTTCCGGAAACCCCTTGGCGAATGATAATGTCCCCATCCGCTTCTACGTTTGCTTTTTGGACAGTGCCGTAGATCTCTATATTTCCCGCTGCCTTGACCGAATAATTGTCCTCTACGTTCCCAGTGATGATTACGGAACCTAAGAATGTAACGTTACCTGTTTTGATACCCACGTCCCCGTTGACCCTGTAAACCGTTTCGACGGAAAGTCTACCGCTTGCATAGACAACTTGTCCGTTCACCTCCGCAGTGAGTTTGGTCCTGTCTTCGGAAAGGATAGTACCCTTACCTTGTTTGAGTTCGGTATCTAATCCGTCTTTTGCTGGTAGAAGTTCGTTGAATAATGTGCGTCCGTATTTCCCTCTTTCCGCAGGAATTTTTTCCGCCAGAAGTTGTCCTACAACAACGTTCTCTATCAGGTCCATATCTTTGTAGTCTACTTTTCCGGACTCGTCTTCTCGGAAGACTACCTTCTTGCTGACACGTACATGGAAGATAACCTGAGCATTTTTTCCGTTAACAGGAGGATCTCCTTCTGCAGCGGTGAAAGGTTGGTTATAAAATTCGTCCTCCAACCTTTTTTGGATCTCTTCTTCTTTTACTCCGTATTTAATCCCTGCATTTTTGAGATAATTGACTACGTCTTTTACTTCCAGATCTCTTCCGCCCGGTTTTGGAGGGATAAAAGTAATCTTTGCCTTCATCTTATCGGGAGCGATATCCAATACCATTTTCCCCTCGGCGCCCTGCCTTGGTTTCATATTGGAAATATAAATAGGTTCTCCCTTTGTCTCTTTTACGATCTTGCGGATCTGGCCATCGTCTACTTCGTTTACGCCTCTAACGGAAAGTCTTCGAGAAACTTCCGACAATTCGATCGCCTTTCCTTCGCCGGATGGGGGATATACTGTGAGGTAAACTCCGTTGCGGAAAATTTGAACGACTGCTTTTCCGTCTCTATCCTTAGGTTGTAGGAACTCTTTCAGATCTTTGGAGACTAGTTTTCCGGAGCCGCCGGTGAGCTTTTTGTCCAATTCCGAGAGTTCGTCTAAGAAAGTATCTTCCGGAAGAATGGATGCTCTGATATGCCAAGGTTCCGATCCGAAAAGTTTTTTCTTTCCGCGTTTGATTACTATATAGTCCAGCTCGTGTGATTTTCGTTTGAGATGTGCTGCAGCCATCTGCAGACATTTCTCCAAAGTAGGAGCTATTACTTCTACCTGCTCGTTTTGGAGCTTATCTAGTTCTTTAGATTGGTCTTTAAGAAAGGATGTAAGACTCAAAAGAAGCTCCTCTGAGACGGTTCGGTATATTATTTTTTACTAATAACCGATTTCACTTTTCCTAATTTACTACGAAGCCTTGCGACAGCTCTCGTATGAAGTTGGGAAATCCTGGACTCGGTTACTTCCAATACTTCTCCGATCTCTTTTAAGGTTAGATCTTCGTAATAATAAAGGACGATTACTTTTTTTTCTTTGTCCGGAAGTGTCTTAATCGCTTCCACGATCACGTTTTTGATTTCTTCTTTTTCGATGATCGTGTCAGGATTCATGTTCATTGGAGATTCTAATGTCTCCATGAAAGAAACCTCGTCGTTCTCATCGCCAAGGAACCAAATATCATTTAAAGAAACGAGTGACGTGCCGCTGATCTTAGTAAGAAGAGAGTTGAACTCCTCGACGGAGATCCCCATTTCTTTTGCGATCGCTTCGTCCTCTACATGAGCGCCCTCTTTGTTCTCGAGCATTCCGATAATTTGCTCCAACTGTTTCGCTTTTTGGCGAATAGAGCGGGGAATCCAATCGATAGAACGAAGTTCGTCGAAGATAGAACCTCTGATCCGGGTCATCGCATAGGTTTTAAATTTGATCTGTCTTTCCGGATCGAATTTTTCGATCGCATCTAGAAGACCGAATACCCCGTATGAAACAAGATCATCGAACTCAACATTTTGAGGCATACCGATCGCGATACGACCAGCTACGTGTTTGACTAGAGGAGAATATTTTTCTACAAGATAACTGCGAATATTTTGGTCTTTTGAATCCCGGTAGGACTTCCAAAGTTCGGTTTCATCCGTATTATTGTATTTTTCGAAAAGTTTGGACATAACAACGGAATAGGATGGTCCTCTGCTTAAGAGTGTCGTGGACCAAACCGATTTGCAATAGCATTTTTTGACTCAAAAAAGGGAAATCAAGCAGTTTTTTGTCTCATTGGGTTTCTGGGCGGATTTAAGCCAAAATCGCGATGTAAATCGTGTGTTGGAGTTCCAACGAGCCAAGAATTCGGTCGGAAAGATTTTTACTATTTGTCCTGGCTGCCGTCGTCTTTGGCGAGCATGGTCCGGATCGCTTCCGCCATTAACTTAGGCTCGTTTTTGATCGCGATATTTTCTACAATGATATGATCTCCGAATTTATCCGCTTTTTTGCGAGGGATACCACTTGCAGCCGCTCGGATCTCGTCCGCGCTACTTGGAGAATCGAAATTAACGGTAGAAGTATCCATATCCGCGTGCTCCGAATGAGAATGACGACCCCCGCCATCCAAACCATCCTCGTCTCCCAAGGAATGAGCCCCGGTAAAATTGCTTAAAAGTTCCAAAAACTCTGGGACCTTAGCAGCTAAAACGGAATAAACCCCGAATCCGAAAACAGACATACCGACCGTGGATAAAAAGGTAATAAATAGAATATGGCCGAAGTAATTTCCGACCATGATGCCGCAGACAAGACTAATGATGAGTCCTAAAAAGGAGAAAAAAGCGAGGAAACCGATTTGCAGGTTCACTCTTCCTCGCTCTGTTGTTTTTCTCTAACGTCCACAAAATTGAAAAACTTACGGAAGAATCCTGTAATTCCGGAGTCGTCCAAATTGTCCATTTCTTGGTTGAGTAGAGAATAAGTGATCCGATTCAAACAAGCGGCCGCTTTGCTCTTAGGTGAATGGATGATATAAGGTTTTTGCTCCCGGATACTTTTTTCCACCTCGTCGTCCTGGAAGATAAATCCTAAATTTTCGACTCTCACTTCTAGGAACTGGCCTGAGATATCGATCACACGATCTGCAACCTTTTTGCCTTCGATAGCGGAACGCACACGGTTGACGACCATCTTTAGATTTTTGTCCCTACTTTGGGAAACGATCGCTTTGATGAGACCATAAGAGTCGGTGATTGCGGTTGGTTCAGGCGTAGTAACTACGATTACATCGTCCGCAGGAAGTGTAAGTCCGATCACGTTAGAACTGATCCCTGCTCCGGTGTCTATGATCATATAATCATAGGAATCCAGATCGGCAAATCCTTTGATCAAATTATTTCTTTGGGTATCGTTCAGGTTCGCAAGTTGAGAATATCCGCTTGCGCCCGCAATGATATCCACTCCTTCCGGAGCTTGGATGATGATGTCCTTTAAACTTTTATGTCCCTTGACTACATGATACAAATTATACTTAGGGATGATCCCTAAGATCACATTTACGTTAGCGAGTCCTAGGTCTCCGTCGAATACTAGGACTTTCTGTCCCGCCTTAGCCATGGAGATAGCTAGATTTACGGAGATAGTACTTTTACCGACCCCACCCTTTCCGGAAGCGATCGCTATAATCTTAGTCATAGGTTTGGTTGAAGACACGAGTTTTAAACTCGTATTACCCTCGGTAAGTTTCCGCAACTGAGTCGCTTGGTCCATCCTAACCTCTTTCTCTGGGACTTAGGTTTATCGAAACCTTAAGCGGAGAATACTTCTCCACGGATCTCGATGAGTTTTTCCGGATTTACTGCGCATTCAGCGAGTTGGTGTTTTTCCGCTGGGATCATATCGAAGGGAACTTCTTGACCAACACTTAAATGGGTAAAACCCTTATTAAGTGTATCGGCTAGTTCCAGAAATCCACCCAAAAATTCCGCTTCGTCCAGTTTAGTTAATAAAATTCTACGGAAACCAAGAGGTTCGTAGGCTTTCATTACGGAGTGGGTGTGATGATACGAAGATGTGGCGGATAATACAAGGATATTTTCGACGTTGTCCCTTTCTCCGAATGCGGAAAGATATCCGTACATTTTGCTAAGCTGGTCCACATTACGATGGCTATAACCCGCAGTATCTATTAGGATCAGCTCTGATCCGTCTCTTGCCAGGGTCTCCTGAAAACGTTTCAGATCTTTTACCGCATAAAAAGGCATTTCCATGGTATCCGCGTAGCGTTTTAGCTGTTCGATTGCCGCGATCCTATAGTTGTCGGTTGTGTAAAGTGACACTGATTTTCCCATATGAAGATGGTACTTAGCGGCTAGTTTTGCGATACTAGTTGTCTTTCCACTACCGGTAGGCCCCACAAAGAAGACCACTTTTCTCTGTCCCCTTCTAGTTCCCTTAAAAATATCAGGTTCCACCTGCACTCTTTCAGAAAGAACTTCTACGATTTTTTCCTGAACTGCCACTGTACGAGAACGATCCAAAGGGGAAAGTCTCTGCTCCACCTGGGAAATAATTTCTTCCGCGTAAGCCTCGCTCATTCCTTCTTTGATAAGTTTATCCCTCATTTTAAGGATATTGGAATCCTGCTCTTTGCGGATCGGCCTTACAATTTTAGGCTCGAATTCTTTGGAGAAAGAAAGCCCTAAATTTTCCTCGGACTCTATTTCTTCAGATGTGACTTCTATTAGTTCTTTAGGCAAAGAAGAAGTCCTCGGACGAGAAGTTCTTTCTTCCCAACTAGGTAACTCTTCCAGACTTCTTCTTTTTTCAGAGCCAAGAGTAGACTTTTGTTTCAGCAATTCTTTTAGGTCTTGGAGTTTTTTCTCCACCTTCTCTCTGGAACTTGCCTTTTCAGGGATCCCGACTTGGATCTCGACGACCTTGCGGGCCATAAGACCTGTTCCAAACACCCCACCTTCGGTCAAAATCCTATGTTCGATGACATGGGCTTCCGGGCCGTATTTCATCTTCATCTGCATTAGGCAATCCTGTAGATCCTTGCCCCTAATCTTTGCGAAATCCATGTTATCCTCCTGTGTTTTCGATTAAAATATTACGTTTTCTTAAACCACTTCTGCGGGTTCCGCCGCCTGGGCTTGTGCGATCCTGAGCTCTCCCGCGATTACCGTAGGAACGGAAGAATGCACCTCTTCTAAAGCGAGCACCGCAAAGTTCCTAGGCGGGAATTCTTTCGCTAAGAAATAAGCGAAAGGCATTCTCACCTCTCTGTTGACCACATAGATCGGGAATCCTCTTCCTTCTTGTACCCTTCGGTTCATATCCGCAACGGATTCCAATAGTCTTCTTTGGAAATCGGGAGGAAGGACTAAAATATCCCTTCCTTCCAAACGATCTTGCGCCAGAGATTTGTTCAATCTGTCGAGCACCCGGCCTTCTACCACAATGACTTGTAGTTTTCCATCCACCATATAATCTTTTACGATCGTATTGGAGATTGCCTGTCTTACGAATTCCGTAAGAACGTACGGGTTCGGATACTTGCCCATCTTGTTTGCGACAGTTTCCAAAATCGGGACCAGGTTTCGAATTCCCAAACCTTCTCTGAGAAGATTTTGAAGAACTTGCTGGAGCATTCCCAAATTTCCCGGCTTGTCTGCTTCCAATTCTTGGATGAGAGTCGGATACTGAGATCTGTAATGATCCAGAAGTTTTTTGACTTCTTCTCTTCCAAGTAAACTGGAAGCATGAGTCGCGAGTAATTCTCTCAAATATGTTATGATAACGGTGGAAGAATCCACCACGATAAATCCTTTGGACTCCGCATCTCCTTTCGAATCCGCAGAGATCCATTTCGCAGTCCTTCCATAAGCAGGTTCTAAGAAAGATTCTCCTTCGATAGAGGAAAGATCTTGGCTTTCCGCGGAAGGCATCGCCATCAGTTTTTCAGGACGGATAGTGCTGGAACCTACCTCCACTCCGTTGATCTTAATCGTGAATTGATCCGGAGGTATTTCCAAATTATCTAATATACGGATCGGAGGAATGACGATCCCGCTTTCACGCGCAAACTTTCCTCTTAAGTTGGAGATCTGATCCATCAATGTTCCGCCTTGAGAAGCGTCCACTAACGGCACCAAATGATAACCGAATTCGATCTCGATAGGCTCTATCCTAAGTTCGTCGTAATAATCCCTAGGTTTGCGATCCCCCACAGATTCTTTTTCCTTCTTCTCCAAAACCTCAAGCTGTTCTTGCACTGTTCTTTCCAAGGAATATGCAAGATACGCAAGTCCGCCTGCAAGAAGCACCATCGGAATAAAAGGTAAACCAGGTATAAATGCGCCAAGACCCATGGAAGCGGCTACTACATACAATACTCTGGAGTTCGCAAATAGCTGGGTCTTAAATTGTTTTGCAAGATCCGATTCGGATCCGGAACGGGTAACAATTATACCCGTTGCAACAGTTGTGAGAAGCGCTGGGATTTGAGAAACAAGTCCGTCACCTATAGTGAACTTTCCGTAGGTTTCGATCGCGGATATAAAGGATTCTCCGCGGATACTTGCTCCGATAATGACTCCTCCAACTAGGTTGATCGCTGTGATGATAAGTCCAGCTCTCACGTCACCTTGCACGAACTTACTCGCTCCATCCATGGAACCGTAAAAGTCCACTTCTTCCTCTATCTTCTTTCTTCTTTTGCGAGCTTCCGCCTCGTTAATATTTCCGGTGGAAAGTTCCATATCGATTGCCATCTGTTTACCGGGCAATGCGTCCAATGTAAATCTTGCTGCCACTTCCGAGATACGGGTTGCACCTTTGGTGATCACGAGAACCTGAACGATCACTAAAATTAAGAAGATAATAAATCCGACTACGTACTTGCTCAAACCAGATTCACTTCCTACGATGAAGGAACCGAATGCATCTATGATAGCGCTATTTACCGCGGGACCTTTTGACAAAATTTGTCTGGTCGTCGAAACGTTCAAAGCCAATCGATAGATCGTAGTGATCAACAATAAGCTTGGGAAAATGGAAAACTCGGACGGCTCTTTAATGGATAAAGATGTCAGAACGATCAGTAAACTCAAGGCTAAGCTGAATAATATCAAAATATCCAGAACAAATCCAGGTAGAGGAACTACCAACATCCCGACAATTGCAACTGCTCCCGCACCCAGGATGAAGTCGGATTGTGTGTACCATTTCTTATCCATAATATTCTCCTAGGCTTAAGAAGCGTTTCGGAACGCTCTCCGGAAAGATTCGAGTTTTGTGAAGATCACACTAAGGGCCGTATAGAATTTGGCAGGAACTTCCTGACCGATTTCTACCTCGTCGTAAAGTGTTCTTGCCATTGGACGGTCTTCTACCGTAGCGATATCGTTCGCCTTTGCAACGCGAATGATACGTAATGCAAAATCGTCTACGCCCTTTGCGATCACGACCGGCGCTCTATGTTTGTTAGGCTTATACTCTAATGCCACTGCAAAGTGGGTTGGATTCGTAATGACTACGTCCGCTTTCGGGACTTCCGCCAGCATCTTGCTTTTTTTGATCTGGTCCCTAGCCATTTGCCTTCTTCTAGCTTGCAAAGAAGGATCCCCATCTTGCTCCTTCATCTCTCTTTTGGATTCGGAAGGAGTCATTTTGAGGGCTTCTTCGTATTCGTATTTTTGGAAGAAATAATCTCCGATACTGATCGCGAGTAGAAGTATCCCTACCACTATAAAAATTTTAAATGCCGTATAAGTGATTAATGCTACGGATTCTTCTAAGCCCATATTTCCGAGCATCAGTATCTTGAAGAAGTCCTTCTCTATTACAAAATAAGAGACCCAAGCGATTACAGCCACTTTGACTAAGGATTTTGCTAAACCGAATAACGTCTGGCGATTCGGAAGCACCTTTTTGAAATTCGGACGTATCCTTCCGAAATTGAACGCAAGAGCTCTGGGAGCGAATAAAAACCCGGTCTGGACTACATTACCAATAATCGCAGCAACCACTGTGATCCCCATCAAAGGAAGAAGAAGTTGAGTGATATCCGCGAGAGCGTTGTTCAGAAGTTCGCCTACCGTTTCCGAACTAACCACATTCGCAGAACGTATTCCGAAAAAATATTTCCTCAATAGATAGTAGGATCTCATGAAAAAATATTCTCCCATAAGATACATTAAAACAATGCCTGCTAAAAGAACGACTGCAGATGCGACTTCAGGGCTTTTGGGAACATTTCCTTTTTCTCTTTCTTCCCTTCTTCTTCTTTCGCTGGCCGGTTGTGTACGTCCCTCATCTTCCGCGGCGAATAATTGCAGATCGATCCGGAAAGGAGTAGTTGCGGGGACTGGCTGCGAGTGCGAAGTAGCATGTTGGAATTCCAACATCGCATTAGAAAAGAATCCCCACGCCCTGTGCAGGAGTTCCAACACGGCAATCTTAGAAAAAAATCCGAATATCTTCTTCCAAAAGGAGCCCATTAATTCGGCCACCCTTTCAGCATTAGGTTCATCTTCTCGAAAGAAAGCTGGAATGCATTGTCCATCTGAGTGATCAAGAATGGAACGATCAGGATCATCACAATAAGACCGATCGCAATCTTAATGGGAAAGCTAAGCTGTAAAATATTTAACTGAGGAGCTGCTTTTCCCATCAGCGCTTCCGAAACTGTGACTAAAAAAAGAACTCCAAGTATCGGCAAAGAAATTTTAAAAGCGACTAGGAACATCGCACCTACCGCTTCTTCCATTGCCTTGTATAGACCATCTTGGATCTCAGGCACGAGTTTTAAGACCTGTACTTTCTCGAAAGAATATACCAAACTTTCGAACAGGAAACGGTAAGCTCCCAAAGAAAGGAATAGGAGCATACCCAACATATTTTTTAGAGTGCTGATAACGGGAAGACTTGTTTGAGAGATCGGGTCCAAGATCTCCGCGTAACCGAAACCAAGTTGAACGTTAAAAAATTCTCCCGCCATTTGGAATGAAGAAAAAACCAAACTCACCAAAAATCCCATGAGTATCCCGATCAGAGCCTCAGCCATAACAATCAAACCGTAATCGATCATATTGCCCGGGATCGGAGGAACAAAGGAAGCGCTTACAGGAAATAAGATCACCGAGATCAGAAAACCAAGAGTCATTCTTTGCGGAAAACTGATGGAGGCAAAGGAAAACACAGGAGCTACGGATAGAAGCCCCACGATCCTTGCCAGGATCAGAAGAAAGACTTGGAAATTTCCTATAAAGTATTCCATTTTTTGAATCTAAAACTTCTCTATCATCAGGAAAAGATCCCTGGTATAATCAGTCATGGTTTGGAGCATCCAGCCGGCAAAGATCACTATTACTGCAAAAATAGACAGTAACTTAGGAACGAAAGCGATCGTAGGCTCTTGGATAGAAGTTGTGGTTTGCAAAATTCCTATAATAAGCCCAACCACCATCGCAGTAAATAAAATGGGGGCAGAAAGTTTTAGAGTCACAAACAAAGCATCCCTGATCAGAGTGATTGCATCTACTTCCGTCATTTATAACTCCTTACGAGCTCGTAGACGATTAAATTCCAACCATCCACCAGAACGAATAAGATCAATTTAAACGGTAAACTCACCATCACAGGAGGAAGCATATTCAAACCCATGGAGAGAAGTGCGGAAGCGACCACAAGATCGACTACTATAAAAGGAATAAATATTATGATCCCGATCCAAAACGCTTTCTTTATTTCCGAAAGCATGAAGGCGGGAATCAGAACGTAATTCGGAACATCGTCGAATGATTCCACATTCTCCACTTTACCGATCTTTAAGAACAAAGCCACATCCTTGGCTCCACTTGTCCCGATCTGCCTCATCATAAATTCCCTAAGAGGGATCATGGACTTATCGAAAAATTCGTTTGTGTCTATCTTACCTTCCATGTACGGATTTAAACCTTTCTCGTACACGATATTCAAAGTGGGCGCCATAATGAAGAATGTCATGAATAATGCGAGCCCCACCATTACTTGGTTAGGTGGAAGGTTCTGAATAGAAAGAGCCCTTCTTACAAAATCCAAAACAATCACTATCTTGGTAAAAGAAGTCAGGGACATCACAATGGCAGGAGCCAAAGAAAGAATAGTGACCAAAAAAAGAATCATCAAAGAAAGACTTGTCTCTCTCGGACCTTTTGCTTCGTTCACATTGATATTCAAATTCGGAATCGGAATCCTAGGGGCCTTGGCTTGCGCGTAAGTTTCTTCCGGGATTGCAACGATCAATATGGTAAAAAGAAGAACACCCGAAAGTATCTTCCACATAACCGAGTTATGTCTCATACCTTCGGAAAACTTTTTCCCTGCCTTTGTAGCGAACCCCTCTCCCACATTTCCCCCTAGTTCAAATCGAATAATCCGTTCTCCAGATTATTCCTTTCCTTCTTAATTTCGTCTAACTTCTCTTTGAGTTTTCTCTGTTTCTCTTTTCTTTCGCCAGGCGTTTGCCGAAAAGTTTGTTCCTCTTCCTCCGACTTTCCTGTCAGACGGATATTCAAATCCTTTAATTGTTCCAGAGCGGTGACCAAAAAACCGCCTTCCGGAGGTTTGAACTCGTCTCTCATCCTTTGGAGTCTCGCCTTAGTCTCCGTATCAGTAATTTCGGAGATTAAATTGATACCGTTATCCGCCACACCCAACACAAAAATCTGTCCAGTCACTTCTACGATCTGAAGCTGCTTATTCGTCCCCAAGTTCAAACTTCCGAGAAGATTCATTTCTCCTCGGACAGGAAGAGAACCTTCTCTGGATTTTGCGAGAGTGCGAAGTACCCAATACGCGGCTCCACAAAGAATTCCTAATACAAGAACGATCCTAAATAAAATTCCGGCGAGACTAGGCCCGTCCGAAACAGGCTTATATCTTTCTTCCACAGGATTCGGTGCCGCTTCGGTAGCTGGCTCCTTCTTCTCTTCCTGCTTGGGAGCGGATATTGTGGAAGATTCGGAAGTCTTTTTTTCGGAGGTTCCCAATTCTTTCTTAAGAACTTCGTCCATTTGTTCTCTCTCGGAACCCTGAGAATACAATCCTCCGGCGATACCCGATAAAATACAAAAGACTCCGAACGCCAAAGCGAGGGAGCCGAATCCTGAAAAAAACGAATGGATCGTTTGAAAAATTCGGCTCATCCGCCTCCTGACTCCGGCTTGATCCTATCGGCCGGACTTACGATATCCGTTACACGCACACCGAAGTTTTCGTCGATGACCACGACCTCTCCCTTCGCAATCAACTTACCGTTTACTAAAAGATCCACAGGCTCACCTGCAAGCTTGTCTAATTCGATGATGGAACCTTCTCCCAAACCTAAGATATCTTTAATATACATCTTGGTTCTTCCGAGTTCCACTGTCACAGACATTTGAACGTCCATGAGAAGGTTCAGGTTCGGCGTGCCTTGGGCACCGCTTGCAGTAGCAAGGTTCGGGAAAGAAACGCCCTTCATTCCTACCTGAGAAATTCCGCCACCGCCCATTCCGCCTTGGTAGCCACCGGAAGCGTAATCTCCTCCCCCTCCTCCTCCGGATCTTTTAGAAAGAGAGAGAATATCATTCGCCATAGATAAAGAGAGAATGAATTGAACTCTGAAGGATGGAAGTCCTTCTATCGCTAAATTGAAGAATGTACGAACTAGTGGATCACCTTCAGGAAGCACTAACGCAGCCGGAGAAGTTACATGCCTGGTCTCCGCAGGAGACCCGTTCACTCCACCACCGGTCTTAGCAGCGATCTGAGACTGAAGAGCCCCCATGATAGGAGTTAAACTATCTCTTAATGTTTGTAGTTGGCCTTCGTCTAGGCCACCTGAATCAAAGCCACCCATCATCATATTCGCGATGCGAGCCGCATTATCCGCGCCCATTGCAAGCACAACTCTACCGTTCAGATTTCCGGAATAGGTAGAATATAATAAAAACGTGTTGGATTTAAGTTCCGCTTCCACATCCTTCCGGGACTTTGCCTCGGAAGTAGGATTCATAAAATTAGAAGTTTTGGAAAGAATAGCGGCTAGAGTATTTCCAGCAGTCATAAAACAATGAGAAAGAAAATCGGACAGAAGATCCCTATCTACCGGAGAAAGACCGGCAGCTTCCTTGGACCCGCCTCCGGCAGCCATGCTACTGCCTGGATCGAATGTGTCATTTGCACCCGCTAAAAGGGCATCTATTTCTTCCTGGGAAAGGGATCCTTCACCCATCTTGGGCACTCTCTCTTAGTTTTGGATTAGGAGACATAATAAAAAGAAATTTGTCGACCCTTTTTTTTCTTGCTCAGAAAATCAGCGGAAAAGAGCCGTGATGAACTATTAGATAAAACCCCAATTTTAGGGTGAAAACAAGTATATTTCTATAAAAATGAAATCAGGTTTCTATGGTCTCGATCAGGAAAGAAGAAAGGTCTACATACTTAGAAGCATTTCCGTGGATGTCGATCCCCACAAGCTTGCCTTCAGCATCCAAATCTATGTTCAGATCCGTGCTCACTTCCCTGGTTTCTGCCGAGGGCCGGTCAGCTAAATCGATATAAACGGAATCAGTTTCAGGATAATGGATAACTTTCATCTTTTAAAACCTCGATCGAAAAAGGCATTATGAACAGTTTTGCGATCTTCTAAGGTAATAACTCGAAGGTATTTTTGAGCCTCGTCAATCCATTTCCAGTAACGAAACCTTTTATCGATTTGAATCACCATATAGTCCGGATTAGAGATCGTCTCCCTGACCCATTCTAAACGAATCTCGGGCCGCCTTTCTAATACCGTAACGAAATAACGAGTCTAGTGCACGAAGCTTCAGGTCACGACCTCGTCATCTCAAGCACGGAAAATCGCTCCAGACCAGCTTCCCTGTCCGAATTTTTTGGATCTACCTCGCAGATTGGGCTTGACTGACGATCCGAAGTCCCTTATTTTACCAAATGGTAAATTAACTAAATGGTTAAATACGAGACACAATCCGATCGACTGAGCAATACTTTTGCCGCTCTGGCAGACCCAACCAGGAGGGAGATCTTACTCTATCTGGTTTCAGGAGAGGCAACTGTTAAGGAACTTGCAGAACCCTTTAATATGAGCCTCCCCGGAATTTCCAAACACCTAAAGGTTTTGGAAAAGGCGGGCTTGATTGAAAGAGGGAGAGAGGCTCAATGGAGGCCTTGCAGGATCCGACCTGACGGCTTAAAGGAAGCTTCCGGATGGCTGGATCATTACCGTCATTTTTGGGAAGAAAGTTTGGATCGTTTAGATGCGTATCTACAACAACTCCAAGCTAAAAATAAAGAGCCGGAAAAATAGGAATCATCCGGGAATTTGTCCCGGTGTTATATTAGAATTATATAAAAAGGTACATTCAGAATGTCTGAAACTAAAACTGAAAATATTCCCAAAGCCACACGAAAAGAATGGATTGGCTTAGCGGTAATCGCACTCCCCTGCCTTCTATACGCAATGGATTTAACGGTTCTTTATTTGGCGGCTCCCCAATTGTCCGCAGATCTGAATCCGACCCCTTCTCAACAATTATGGATCATGGATATCTACGGCTTTTTGGTCGCAGGTTTTCTTGTGATTATGGGAAATTTGGGAGATAGGATCGGGCGCCGTAAACTTCTTCTCTATGGAGCAGCTGCATTCGGAGTGGCATCGGTTCTTGCTGCATTTTCGCCTAGTTCCGAAATTTTGATCTTAACTCGTGCAATTTTAGGTATCACGGCGGCCACCTTAGCTCCTTCTACTCTATCATTAATTCGTAATATGTTTTTGGATCCTGAAGAAAGGACTTTTGCGATCGGTATCTGGGGTATGAGCTTCTCTTTAGGCGGAGCGATCGGACCTCTTGCAGGCGGTGTTCTTTTAGAATATTTCTGGTGGGGATCCGTCTTCTTGATGAGTGTCCCTATTATGATCCTTCTTCTTATTGTCGGTCCTAAACTTCTTCCGGAGTTTAAGGATCCGAATTCAGGTAAGATGGACCTACCTAGTGCAGTTCTATCCCTGGTATCTGTGCTTTCTATCATCTATGGATTGAAACAGATCGCGGAAAATGGTTTTGGAATTGTTCCTACTCTTACCATACTTGCCGGACTTTTGATTGGAGTGATCTTTATCAAAAGACAAACTACTCTGGCAGATCCAATGATAGATCTTCAGTTGTTTAAACTTCCGGCATTCAGCGCGGCTGTTATTGGAAATACGATGACCATCTTTGTAGGATTAGGAGGATTCCTATTTATTTCTCAATATTTACAATTGGTTTTAGGACTTTCTCCTTTAGAAGCAGGACTTTGGACTCTACCCGGAGCAGCCGGGAATGTGATCGGTTCTCTTACAATTCCGATTATCGCTCGTAATATGCGTCCATTATATGCAATGTTAGGTGGCCTTTTCTTACTCGCAATTGGTATGCTCCTCTATGCTCTGATCAATATTGAGAATGGAATTTGGATGATAATAGCAGGATCAATAATCATGTCCTTCGGGATATGCACAGTTGTGATCTTAGGAACAGACATCATCGTAGGTTCTGCCCCCCCGGAAAGAGCGGGAGCTGCTGCCTCTATTTCTGAGACAGCGGCAGAGTTCGGAGGAGTTCTCGGAATTGCAGTACTCGGAAGTATAGGCGTCGCGATTTTCAAATCCAGGATCAATTCAATTGATCTACCTGGGCTTACTCCCGAACAATTAGAAAGTTCTCATAATACTTTAGCTTCCGCGGTTGCCGTAGCGAAAGAACTTCCGGAACCTACTAGGCAAATACTGCTTACCACCGCCCAAGGCGCATTTACCGATTCTTTGCATTTTGTTTCTTTTTTGAGCGTTGGGATCTCTGTTGCTCTGGCATTTGCGATCTTCTTCATATTAAGGGACAGAAAAGAACCCAAAGTAGTCGCAGAACCGGCAGAACTAGACAAAGTAGCAAGATAATATTAAAATAATATAAATAAGGTAAATGGAATGAAGGCAGAAATTTCAGTAGTTGGAAAAGAAATCATAGGGATTAAGACTTTAGACGCACCGAGAGAATTAGTTTGGGAAGTTTGGACTGACCCTAAACAAGTAGCTATCTGGTGGGGACCGAACGGTTTTACGAATACAATTCACGAAATGAGCGTAAAACCGGGAGGGATCTGGAGATTTACAATGCACGGTCCGGATGGAACAGATTATCCGAATCACATCCAGTTCATCGAAGTGATCAAACCTGAAAAACTAGTCTACGACCATGGAGACGATGCCAATCCGAAACAATTCCATGTAATCGTTCTTTTCGAAGAAGATGGTCCCAAAACTAAACTCACCATGAGAACCATTTTCCCAAGCGAAGAAGAAGTCAAAAACGTTGTCAAATATGCATTGGATGGGCTTAGAGAAACTTTGGGACGTCTACAGGATTTTTTGGAAAGGAAATAAAAGATCTCCGATCGATCCCGAAGTAACTTTGAATATAATAATTTTCTAAATAGAGGAGAAGAAGTTTGTGAGCGAGATCAAACAACCTGAATTTAAAGAAATGATACTGACTAGGACTATAAACGCTCCGAGAGACCTGGTTTGGAAAGCTTGGACGGATCCGAATATGGTGTCTCAATGGTGGGGTCCACACGGTTTTACGGCTCCTCTATGCCAATTAGATCTTCGGCCAGGCGGAGAGATCCTGATCCATATGAAAGATCCGGAAGGCGGGATCAATCCGATGAGCGGGAAATATAAAGAGATCGTCACTTTAGAAAAGATAGTATTCTCCTCTTATATCGCTTTTGAAATGGACGGCAAAAAACCTGCAGCGGAAATCCAGATCACTATTCTGTTTGCGGACAAGGGTTCTCAAACGGAACTTCAAGTGCGCGCACTTCCGATCAAAGTGGATCCGGAACTTTATCCTGCAGTGGAAGGTATGGAAGAAGGTTGGACCCAAACCCTCGATAAACTTACTGCAATTTTTGCTTAATTTCCCCGGATGGGAAACACAAAAAATAAACATTAAGGAAACAGAATATGAAAGTAAATCCGTTGCAAATACTGAGTTTTTGGATCATCATCTTTCCTTTCCAAAAAAGGAAAAGAGCCGGAGCTTAAAGATGGACTCAAAAGTGGGAGGGTACTCCCACTATTTTCATAAATCTCCTCCCAATAAGGAGAAGATTCACACCAAAAAAGCTCAGAACGACATTTTTCATAAAAAAAGGATCTTTTTTACGGCCCTATTTTCCGTTCCCGAGGAAAAACAGGAGATAAGCCGATTTTGGGAGGAAGCCTTGGAAAGATTAGCGGAACTTCTCCGTAAGATCCAAGGATCTTGATATTAGAATATTATTAAAATTTAAAGGAAACTATTGGATGAATTTGGACATATTTAAGAACGAAACCCTAAATATCAAAGCGGATATCGCAATCTTAGTGGCAAGAGCGGTCTGCGGTTACGCATTTATACTACATGGTTGGGGAAAAATACAAGATCCTCTTCATTGGATGGGACCAGATTCCTCTGTGCCTGCTGTTTTCCAATTTTTAGCCGCTCTTTCCGAATTCGGCGGAGGGATAGCTTGGGTGATTGGACTTTTGACAAGGCTTGCTTCCTTCGGTATCGTTTGTACCATGATCGTGGCTGCATACTTTCATTCGGTGATCTTGGGGGATTCTTTTATCAATCTGACGGGCGGTAGATCGTACGAATTGGCAGGAGTGTTTTTTACCATCTCTCTGGTATTTCTAACGGTAGGCGCAGGAAGATTCTCTTTAGATCAAAAAATCTTTGGAAGTAAATCCGAGTAGGTTAAATTCTATCCTTAAGAGCGGTTTTTGCTCTTAGGGATTACCTTTCGTGATAGATTATATCCGCAAAATTTTAGACGCAAGAGTGTACGACGTAGCGGTCCATACCCCCTTGGACCCGATGATCCGAATGAGCCAAAGATTAAATTCTTCGGTTCTTTTAAAAAGGGAGGATCTACAACCTATCTTCTCCTTTAAGATCAGAGGAGCATATAATCTAATCTCCAGACTTTCTCCCGACGAAAAAAGATCAGGAGTGATTTGTGCCTCCGCTGGGAATCATGCTCAAGGAGTTGCACTCTCCGCCCAAAAATTAGGGATAAAAGCGATCATCGTCATGCCCGTCACTACCCCATCCATCAAAATAGAAGCGGTCCAATATTTCGGAGCAGAGATCGTTCTCCATGGAGATACCTTTGACGATGCATACTCTCATGCCAGAAAATTAGAAAAGGAGAATGGACTAAGATTCATTCATCCTTACGATGATCCGGATGTGATCGCAGGGCAAGGCACGGTAGGTCTGGAAATTTTACAGCAGTATGCCGATCCGATCGAAGCGGTTTTTATTCAGATCGGAGGCGGCGGTTTGGCAGCAGGTATTGCTTCTTATATAAAATTTTTAAGACCTGAAATCAAAGTAATCGGAGTAGAACCTTCGGATGCAGCTTCGATGAAAGAAGCAATATCCGCAGGCAAAAGGATCATTTTAGATAGAGTCGGATTATTTGCGGACGGAGTTGCAGTTAGGCAAGCGGGAGCGGAAACATTCAAAGTTTGTAAAGAACTTCTGGACGACGTAATAGTATCTAACACGGACGAGATCTGCGCCGCAGTTAAGGATATATTCGAAGACATGAGAGTGATCGCGGAACCCGCAGGTGCATTGTCCCTCGCAGGATTAAAATCTTACGTAAACAAAAATCCGAATCGATCAGGAGCGCTCATAGCGATCAATAGCGGCGCTAATATGAATTTTGATAGGCTTAGACATGTGGCGGAAAGAGCTGAGATCGGAGAATCAAGAGAAATTTTACTCGGGGTTACCATTCCGGAAAAACCGGGAAGTTATCTGAAATTTGTTCAGACTTTAGGGAATAAGATCATCACCGAATTCAATTATAGATATGCGACGGACAAACAAGCACATGTATTCGTCGGTTTAAAATTAAAAGGCGCCCATTCCGAAAAAGAAAAGGTAATCTCCGAGTTAGAATCCTTAGGCTACGAGGTTTTGGATATAAGCGCGAACGAAACCGCTAAGATCCATATCCGATATATGGTTGGCGGAAGAGTTTCCGAACTCAAAGACGAGATCATCTTAAGATGCGAATTCCCGGAACGTCCCGGAGCCTTATTGAAATTCTTAGAATCGGTCGGAACCGATTGGAACATTACATTATTCCATTATAGAAATCATGGAGCGGATTACGGAAGAGTATTAGTCGGATTCCAGGTTCCTTCTTCCGATAGAGAAGGTTTTAGAGAAAGACTCAAAAGTTTAGGCTATCCATACGAAGAAGAGACGGATAACCCGGCCTATAAGATGTTCTTGCACAGCGTTTGATCAAAGATTGAGAAACGATCTAAGCCAATTATCTAGGCGTCTATCCTAAAGTAGGCTTTTTTCACCATTTTTTGGACGTCATATCTTTGGCCTGGATCTTCTCCTAAACAAAAGAACATAATTCCATACATTACATTTTCTTTAAATAAGGTGATATGGAGAATGTGAAGATTACTTCCTTTATCTTTATAATGCACACTGAATGCTGGACGGCTCGCTACTTCTAATTCTCCGAATTCGATGATCCTGCCGTTTCCCTTTTTGATAGAATCTATGACCCCTATCTGGAAATCACGATTTAAGGCGCCTTGGTCTATCGGTTCCGTTAATTCTCTTCGAGTGATCAAAACACTTGCAGATTCATTATAATCTTTTGCAGCAAAAATCCCACCTGCAAACGGTTCCATAGGAAACCAATCGAATGGTATGGTCAGATTGAGAGGAGAATTCGGCTCCTTCTTCTTTTCCGGAGAAAGAGACGAAAATACCGAAAATATCAGAAACACGAAAAGTATACGATTCATGGGATCCCAAGATCCCCTGGTTCACCTTGCCAATATAGTCTGAGAGAATCGAAACTATAAATACCTGTATTATGATAATCCCCCCAGACCAAATTGATTGCGTATCTTCCCACCTTGGAAAAAGACAATAATTTAGCGTCCTTGATCCCGCCGGTCGTAGCTCCTACTTTTCCCCCGTGGCCACCCTTGCAAACAACGCAGGGACATCTTTTTCTGAGCTCCAATAGCGGAAATTCGGAGATCACTCCGTCTTTCCATTCTATTTTTAGAATATTCTCATCGAATTCTATGGTTTCTGGCGTAGTCGCTTTTAAACTAAGGCTCATATTTTATCTAGGAAGTTTTAAGACCTGTTTTCTGAAAGTCCCGATCGTAGTTCCGTAAGTAACCTTTTCATTTAGAGGAAGGTCCGCAAAATCGAAGGTATCTCTTTCCAGTATCAAGATAACCGTGGAACCCATTTCAAATCTGCCCAATTCCGCACCTTTCTCGATCATAATGGAAACGTCTTTATAATCTTCTTCTTTGGTGGTTCTGATCAAAGTATTTGTGATGATCTTTTTATCGTAAGTCACACGGATACGACCTACATTGGAAGCCCCCACTTTAATCACAGCGACAAGTCCATATTCTGTCTGCAAGAACGTGATCAATCTTTCGTTTTTAGGGAAAAGTCCTCTAATCCCAAAAACAGCCAATTCGTTTACAGGGAAAAGTTTTCCAGGTTCATAATAATATCCTAATATTCTTCCATACGCGGGAGAATGTATCCTATGATAGTCCTGAGGAGAAAGATAGAATGTGATATATTTTCCGTTCTGAAATTTGGAAAGATACTTATCTCCTCCTATCAATTCCTTTAGGTTATAATCCACACCTTTTGCTTGGAGGATCACCTGATCGTTAATATCTCCGAAACCTGTGATCCTTGCGTCAACCGGAGAAACAAGCGCATTCTCCGCGGAATCTATGATCCTTGCGCCTGCTTTTAACGCTCTGGTGAAAAACTGGTTCAAAGAATTATATTCTTGGATTTCTAACTCCGCCTCGTTCAAATTGATCTTATAGGCCTTCGCAAACGCCTTTAAGATCGGGATCATGATAAACCTAGGCAGTCTCAAAGAAGCCAAAATCCCGAATAACAAAGAAACCAAGTTTTTAGGTAGGATAGAAAGAAGAAGTAGATAGAAGTCCTTAAAGATTTCGTAATGCGCCCCACCTTCCAGGAATTTTCTTAGTTCTCCCTGTGCCACCTTAGCTAAAAGGACCAAACTGATTAAAACTGGGACCGCGGTGATTAGAGCAAGTCCATAACCGATACCGAATACCTGTAATAGAAACTCTTCTCCATATTGAACGTAAGCGTATGCGGAACCGAGCAAAGAAACTACGAATAAAATCCGATACGCGTTTGCGAATTTTTCTCCGAAAATATATCTAGCGTTTTGTTCTCCTGTATAGAACCATCCGGAGATCGCAACGATAGAGAATAATAAGAAAGAAACGATCAAAGCAAGTCTTGCTGGATCGGTAGGTCCGTTTATTAGTACGAATAAGAAATTCCTAACAGACTCAACATCCTTTACTCCAAAGGAGAATAACGCGTAAATCACAAGAGTGGAGACCACAAATCCTTCGAAAAATGTGGCAAGCATACTCACGATCCCTTGTTTTGCGGCTGAATCGGTACGGACCACTCCTGCAACTCCCGCACTCTTTCCGATCCCTGTTTCAGTGGACAAGAAGAACATTCCGGTTCCAGTGCTGAAAATCCTTGCGAGAGAGAATCCTCCCCCAAGTAGTAAGGAGAAAGGTTGCATAGCTTCTTTAAATACGGATTCTAAGAATACGTAAAAATTCCCTAAATGATCCCTAAACAATAGAACATAACTTAAGAAAAATAGGATTAGACCTATAGGAGCGATATAAGAAGAAACTTTTCCGATCCTTCTGATCCCGCCTAACACTACGAATACGACTATGATGGAGATCAAAAATGGAACTGTCATCCCTTGGATATCCAGTCCATTCTGCGCTAAGAAAGAAGCGCCTAAAACGGGGATAGCACTTCCCATAGAAAGTACAGTCAATAAACAAGCCAAAGAAAAAGCGATAGCAAGCCATCTTGCTCTAAGCGCCTTTTCTATAAAATACATCGGACCGGAAAGATATCTCCCACTTTCCAATTTGATCCTGAATCTGATCGCTAGTGTAGAGGAAACAAAACGAAGCGGCATGATCAGAAAACTAGAGAGCCAAATCCAAACTAAAACCCCCGGACCCGCTAATACCAATGCAAGCGCGGAACCGAGCACTGCTCCGGGAAGTAAAGAGGAACCTGTTCCCGCATAGAATGCTTGAGAATGTACCAAACGTCCTCGGGAACCTTTGTAGTCCATGTTCCCGGAAAAAATTTTAATCGCTAAAAATAGGAATCGGACCTGTGGAAACTTCAAACGAAAGGTAAGGTATATCCCTATAAAAACTAAAAAGTAAAAATAAGGTTTTAGAAGATCCAAATCCAAGAACGGAAATAGTTTAGTAGTCAGCATCCCAATCAATCTTTCCTTAAAATAAAGGCTTTTACAATTCTTGGCCCGGAAAATTCTGCTAGCATGCCGGGCTCCTACACAGTTTTCACGCATCCAGTCCCAAAACCACTCCTTTTTAAAAAGCCGTCGGGGCCCAAAAGGAGAAGAGCAAGTTTCATTTCTATCCTCCTGACCGGGATCTTATTCGGAATGATTTCCTTGGGCGCAGAAGAAAGTGTTACAACCACGCCCAAACTGAAGGAAATGCCTGAAAACAGGGCTTCTGAAACTCAGGATACTTGGGAATTTGGAGCCAGATTTGGTTTCGGAATGAGAGGACCCAACAGATTCGATCAGAATTTAAACGGTTTTAGTTCCAACCTCAATCCACTCGTGGCCAGCCAAACAAAGCAGGAAAATACAAGAGGAAGTATTCAGGGAGAATTTTTAGCCAGGACCAGATTCAGCGAAAATTTTAAGATCGGGATGATAGGTGGATACAGATACTTCGATCCGTTTCGTCTTACCAATCTAACTTCCGAACCTTTTTATACGAATCTGAATTTCCAAATGGAAAGTTTTTATATTTTAGGAATGGTCTGGCAGGAAGGTAGATTGAATAGATACTTTCGTTGGGAAACCGGGCTCGGACTCGGAATTACAAGAGCATTGTGGGTTACAAAAGGTTATGCTACCGACGGAAAAGAATACTACCAACAAAACGGTAATATGAGAGGAAGCGGATTAGAATTCCGATTGGAAGGTTCTTTGATCCATCCAATCAATGAAAGAGTGAGCTTAAGCTTCGGCACTTATTTAGCATGGATCAATATCACTTCTTTTGACGGTTCCTTTAACGGAGATACTGCATCCTTTTATGTAAGACAAGACGGAAGACTTTCTCCTCTTACTGAATCCGCCAACCAGGATAATATATTACTCTCCAACCAATATTCCAGAAAGTTGGACATGCAGTCCGCATATGGAGGACTATTTTTCGGCGTAAATTATAAATTATAGAATTCTAATACTCATTTAGGCACTGGAATAAATAGATCCGGGTGTTTGGGAGAATTGATATATTTGGACTCCGTCACCTTCTCTTTCATTTTCCTTAATGTTTCATATGGAATGTCCACTACCACAAAATTTGCAATGGAGCTAGGGATACTTCCCCCAGGGTCGCTCAGTATTTGGTAGGTAACCTCTATCTCGTCCCCAACTGGCACAAACTTCCAAAAACCTTTAAGCGTTCCTCTTACGAGTCCTTTTTTCTCCGCGACTATATTCGCGACAGGTCGAATTGTGTAGGTTACTGCTCCTGTGGTTTTATCCTGGCTAAAAGTAGTATGGATAACGAAGTCCCTATCATCCACCGGCCAAGGTGCTCCATTTTGGATATAAATATACTTTTCTCTTGTATTTAAAACTTTAACCGCTTCCGCATGTTTACAATTTTTAAACCAAGTCACATAGTTCGGATTATCCTCCATTAAAGAGATCACGGTATTTAGATCCGTTTTAAGTTTTGTTTTTCCACGGAACTCTTTTAACTCCGAACCTTCTACAGCTCTTGTATGAATAGTGATCCCGTTTTTCTCCTTCTCCAAATCCCAAGAAAATATCCGCATTGGAATTAAAAGAAAAACGATCATATAAATATGTTTCATAGGAATATTTTAACCTCACGAGAAATGCTTCCGAGCCGAAGCAATGATCTAACCGGATCTAAGATCAGATCAACCGTAAAATCGAGTCTCAATTTTCCAAGTTAGGAAATATTAATCAATATCTAAAGAACTCGGTTCTCTTTTGTATTTAAGAGGCTTTTGGAGATATTTAATTAAAAGGACCTTATTCCCTTTTTCGTTAAATTTTACTACGTCGAAAACTTTCCGGGTCATCATGATCCCGCGACCGTGCGTATAACTTTCCTCGTTCAGTTTTTCTCCGTCTAAATTTAACATCTTCTTAAAATCGAAACCGTCTCCCTCGTCCTCTATCTCGAAACCGATCCTTTTAGAATTTAGGGAATAAGCTACTTTTACGTTTCTTGCACCGTAAAAAGCCTCTCTCTGCCTTTTTTGTATGAACTCCATATAATTTCCGGATTTCATCGCTTCCGTTTTTTCATCAAAGCTGATCCCCAAATTTCCATGCTCAATCGCATTGATCAGAACTTCTCGAAGACATGTTCGGATCGCGGTTATTATCTCGGAACCTGCAAACTGACTTAACTTGGAAGTAAGCTGCCTACTTAGGATATCCGCATTTCTGAGATAATTATTCACGGTGAAATGCATACTTTCTGAGACCAAAAAGCGAGATAGAATATCCTCGGAGATCTCAGAAACTTTACCGAGCACCTTTCTGCCCGCTTCACTCTCGAAAGATTGGAGACGGATCTTTACAGGTTTAGGTTCCATTACGTATTTCTGTTTGAATTCGGAATGGAACTCGACAGTCTTTCTGGTTCGTAAATGTTCTTCTAATTTCTCTTTAGCAAGAAGGATTACTATAGAACCTTCCTGGGTATCTATAGTATATATCAGATCTAAAAAATTTTTACCTTCTACTTCTGCAGGTTTATAGCCTGTGAGCCTGGAGAGGGTCCGATTTGCATCCTTAATATTTCCCTCTTGGTCCAATGTAAGTAGAAGTTCTTCCGCTCCTTCAAACAAATTCCTAAATCTAAGCTCGGATTGTTCTATCGCGTGTTTTGCCTCGTTCAAATCTTCCACCTTGGAAGAAAGATCTTTGGAAAGGTCGTTTACTCTATCGGCTAAGGCCAAGGCCAAGAGAAGGATATGTATCGCAGTCCCAATCTCCACTCCCCAATAAGCCAAAGAAATTGTATGAGGAATGATTCCGGAAAATCTTAAGACGAATACGAACGCTCCCGTAACTAGCGCAATCCATGCTCCCAAAAAGAAAAGTGCAGGTCGGATGTTCCTGGAAAATCCCTGAAACCCCAAATACAAGATAACGGCTAACGTGATCGTAGAAAGGAACATATAAAGCGCTAACGCGAAACTGAAAGGGAAAAAATACCCGACAACTACAAGTATATAAGATAAAATTGATATTCCTTTCAGAACCTTATTCGAATTCGGATAATCGTTAGGAGCATCGAAATAAAGTCGGATAAAATCCGCAGTGGTCGCTGAGACTAAAAACGTAAAGGAAGTGATTATATGACTTGCCCACACTACAGAGTTGGGCCAAAAAAATTGGAAAGAATAACCGTGGAGGGACCACTGGGTCAAGACTCCAGCGCCAACATATCCGAAAAACGCCAAATATGTTCTTTCCCTTGTGGATAAGAACAAAAATAAATTATACAACGCCATTACCAAAAGAGATCCGAAATAGATCCCAAGTAATATCTGCTCATTGCTAATATTCGAAAAAAAATCCTCCGACTTATACGCGTATGCAGCAAAGTTTATGGAACTTTTGGTTTGGATCTTTAAATAGACTGTGTCCTTCTCTCCTGCCTTTAATTCTAAAGGAAAACTAGGGAACCTATATTGTATCGGTCTCTCTCCAAAAGGAACTCTATCCCCGCCCCGGAACAAAACCTGGTCACCTTTGGAGGCAAGATATAATTCCGCCTTATCCAGTTGGCTATAATGGATTTCCAAAATCCAAGAAACAGAATGAGAAGATTTATTTTCAAGAGGGATCCGAAACCAGTGAGCCAGATCCGAATAACCTAAACTCGCAGAAGAAAGAGGATAAAATTCTTTCTTTTGCATTTTTTCGAAGCTTGTGCCTCCTTCTAGGTCGGCCCAAACCTCGGCATGAGGAACCAATGATATCCCATCATAAGGAAGGGAAGAAGGATCGAACGCAAAAATCGGACTAAAAAAGGAAAAGATCAAAAAAGTGAACGAGAGTTTACAAAAAACTCTCGAAGGCAAAAAATTCTGGATGTCCAAAAACCTTTTCACTCTTTCTAAAAAACCGGAGGGAAAAGTTTGACTTCTGGCGGATCGGCAAGCAAGTCAAAATTCTCCCGCCGGAGACTAAAAGAGAATTTTACCCTTTTTTGTTTTTGGATGCCGCATCTTTTATAAGTCCTGCGGCAATTTCGTTTCTCTGGATCTGGCTTGTGCCTTCGTAAATCTGAAGGATTTTAGCGTCCCTATAAAATTTTTCCACAGGGTATTCTTTTGTATATCCATAGCCGCCGAAAATTTGTACAGCATCGGACGCGACTTGGACCGAAGAATCGGATGCGTAACATTTTGCCATTGCGGAAAATTTTGCGGCATCTTTATGAAAAGTTTCCGCATACACTCCTGCCTTGTAAGTCAGAAGTCTGGAACCTTCTATCTTGATTGCCATATCTGCAAGCATATGCTGGATCGCTTGGAAGGAAGCGATCGTAGTTCCGAACTGCTCTCTTTCTCTTGCGTATTCGATCGCAGCGTCGAATGCACCTTGCATAAGCCCGACTGCACCTGCTGCAACTGCGGGTCTAGAAAGTATGAGCGTCTTGAACGCGTGTAAAAATCCCATATTCTCTTTTCCGCCCAAAAGATTTTCTTCCGGGATCTCGCAATCTTCCATGATGAGCTGTCTTGTTTCGGAACATCGGATCCCCAATTTATCTTCCTTCTTTCCGAAAGAAAATCCTTTGGTCCCTTTTTCTATGATAAAACAAGAGATCCCTCTCGGGCCTCTGTCCTTATCGGTCATCGCAAATACAGTATAAATATCCGCTTGGCCGGCGCTACTGATCCATTGTTTGGTCCCGTTTAAAACATAACGGTCCCCTTTTTTTACTGCGGTAGTCGCCATAGCGGGAACATCCGAGCCGGCTCCGGGTTCGGATAGACCGAATGCGGCAGTTTTTTCTCCGGAAGCAAGAAGTGGGAGCCATTTGTCTTTTTGCGCTTTGGTACCTCCCACATCGATCGGCAAAGCGCCAAGTTTTGTAGAAGTGAATGCTGTGTTTACTCCCAAACAACCCCAAGAAACTTCTTCTGCGAGGACGATACCTCCCATCATTCCGTAACCTAGTCCGCCGTGTTCTTCGTCGAACAACGCCTGGTACAATCCTGCTTCTTTAAATTTTTGTAAAATAGCTTTCGGATATTCGTTATTTTCGTCGTAGTGCATCCTGTTCGGAACAACTTCCTTTCTGACTACGTCCCTGACCAGTTCTCTGAGTTGTTGTAATTCCTCTGGTAATTCGAATTGAAGCGGTGAATTCAAGCTTGCCTCCCAATGATATTCTTTTTCAAATTCGGTTTTTGATTCCTAGGCAATCTTTAGAAGAAGGTATGGATTGATCAAGCGAAGCTTTTCATGTCGCTTACTATAATAAACGGATTGTTTGTTATACGAACTAAAAGAGCCGATTCGAGAAAATTATTTCAGGTTCCAAACTAGGACTCCGAGCAATACGAATTTCAGGACTTCCCATTTTTCCATTCTAGATCTACCGTTCCATACGAGTCCTAAACTTAAAAATGCAAAGAAGAACCAAACTCCAAAGCCTGAATACAAAGCTAGAGAGATCTTTCCTAATTTCAAAAGTTTTAATAAATAAACGGAAAGTCCGGCAAGAAGTACAAACTGCATTACTCCATAAACTTTTCTGGAACTAGAAATAGTCGGATCGAATTTTGTATAAGTGGCTCTGTTGATTTCAGGGACCTTCTTCTCCCCTCCCAGGGAATCGGGTCTCCAGTCAGGCTTTTTGACAAGAAGAAGAAGTTTATCCTTCCAGTTTGGAGTTGCCTTCATTAAATTCCAGAGGGAAACATACACATGTAGATTCGCCCAAATTGGATTAAATGTAGGAAGAGGTTCCGTCAGTCCGTAGATCGGTTCCTTCTTCTCCTCCGCGTATGTTCCAAACCAACGATCCCAGAGGATGAGAATGCCTCCGTGGTTCTTGTCCAAATATTCCGGATCTCTTCCGTGATGGACCCTATGGTGAGAAGGAGTCAAAAGAACTTTTTCCATCCAACCGAGCTTTCCGATCAATCTAGTATGGACCCAGAATTGATAGATCTTCAATATCCCATGGCAGATAAAAAACATCCACCAAGGGATCCCGAGTAAAGCCAAAGGAAGATTAAACATATACTCAAAAATCCTTTGGAACATGGATTGCCTAAGCGCCACAGTTAAATTAAATTCTTCGCTAGAATGATGGGTCACATGACAGGCCCAAAGAAAATGGATCTCGTGAGTTGCCCGATGGAACCAATAATAAATAAAATCCACAGCGATCAAAACGAATGTCCATGCAAAAAACGACTCCGGACTGAATTGCCAACCCTCGGCTGTTTTTACCAAAGGGGAAGAAGACGGGAATTCCCCTACATGAAAAAGACTTTGGATCGAATAATATATTCTGATTTTATCATATAGGAGAATAGCTCCCAAAGTGATAATAACTCCGGTAAAAGAGTATAAAATCCCTGTTGCGAGATCCGAGACAGAATCATTCCATCTATAGACCGATTTCCTTCTTCCCCATATAAATTCCACCAAAGCCAATCCGAGGAAAAAGGGAACCGCCTTATCCAAAATCGTTTCTTGCATATCTTAGGACACTCTTCTGTTTAATTTACTGTATTTAGAAATTTTGCCAACTTACGGACCAAAAATCTAGGAGCGATCCGAACGGATTGTGCCATTACCTTGTTTGCCACTCCGGATATTACTACAGCTTTACCCGCCTTTACTCCCTGATAACCGATCTTTGCCACATAGGCTGCGTCCGCTTTAGGGACAAGAGAACTATTCAAGATCGCAGACTTATCCATTTCCGCTCTTTTAAAAAATTCGGTTTTAGTAGGACCAGGGCAAAGACAGGTAACGTTCACTCCGTCTTTACGGACTTCCTCCGCAATACCTTCCGAGAAGAATAGAACGTATGCCTTGGAAGCGTAATAGTTCGTCATCATAGGTCCCGGCTGAAAAGCCGCAGTGGAAGCTACGTTTAAAATTTTTCCTGCATGTCTTTCTCTCATATCTTTCAAAAATAGATGAGTTAATTCCACAAGAGAGGTAACATTCACTTGGATAAGATCCAATTCTTCTTTCAGATCTAAAGAATGGAATTTTCCGTTAGTCCCAAAGCCTGCGTTATTTACCAAAAGATCCACGATCGCTTTTTTCTTTTTGGCGAAATCGTAAATTTTTTTAGGGGACTTGGGATCGGAGAGATCCGCGGAAAGAACTTCTACGTTCGCTCCTAAACTTTCCATTTCCTTTTTTACGGAATTTAAGGTCTTGAGATTTCGAGCTACGAGTATAAGATCGTAACCGTCTTTAGCGGCCAATTTTGAAATTTCGTATCCGATGCCTACGCTAGCACCTGTAATTAATGCTGTTTTTTTCATGATCCGATAAGATTCCTTTTCGAAAGAGTAAATTCTTTTTTTCGCTGCCAATTTTAGATTTAGATTTCCTTTCGGGAAAGTAGAAATTGAAAATCCATCCAAGTTCCCATTCTTTCTTATCTATCTTGAAAAAGACTTTACCATCCTGCTTCTAATTGGATGATCCTAGGCTCTTATGATAAAACTATACGGTTATCCGATCAGCAATTATACGAATAAGGTCAAATTGGCACTTTTAGAAAAAGGTTTGGAGTTCGAAGAGATTCGCACCGGCTTTTCCCAAGACGAGGAGTTCCTACAAAAAAGCCCAATGGGAAAAATTCCCTATTTAGAAGTGGATGGAAAATATCTGGTAGAGTCCCAAGCGATTCTGGAATTCTTAGATGATGCTTATCCAAATAGCAAACGTTTGATCCCGGCAGATCCTTTCGAAGCAGCCGAAGTTCGGACGATTATATCTTTTATCGAAAATTATATAGATATTCCCGCCCGTAGACTGTATGAGTCGATCGTGGAAGGAAAAACAATCTCACCGGAAACTGTAGAACTCACAAGACTCTCTATCCAAAAAGGAGCGAAAGCGCTTTCCAGGGTGGTAAAATTTTCTCCCTATATCGCAGGAAAAGAATTCACTGCAGCGGATTGTTCCGCGTTTGCCACCTTTCAGATCATAAACGATCATATTGCGGATTGGATCTCTCCAAATCCTCTCTTAGAAATTACAGGATTACAAGAGTATCTAGATATGATGATGAAGAATCCGAATGCCGTAAAAGTGGATAAACCAAAGTCAGTCGTGATGAAAGCCTTAAAAAGACTCCGCAAATAGAGTGGATCTAAACTCTAATTTTGTGCGCCGCCTTTTTCCATGAGAAAAATTCGGATCAAACATAGTTTCAAAAAATCTGGTTGACTGGTTCGGTTCGCAAATTAACCTGCTGGTGTCTTTATGGAAGCAGAGAAAGTCATTTCGGTCCCTATCAAAGAACTTCCTCACTTAAAAGTGATCCTAGCCGGATGGTACAATTTTTTAAAGGATAGTTACGATCAGAAAACGATAGATGCAAACGCCTTTAAAGATTCTTTAAAGACGAATGTGGTCTATAATATCGATTCCGACCAAGTAGAATTACTACTTTCAGGCACGGAACAATTGCTTCAAAATTTCCGCAAAAAGCTTTCTTAAAGCGGTTCAAGCTACTAAATCATAGAGTTTTAATAGAGCGTCCGGTTCAGGATCTCTTCCCAGAAAACGTTTGAATAGTACCATTGCGTTTTCGGAGCCCCCTTTTTCCAAAATCTCGGTCCTGTATTTTGCAGCCAGGTCCTCGTCAAAAATTCCCTTGGATCTAAACGCAAAGAACGCGTCCGCTGCTAAAAGTTCCGCCCATTTATAACTATAATAACCTGCTGCATATCCTCCTGAGAAAATATGACCGAAACCATTCTGGAACTTGTTATATTCGGGCGGAAAAATTACGCTTACATCCTTTCGCACAGTATCCAGAATATTTTGCACTTCCTCCTCCGAATATTTTTGAAGATGGATCCTTATATCAAAAATCCCGAATTCTAGCTGCCTCACCACCCCCATCGCAGCCAAAAAGTTTTTAGTATCCTTTAATTTTTGCGCCAATTCTTTCGGCATAGGTTTTCCCGTTTCATAATGAAATGCAAAAAAATCTAAAACCTCTGGTTCATACGCAAAATTTTCTAAAAACTGAGAAGGAAATTCCACTGCGTCCCATTCTACTCCGTTGATCCCGCTCACAGGAGGTTCTTCAATTTTCGCGCAAAGATGATGGAGAGCATGTCCCATCTCATGAAAGAATGTTACGACATCGGAATGATTTAATAGAGAAGGAGCGCCATCCTTAGAAGGAGGAAAATTACAAATAACGAATGCGGAAGGAAGGATCGTTTTACCGGAAAGTTTATTTCTAGTTTCCCAATGATTCATCCAGGCGCCGCCCTGTTTGTCCTTTCTCGCTTCCAGATCCAAATACAATCTGGCAATAATTTCGGAGCCGTTTTTTACATGATACACTTCCGTTTTGGGATCCCAAACGGGAGCGTTCGTCTTCTCAAATTTTAATCCTAATAATTTCTCCAAAAAGGCGAAAGTTCCCTTTACCACAGAATTTTTTTCGAAATAAGGACGAGTCAGCTCTTCGTCAAAATTATAGTCCTTCTTCTTTAATTTTTCAGAAACATAAGCGCTGTCGAATGCTTGAAAATCCGGAATACCAAGCGTTTCTGCAAATTTTTTGAGTTTGGAAATTTCCTTCTCTGCTACCGGCTTGGCAAGTTTTCCGATCCTTTGAAGGAAGTCCAACACCTGCTCAGGAGAATCGGCAACCTTGGTCGCCAAAGAAGATTCTGCGTAATTTTTATATCCTAATAATTTAGCGGACTCATCTCGGACAGCCAGTATCTCTTCCAAAATTTTGCCGTTTCCCGAAGCGCGGGTTACGTATGCTTTGTATAATTCCTCTCTTTTGGAGCGATTTGTTCCGTAAGTCATATAACAATTATAACTTGGGAACTGAAGAGTGAAAGTGTAAGTCCCGTCCTCGTTTTTGTACAACGCCTTATCCGATTCAGGGATCTCCTTTACATCTTCTTCAGATTCGATCTTCATTTCGAAAGAGTTGGTGGAATCCAATAAATTTTGAGAGAATTGGTTGGAAAGATCCGACAACCTAAGTTGAATTTCCTGAAGACGATTTTTTTTATCTTCCGGAAGTCCAACTCCTCCTAATTTGAACTGCAGGATTGCATCTTCCAGCACCTTGTTTTTAGGTCTGTCTAATCTGGATTTTTCCTTCTCGTAAATTTCAGAATATAGTTTGAATAATTCTTCGTTTTGGCCTAGTGCTGTATAAAACTCTGTGATCTCAGGAAGTATCTCAGTATAGTGTTCTTGTGTTTCTTCGCTATTTTTAACACTATTTAGGTGGGAAAGTACGGTAAACTCTTCCTGCAATTCTTCCATAGAATCGTTCAGAGGTCGTATTACGGACTCGTAATTTACAACATCCCTCTTTTGTAAAACTTCTTCCAAAACCTTTTTAGTGTTTTGTATCTTTTCTCTCACCTTCTCCTTTTGGGCAGAAAGCGCTATTTGGGGAAATTCTCTGAATAAAACTGAGGAACTCATCGATTCCAGACTTTCTCTTCCCGAATGGAAAAGCACCTATTTTCCATCTTGACAAGATTGAAAAACTGATTCGAATTCCTCCATTCCGACCTTCTCATGAAATCTTATCTTCTCATCCCACTATTCATTCTTCATTTGGGCTGCGCTAGTCCACCTCTGCCAATATTCCAAGCCACGGAAGGGATCTGTCCCAAGTCGGATCTTTTCGTTTTATCCCAACCTGAGATAGATGTGCAGACCGGCAACGATCTGGTAGGGATCTATTGTAAGGCAAATATCACTCCGATTGGATTCGAATGGGAGATCAGTTTGGTCTTTAGGGATGAGATCCATCCAAGCTCCTGGAAGGATTTTTTTTACAGGATTTACCGAAGGATCCGCTACGGTAGGACCTACGACATTGAGTCGTTCTTAGTTCGACTCGAGCCGGACGGTAAAACTTTTCAATTAGATCTAAAGAATGTTTATTCAGGAGACCAGCTCTTCCAAGAAGATCCGGTCGTCCATAAAGACAGGGTACTTTTTTCTTCTCATTTGGAAAATCGAAACTCTCTGCCGATCCTTTACGTAAATACCTGGAATCATATGTTTGGGGAGAAGGACAATAATCCGGAGCTTACGAAACAAGAGATCCAAATTTCGGAGTTTCGTTTCGGATCCAGAAGCCAACTGGACGGGTATTTCGGGACTTATTAAGCCGAAAAAGCCTTTTCCGACCGGAGGATCTCAAAATCCTGGAAGAAACTTAAAACGAAGCAGGAGTTCTCACTATGGCTAAAATCCCTACTTCCCCCTTCGCGGAACTAGGTCCCAAAACTCCGGTGGAAACCGGAACCGTAAAACGGGGCATTTACGGCAGATATCTGGAAGAATTTACAGAAGGTGCAATTTTCGAACATCCAAGAGAACTGACCATCGATCGTTCTTTTGCACAAGAGTTTGCTACCACTTTTATGGAAGCAAACCCACTTTATCTTTCCGCTCCTTATGCACAAGCTCACGGATTTAAGGATCTATTAGTTTCCCCGTTAATGGTGTTCAACGTAGCGCTTTCTTTAGGAGTTCAAAATGATTCCGAAAAAGCTCTCGCAAACCTTGGATACTACGACGTTCAATTCTTGAAACCTGTATATCCCGGAGATACTCTTTCCGCTAAAACCAAAATTATCAAAATTGATGATAAGGGAGCGGACAAACCGGGGATCGTTCATGTTCGTACGATCTGCTTGAACCAGAACAAAGAGTTGGTTCTTCAATACGAAAGAAAGATCATGATCTATCACTCTAACGGAAAACCGAAAGGAACTCCTAAACCTGTGATCAAGGATGCTTTTTTCCCTGAGACCGATAGCCCTGTGATCGAACTTCCTGAGTTAAAATTCCCTAAAGGTTTCGAGACCGCTA
>NZ_AHOO02000012.1 GCF_000244755.1 Leptospira licerasiae serovar Varillal str. VAR 010 | reverse complement strand
CTATTGTTACATTCAGGAGTAGGACAGTGTTTTGGGTAGAAGTCATTAAGTATCTTCTTGGTTATTTCCGTGAAGTAATCAGTGTTTAGTGCTGGGTTGTAGTGTTTAGGTAGGGGTGTTGGGAAGAGGTTTATATTTTCGGTATTTCTAATGGAAGGGGCGGTTCTGGATTGGAGGAAAGGTGGTCCTCGGTTCGGATTACGTGTATTAAATAGATAGTAATCCTTTCCTTTCAATCGCCACCGCTCTTTTTCGGTGCCGATTGCGAGCGAATCTGAACGTATTTTTATGGACTAGACTTACTTTAGATTTCGTGAAATAAAATTATTTCATCGCGGATAGAGCTCGAGTAACGGCCCGGGACAGTTCATTCGCTGCATCTTTACGTAAAGGCACTCTACCATTGGTTGAGACTTCTATTGTCTTGGGATAATTGGCTGCATCTAATCTGTCTTGATCGGCGACGGACCCGCTGACTACCAAACAGTCCGCTCCAATCTTACGGCAAAGGTGAACTACTGCATCCACGAGCTTACCTGCTAAGGTACCTGCATCGGTTCTACCTTCCCCTGTTAGTACCAAATCGCCCGGACGAATCATGTCGGCCAATCCGGATTCCTGCAAAAAGAAAAGAGAACCAGAGCCAAGAGTAGCGCGCTCTTTTGCCATTCCGAGAAATGGGAGCGCAATTCCACCTCCTGCACCGACTCCACCCGGCCAATTTGTGTCGCTTTGTTCAGAAAATTCAGCCCACAAATGGGAAAGTTGCTCGAGGCCTTCTTCTAATAAAGACACATCGCTTTGTGTGGCGCCTTTCTGAGGGGCAAACAATTTGGGGGCGCCCTTAGGACCTAATAGAGGATTGGTTACATCCGAAAGCATTTTGATGTTGGTTTCTATTATGGCAAATGAAGTTGGAGGTACGAGCCTCCTTGCATTAGGCAAATTTCTCAGAGAATGCACCGGGTTACCTTTGCTGTCCAGCAGTTGAAACCCGAATTCATGTAAGATCCCTAATCCACCGTCGCATATTGCTGTGCCTCCGAGAAATAAAAACAAATTCCTTTTTTTCGAGGCCAACATATTGCGAACCCAACGGCCAAGGCCACGGCTTGTTCTGTCAAGAAGAGGAAGTCGTCGATTACCTTTGAAGTTTAATGAAAGTAATCGTGCGGATTCAAAGTATGCATCTGTCTCGTCGGCGAGATAACAAACTGAGCGGTTGAACCCGCCTGCATCTGGAAGGATATCTACTAGAAGGTTTAGCTTCGGTCGCAATGAATGGAGAGCAACAAGACTTCCTTCTCCGCCATCGGCCAGAGGGAGTTCAACCACCCGGATCGAGTCACCCCAAGCAGAGCGAACACCAGAGCACATTGCCCTTGCGGCACGCGCTGCGCTAAGTGTTCCTTTGAATTTGTCGGGTGCAATGAGGATACGGTTGTAGCGCATTCATACTCCAGGTCTGATAAAACATATCGGAAAGAAAGTTGCCTAACCTTAAATTGCTAGTATCGAATGGCAATTAGTAACTTACAACTTCATTCCCTGGTCCCAAAGGATTAGGGATGCCACAGCTAACGCAAAATAACCGAATCCAATTTTTAGATTCCTTTCATTTATTTTTGAAGAAAGATTCTGTCCTAAAAACATTCCTGCAATTCCTACACCGCAGATAAATAGAAGTAAAGGGCAGTTCTCAGTTTGCACCGATCTGAAACTGATTGCGAATCCGAAAAGTGAGTTTGCGGCGATGATTGCGAGTGATGTTCCTATGGCTTGTCTGATCGGGAATTTGAGTAGAATTGTAAGTGCGGGAATGATAAGAAATCCTCCCCCTGCACCTACAAATCCTGTGATCATGCCTACGATCAATCCTTTGAGCCCAATGGATAAAAAGTTATACGATAGTATATTCGATTTTAATGATATTGTCGGGAGTGGATTGCCTGAGCGGATCATCGTATAGGAACTGAAAACCATTAAGATAGCAAATAGGATCATAATGAACAAAGATTTTGTCAGCGTAATTCCAAAATTTGAAATTAAGATGTTGGGAATCGATGGAAGAAGAAAATATCTGGCAATATAAATTCCGATGAAACTTGGTAGGGCGAAATACATTCCAACTTTTATATTAGTATTTCCTTTTTTGGCTTGGATTACCGCTCCTACAAACGAGGCTATTCCGACTATGAACATAGAGTTTGTTGTGGCGAACGCCGCATCTTGTCCAAAAAAGTAAAAAAGTATGGGAACCGTGAGAATTGAACCTCCGGCGCCGATCAGACCGAGCAGGATTCCCATGATAAAGGAAGTTATATATCCTAAGATCAGCATAGTTGCTTATTCTAATTTACTTTTCAAATTTGTTTTCTTATCCAAAAACCAAAATAGTAACATTCCTAAAATGATACTTGCAAAAACGATTAAAGGTCTTGTTTCGAAACTTGCAAGGGTAGTGACTGAAACTGTTGGACAATAACCTCCAAGTCCCCAACCGATCCCAAAAATTAGGCTTCCGATGATCAAGGCAGGAGTTATTTCTTGGCGGGTCGGGATGAACCAATCCTTGGAGAACATTGGGGTTTTTCTTTTTCGAATGAATTTGTAAGTGATGAAATGGACTCCCACTGCACCTGCCATCGTGAAAAGTAGGGTAGGGTTCCATTTTCCGAATACATCCAAGAATCCTATTATGTTTGCAGGTTGTAAAATCCCTGATATGCCTAGTCCGATAGCGAATAATAGGCCTACGACTAACGCTCCAATATTATATTTCATGCAAGCTCCCTACTTTTCTAAGTAATACTACTGCTGCCATTCCCGCCGTCATAAATACGATTGTGGCTACTATGGATCTTGGAGAAACTCTACTTACTCCGCAAACTCCATGTCCGCTTGTGCAACCTCCTCCTAACATCGCGCCGAATCCGACGAATACTCCTGCAAGCGCCCCAATCCATTCTTTCGTCTGGATCTCCACTGCTAAAAGTTCAGGGGCGGTGGCTTTCAAAGAAAGACCTCCTATAAGTAACCCGACTATAAAATACCATCTCCAAGCAAGATCTCCCTTGCTAGGAATTAATACGCCATATACAATGCTGCTGACTCCGGTCACTCTTCCGTTCCATAAAAGCATTAAGGAAACGGCGATGCCGATCACTACTCCGCCGATAAGACCCATTATCCATTCTGTTGCCATTCTTATTACTCCTTAGGCAGGTATTTCTCGTTCCAATTCACCATCCCGCCCGCCATATTGGATGTGAATTTATAACCTAAACGAATACTTTCTTCCGTGGCTTGATGAGAACGTTTGCCACTCCGACATACGAATACGATCTCTTCGAAACGATCTCCTGCTTCTAAAAATTTGGTTAAATCAGAGCCCAATGTAACCAGTTGGGAAGTTCGAATATGGCCTAATTCTCCGTGGAACTCCTCGGAAGAACGTACATCTATTATTTTCACTTTTCCGATTTTCTTAAATACATCCTCATTCAAAACAGTAGGAATTCCTAATATAGTTTGAGGTGTCATCGTTCTTACGATTTCCAAATTTCCGCATCCTGTATTCGCCGGTAAGGCTACATGCATTTTTTTGGGAGCGGTAAGTTGTAGTTCTCTCATTATCTTTTGGAAATCTTCTTTAGTACGATTTCCTCCGATCCTAGGGTTTAATTTCTTTTCTAATGCGATTGTGGTGTTAGTGAAACCTTGGTAATCATGCGCTGGATAAACTTCTGTTTCATCAGGAAGAGAGAATAATTTTTGGGTTATACTATCGTACAATTTCGAAGCAGATCCTTCTTGGAAGTCCGTTCTTCCTGTGCCTCGGATCAGGAGCGAGTCTCCCGTAAACACCATTCCTTCGAATAGAAAACTCATGCATGCGTTAGTGTGCCCTGGAGTCGCGATTGCTTTAATGTTTTTGTTTCCAAGAGGAAGAATACGCCCGTCTTCGAGCAAAATATCCACACAATCTATTTCCGCTAAAGCGCTTGCCGCAGTTTGGGCCATTGTGTTTTTTCGGATCTCCGAAGCTCCGGTGATATGATCTGCATGAATATGAGTTTCTAGTATATACATTAAATAGAGACCTAATTCTCTGATCAGTTTTAGATCTCTATCTACTGTTTCCCAAACCGGATCTATTATCGCTGCCTCTCTGGTTTCTTTATCGGCGATCAAGTAAGTATAAGTCGAAGATTGTGATTCGAATAACTGGTAAAAGAATACATCTTTCATTTTTTAAATTTTACCCTTTGTAACGTGCATATACATCAATATATGGTTCTTCCACCTTCTTTCCTTGTATAATTCTGCAACTGTTTTGAAAAAAATGTAAAGTAAGTCGGATTTTTTACGGTTTTGCAGGATTATACAAACGGAGAAACATATTACATCAGTCCATTGATGAAAAGGGAGTTGTCACATGAGGACGAAAGAAAGAGATACACTTCACAAGAAAGGGCTCGTCAATTTTTCGATGGCATTTACTGCGGCGGGATTTTTATGGAGCGTTCTATATTTTATATTAGGATTTCCGCAATCGGCTATAATCCCGGGAGCTTATGCGATCTTAAGTTTATTAAGTCTATTTTTTGTTTTTGTTACCGGTAAGTATTTGGCATTTAGATTCCTCCAATTTTTTTTCATCCTTATTCTTCCTGTACTTTTGCAATTGAGTTTGGGCGGTTTTGAAAATTCAGGTGCCGTCATCATTTGGGCGATCCTTTGTCCACTAGGAGCTCTATCATTCGCTCCCATTCGCCAAGGTTTGATCTGGTTCGGATTATTTCTGATCGTTTTGGTCTTTAGCGGTTTGGCGGAATTTTATCTGCATTTACCTATACCGAAGGTGGAGCGAAATTTGCAGGTATTGTTTTTTGTGATCAATATCGTAGGCGCCGGTACTTTAACTTTTTTTAGTTTATACTATTTTATTTCTAAAAATAAACAAGAGCATGATAGAGCGGAGAACCTTCTTCTGAATATTCTTCCTGAGCCTATAGCGGAAAGACTTAAAAGAGATCCATCTACGATTGCTGACGGTTATCAGATGGTTTCTATATTATTTGCAGATATTGAGAATTTCACTGTGCTTTCACAAAAGGTATCTCCCGAATCTTTGGTGCATTTTTTGAATGATGTGTTTTCCCATTTGGATCTTCTCGCAGAAAAATACGGAATGGAAAAAATAAAAACGATCGGAGATGCATACATGGCAGTTTCCGGAATTCCGATTTGGCATGAAAATCACGCGGAAAGCGCAATGAAAATGGCGATTGAAATACAAAACTTTGTTAAAACTTTGCGGGACCCGTCGGGAAGACCTTTAAGGATGCGGATCGGTATCCATTCCGGTCCAGTTGTCGCAGGTGTGATCGGTAAGAAAAAATTCGCTTATGATCTTTGGGGCGATGCTGTGAATACTGCCAGTCGATTGGAATCTCACGGTGTTCCAGGTAGGATCCAGATCTCGGAAACAACTTATGATCTTCTTGAAGACACTTCGCGAATAGAAATTAGAAGATTGATAGATGTGAAAGGTAAGGGGGAAATGAGAACTTATCTTAGCTATGAATAGAATGGAAACTAATACATTGCTTATTATTAATATGCGGGAATTTTCAAGCTTCTGCGTAACTTGCAGGTACTTCTATAAACGATTTTAAATGTCTTGTGCTTCTGAATATTTCGGAAGGAGGCAATCCGAACGTTGCCCGAAAGGTGCGGGTAAAATGAGCGGAATCGAAAAATCCTGCGCGATGGGCCGAATCAGTATGATTCATTCCGTGTAGGAGTGAATATACGGTTAGCTTAAGTCTGAACCAAGTGCGAAAAGAATGAAATGGGATCCCGATCTCTTTTTTAAACTGATGCTCTAAATTGGAAACGGACATACCTGCAAATTCCGCCAGATCTTTTGCGGAATGATCTTCGTGAGGCATTGTAGTAATTAATTCGACTATCTTTTGGATACGAGGATCTATTATTCTGGAATCGTTCTCCAGTATAGGAGGGATCTGATTTAATAGCTCTATAAGAGACTCTTCTGAATCAGGATCAGCGGATAATATTTGGCCGATCTTGTCGAGCAGTTGTTCTTCTTCTCTTAAGGAAATAAAGATGCCGTCGGTTTCACTTTCTAAGTTAGATGCTCTTAAAGATTCGTAATTAGGGCTGCTTAAATCCATAAAAAGCAAAACGCAAAACTTTCCCGAAAATCGGATGGAATGATCCGCCATCGGAGGGATGAGTGCGGAACGAAAACCGATCCAATCGGTATCGTTCAAAGAAACTTGGAATTCACCATCCAAGCCGATACAGACTGTGGCTGCCGCTCTTCGGCGTAACGTTAGATCCGGAAGATACCCAGCAAATAAACAACGGCTCCCCCAAATACAGATCCTTTCCTGTCGATCGAGCGGTCGAGAATTAATTTCCATAACGATAGCCTGTAAAGTTTTTACCCAAGGTTGCAGAATTATACAAGGAGCTTTCATCATCCGCAAATATAATCATCCTGTCACTGAGAATTTATTCTGCCCCTTATATCGGGTAGAAGGTTGGAAAGAATATACTACTCTATAATAGGATCTACACTTATATGATAAAGCTAGCTTTGGATTCGAAAACCGAAAACCCGAACAAAACGTTATGGCAAAAGGGTGATTTTACGGAGATCGCATCTTTGATGCGCAGGTCAGGAGAAGAACTTGTAACTCATCTTGGGATAATATCTCCGCTTAGGATTTTGGATCTAGGATCCGGGGACGGAACTACCGCGATCCCGCTTGCAAGAACAGGATCTGAAGTTATCGGAATTGACATTGCAAAAAATCTGGTAGAAGCGGGTAACAAACGAGCAAAGGAAGAAGGTCTTTCCAATTTGCGATTCCAGGAAGGAGATGCATGTAATTTGCAAGATATCCCGGATCGTTCTTTCGATCTGACTATTTCCATATTCGGTGCAATGTTCGCTCCTAAACCGTTTGATGTCGCAAGTGAAATGGTTCGGGTTACGAAGCCTGGAGGTCGTATTGTAATGGGTAACTGGATCCCAAACGATCCCACTTCGTTCGTTTCACAACTATTAAAGATAAGCGCATCTTTTTCACCTCCGCCTCCCGAAGGTTTTGTTAGTCCGATGACTTGGGGAATGAAATCTTATGTTACGGATTATTTTTCTAAAGCCGGAGTGAAAGAGGAGAGAATTTCCTTACTCAAAGACACATATAACTTTATTTCACCGGATAAAAGCCCGGAGGATTTGATAGAATTGCTCGGAAAATTTTACGGTCCGACAATGGGCGCTTTTGAAGCGGCGGAGAAGAACGGAAAACTCCATGAGTTACGCAAACAACTCATAGAGTTAGCGATTGAACAGAATCAAAGCGGCAATGTCGGAATTTCAATCCCGGCTACTTTTTTGAGAGTGATCGTGGACCTGTAACTAGACTTTTTATCTTTGTTTCAGTTTTCTTTTTTATAAAAAAGAAATTTTGCGAATTCTGCCGACCCTACATAGAGTACGATTATTCCAAGTAAATAACCGTAGAATATTAATGGCAGACGACCGAAGCCGAATGTTTTTGCCAAGGGAAGATAGGGGATAGCAATTACGAAGCCTAGGCAGAGCGCTGTGGCTCCCAATAATAATTTTCCAGGTCGGCTACGATAAAATACGTTTTTAGTACGGATCACTAATACGATTAGGCTTGCGGACACGACGGATTCGGTAAACCATCCTGTTTGGAATTGTGTTTCGTTCGCGCCTAATCCGAATAGTAACAAGCCGAATGTTGCATAATCGAAAAGAGAGCTTAAGAAGCCGAACACTAGCATAAATCTGCCGATAAATTTGATGTCCCATTTACGTGGGCGAACGATCCAGTTTTGATCCACTTCGTCCGATGCGATTGTCATTTCCGGCAGATCCGTCAATAGATTGGTCAATAAGATCTGCTTGGGCAAGAGCGGAAGATAGCTTAGGAAAGCGGAGGCCCCTGCCACGCTGAACATATTCCCGAAATTCGCACTTGTCGCCATAAACACGTATTTGAGTGTATTCGCAAACGTTACGCGCCCTTCTTTGACTCCATCTAATAATACTGCTAAATTTTTTTCCAACAATACGATATCCGCTGCTTCTTTTGCAACATCTACCGCAGAATCCACCGATATTCCTACGTCGGCGGAGTGTAATGCGGATGCGTCGTTGATCCCATCTCCGATATATCCCACGACGTGACCCGCTTTTTTTAGGGCTAATATGATCCTTTGTTTTTGGTTCGGTTCTATTTCCGCGAAAACATCCGTTTTTTCCACTCGTACCCTTAATGCTTCTTCTCCGATACTTTGTAATTCATCTCCAGTAAGTACCGACACGTTGGAAATTCCCACAGACTTGGCGACTTGTTCTGCGATCCATCTGTTATCGCCTGTGATCATTTTGAGTCGAATGCCCAAATCCCCTAAGTTTCGGATCGTATCTTGGATCCCCGCTTTTGCAGAATCGGAAAAGGCAACGAATCCCATGAACACCATGGAGGATTCGATCTCATAGTCGATCGGATCGTTTTCATGGATTTCTTTAACTGCGATCCCAATCGTACGATACCCGTTCCGACTAAACGTTTCATGTATTGTTTGAATGGATTCCAATTCTTTAGATATGGGAAGGATCTTTCCTTGGTTATCTATATATCGATCACAGATCTCCAAAAGAGGCACGCTTGCACCTTTACAGATAGCGGTGCGTTTTCCATCTATCTCGGCGATTACAGTGATCCTCTTTCTATGAAAATCGTAAGAGAGTTCCCCGGATTTAGGGATGTTATCGGCCGAGATAGGACATTCTCTGCTGATAGCAAGGTCCATCGGGTTTTGGAAACCGCTTTCTAGGTTTGCGTTGATCGATGCGAATTTTAGTACATCTTGGTTTGGATTTCCATTCGGATCAACGCTTGTATGTACTCGTACGACTCCCTCTGTTAATGTTCCCGTTTTATCGGAACAGAGTACATCCATACTACCGAAATTTTCGATGGAGTTCAGACGTTTTACGATTACTTTTTTTTGGCTCATTTGTTTGGCGCCTTGGGCCAAATTTACATTGATGATTGCGGGAAGTAGTTGAGGCGTAAGTCCTACAGCGATCGCTAACGCAAATAAAAAGGAGTCTAAGATCGGTTTTTCCAGCAATACGTTGATACCAAGGATCACCAATACTAAGCCTAGAGTAATCTCCAGAAGAAGGTTACCAAATTTGCGAATCCCTTTTTCAAAATCGGTTTCCGGTTTTCTTTCGTTTAATCGTTTGTAGATCTCCCCGAATTGGGTACGTTTTCCAGTAGCGTAGATCAAGGCAGAGCCGGAACCACTGACTACATGGGAACCCATGTACAATAAGTTCGATCGTTTAGAAAGTGAGGTTTCTTCCGGTAATGATCCGGGAATTTTTTCAACCGGAAAAGTTTCTCCAGTGAACGCAGCTTCATCCAAAAACAAACGGTCCGAATCTATCAGATATGCATCTGCGGGTACGATGTCCCCGACTCGTAATCGGATCAGATCTCCCGGCACTAAGGATTGAGAATCCAATTCAGATTCAGAATTATCTCGAATCGTAGAGGCATTTAATCGAACCATCGACAATAAGGAATGGAGTGAGTCGCTTGCGCTTTTTTCCTGCCAGTAACCCAAGATACTACTCAGAAAAACGATACACTGTATGATGATCCCGTCAGTTGGATCGCTTAAAAACCAGGACAAACCGGAAGCAAAAAGTAGAATGATCGTAATCGGATTCGCAAATTGTCTTAGAAACAGAACGATCCCGGCGACCTTTTGAGCGGAACCGAAACTATTTTTCCCATATATTCTCAATCTTTCCCTAGCTTCGGATTCGCCTAGGCCGTTCGGTCCGGAACCGACTTCGGAGAACATTTTATCTGAGGTATATGTCCAGTAATTGGGAGGGATTTTCCGGGATTCCATTCTCTTAGGTTGAGATCCCTGGATTCTTAGAAAAGTACTAATTCATTCGTAAAATCCCTCCGCCCGTGGAAACGACAGGCGAAGGAGATCCGAAGTTCATTATCTATTTTGAATGGTAACGTTCTCCGTCTTCACATAAGAATTATCATACCACCATGCGCGAACTTCCATAGGGCGATCCGCTTTATCTGGTGCTATATTAAAATCTAATGAGAAGTTGGTGTATTGGCCCGGGCCGGAAAACTCATGTCTGTAAACGTCCCTTCTTGCTAATACATCTTGGCCATCGTAAACGTCTATGGTGACAACCTTATCGTTATTCGCGTTAGTAACATCCACTAACATGCGGAATACAGCTCTTTTGTTCCCGGTTCCCCAACGATCTCTGTCATAAGGACCATAGATGATGTGATCCGCCCAATGATCCGCGGTGGTTACAACCCAAGCATCACCTTCTGCAAATCCAGTGCGGTGAGATAGATTTTTTGCCTTATATACTAAAGGTAATTCTCCACTCAATGGAGAAGAACAACATAGAAGTGCAGCTCCTCCTCCGTCTCTTTGGGCAACCCCAGCTACGTATTCACTGTCGGCACATTGTCCTTTATAAGAACCAGGCGCCCAGTCTCCTCCACGCTGAGAAGAACGGCTATCTCCTCTATCGAACCAGATAGTTCGGCAAGAGTTAGCAAGAGGAACCTTACTGTGAGCACAAAGTATACCACTTGTTCCCCAAGAATGTTTGGTCGCACCTGCAACATAGTAGTCGTTAGGACATTCGTATTTTGTAAATCCGCCTGCCCAATCTCCCGTGCCATGGTAACGAGTAGTAGTCTCATACACTGCCTGTACATTAATCGCACGGTCAGTATGCCAAAGTTTTCCGTATTTAGTATCACTACAAAGTGCTCTTTGGTCGCGGCTTAACCCTAATAGACGTTCTCCGTCCGGACAGGTTCCTTTGTTTGCACCTGATAACCAGTCGTTATCGATCGTACTTACGTTATCATCTACACCGTTAAAGCCGATCTTGGTCAAATGGTCCACATACGCAACAGATCCAGTCTTACCATTGAAGGCGAGAAGGCGGTCCATATGTTCATCACGCCAGTTCCCTCTTTTGGTTTGAGACCAATCGGAAGTAACTAATCCCCATTCGTCTTCTCCATTCAGAGGCCAGAATGCGAAATCAAGATCCTTCTCGATTAAATAATCCACAAGTCTTTTGAGCCACTCTCTATCTGCAGGATTGGTTTCTCCAGGAGAAGCTCCGAATTCACTCACCCAAACAGGAGCAGTCGTAACCGCATCCGGATCGGTAACATATCCCCATTCGTCGGTGATAGTGTTCCGGAAAGTAGTTAGATCCATATCCTTGTATTTGATATTTCCCCCCGATGTTGCATCGTCTCCGTTATGTTTAGGTCCGATAAATCCGTAATTATGAGCGGCATAAACCAGCTTGTTTACATTACGAATATGTACTTGAAGATCTCTAACAGGTTTTAGGTGAGGGCGTTCTCCTGAACCTAAGATCGGGATTGCTCCCCACCAGTTGATACCTTCTACAACAATGACCATGTCCGGGTTTGCGCGTAAGATATCATTTCCCGCCTCGCCGGCAGCCTTACGCCAATCGTCTATATTATTCCAACCCCAGTTAGGGCTATTCGGTAGATGAGTGTCGTTAAAACGTTGGGTGCGAACTTCGTTCCTAAGATCCGCAGCGGCAACTAACTTGTTATCCTTATAACGATTTACTAAGAAAACCCAATCCGCTTTCCACATTTCTGGAGTTTGGTTATAAGCGAAGGAAGATCCTGTATGATACCATTGGCCGTTATAGTCGAACCCACAACACCATTCTGAAAAAGTAGTGTGGTTGTTTAAGACAACTACGATCCCCGCAGCGGTCAAAGCTGCAACGGTTTGGTCATAGATCTCTAAAGGTGTCTTGCCGAAAAATTGGGGATTAGCCGCTACATATTCGTTCGGAACGATATTCGCATCATGCAGCATTAAATTAGAAAAAGGTAATCTAACTGAATTAAAGCCCCATTCTTGTATTAAAGAAATAATATGAGAGATAGGTTGTTTATCCAAGCCTCCCACTACCTGACGAGTATCACTCGCTCCATACCAGTTCACCGCTTTCAATTTGAAACGGTTATTGTTCGAATCCACGATATATCTACCGTTCGTACTTAGCGGCACGACCGGAGGAGTGGTCGGTACTGCCAAAGACATCACGGAGCGGTATGCGGACTTAGCCGATTTTGGAAGTGAGAAAGGTAAATACGCTTGGTCCGTTTCGGGGGAACAACTTGCTAATATAGCAAAGACCACCGAAACAGAACAAAAAATTTTCATTTTCCTTCTGTTAAACATTTTAAATTCTCTCCATTGAATTCCCAATTCAATCACGGATTTATATGTATGTGTGAGGATATTAAACAGGATATACTTATATACCGTTTATTTTTTCTAGAGATTCTATTATAGAACTGAAGTTTTTTCTTTTTAAAGCGTTTGTTATGATAAAAAACATTGAACGAACAGTCCATATATTTAAAATCTGTGCATTAAAAATGATGATAACATTATGAATATATAATATATCCTACTCAATATATTTCTTTTTTGGATTAGAACTCGTTCGAGTGACCTCTATATGGCTGGGTCTACTTCTATACACGTATCCCCCGAACAAGGGATCAGTCTACTTGTGGAAATTAATTTATTTCTATACGAAAGAAGAGGATTGTACTTAGTTATCGTATTCGTCTGATAATCCACATGGTTTTATTGTACCGAAACTTTCCTATATTTGCGATTATTCTTACCTTCTTTTTACAATGTGGTGCGATCCCGACGGAAAATCCATGTGATCCGTCCAGCGATACTTTTTTCAAAGACCAACTTATCAAATATCTTATAAATGATACTAGTTCTTCCTGTTCCTTGGCTGCAAATGAATGCGGAGTCTTAAAACAGGGTGAATCTGCTAAGATCGTTCTTGGCCAGCCCGATTTTACAAGCAACGCTTTCGGAACAGGTATAAACCAAGTTGGAGCCTCCGGGTTTGTATTGGATCATCAAGGAGGGGCCTGGGTTTCGGACGGAAATTATGACCGTGTAATGCATTTCTCTGCACCTTTACGTACCAACCAAAATGCAGATATTATACTTACTACTGGTACATCGACAGTACCTAGGGCTATAGCTGTGGATGCTAATGGAGGTCTTTGGGTAACTTTAAGTTTAGGAGATTCAGTTCTGCATTATCCTGCGGGAATGAATTCTAGCACCCCGTCCGATATTACTCTCGGAACCGGAACAGGCTCGACTACTCAAAATACGATGAACAACCCGTTCGGAGTTTCAGTGGATTCCGGCGGTGGAGTTTGGGTCGCGGATTATTTTAATAGTAGAGTCTTACATTATTCTCCTCCATTGACTTCCGGTATGAACGCGGATATCGTTCTTGGGCAAGCGGATTTTATTTCATATGGAGGTGGGACTGCCGTAAATCGAATGGTCAATCCATTCGGAGTAGGAGTTGATCCTAGCGGACATGTATGGGTTGCGGATACGGGAAATCATCGTATCCTTAGATTTACTCCACCTTTCTCGACAGGAATGAATGCGGACCTAGTGCTTGGGCAGCCTGATTTTGTTACCGCCACCTCTGCTACAACTCAAGTCAACTTATCAAATCCGAACGGAGTAAGCTTCGCCGCAAACGGGGCCGTTTGGGTCGCCGATAATGGAAACCAAAGAGCTATTCGCTTTTCTCCTCCGTTTTTAAGCGGTCAAGCAGCGGACAATGTTTTAGGAGAACCTGACTTTGTGACCAGAAATTCTACAATGACAATATCTGATAAACTCATCGGTAGTACTCCTGCAGTGGCTGTCGCTCCTTGCGGAGTATGGGTCGCGGATTCTCCTAATTATAGGGTTTTATTCTTTCCTTAGTTTTATTTTAATCCGGTCCTTACATAATTACGGATATGGGAACCCACACTTCTCATATGTTCGGTGATTGTTGAGTCCAAATCCTTTAAAGACTTTTTATTGATCTCATTTGATAGTTTTCCTTCCGAAAAACCGTTTAATAGATTCGATTCATCAATGAGAGTATCGATACGATCGGAAAGATCATAACTTTGTTTTGCCACTACATTTACCATGTAGGAATTATCGTACGAACCGTAATTATTATCTAAATCCGTTTGTCTTACGCTTACAATGAAAGGATGAACTAGATTTTTACTTTTATACGCATTTTTTAAAGTACTAAAATGATATTTTTCAATGGTGGTATGACGACTCGAGATTCTATCGATTGCATCGTTTTTAGCGCTTTCGAACCCAAGAATAGCTTTTAGATTGATCCAAAGCATACTGATCGTTCCGAAATTCGGAAGAACTCTGGAATGATACGGTTGAGTAAGATCCGTAACATAATGTAATCCCCATCCTAAAAAGCGATAGCCCCAATATGGATGTCCACTTTGAAAAGCATAACGAGAAAGTGTCATGAATTGAAAAACTCTGTACTGAGGATATGTCCGGGTAAGGAACTCCGCAGCGGCAAAGATGATCGGAGATTCATGATAATAGCCGATATGAAACGGCACTTGGGTCGCATAGTAGACCTTAGGATCTCCGAAGGATTGTATTCCGAAAGCGTAATCTTTTCCGAAAATTTCTCCGTTGTCTTCGAATAGGTTTAGATCTAATCCGAAATCGGGTTCGTCTCCTGCAGTAGCAAGCACTTCCAACGGGCTTACAAGTTCTCCCATTCGAATATCATAAAATTCGTAATCTTGTTTTAGGTCCTTCTCCCCATAGATACTTACTGTCATTGGGTCCGATCTTTTGCCGAGCGGAGGGTGTCCTGGAAGATGTTGTAAAAAATAACCTAACGGTGTTCCGGTATTCAGCCTTAGCGCCCTAAGAAAATGATTTCGGATCGTCTTTCTATCTCCACCTTTAAACGATAATGTTTCCGGAAGAGGAGCGCTTTTGTCGTAATTGAGATTCGCTTCCTTCTCCATATCCCTCATAAGAGGGATAAGTTTATCTTGTTCTTTAAGTAGGAAGTCTTCTAAAGATTCAACTTTTACCTTAGGTGCAGATACTAACTCTGGCATAGCTTCGAGCGCCGGTCGGTTGAATAGAAAGTGATTCCACCATGCGTCTGCCGGCGTAGTAAATAAAATAAGCGAGAAAATACAGATTAGACTAGAATAATATTTGAATTTGAGCACACCAAAGAATTTTAGATTAGCAAGATAAGTCAACACAAACCTGACGAATAGGAAACTACAAGACCGCGATTATTTATCTAAACTTGGCGCTGTTAAGTCCTTATTCTTAGAGTTATTTTCCTCAACGTCTACATCGATTCCTCCCGCAGAATCAGGTTTTGTAGAATTAGAAAAATCGAATATATTAAAAGGTTGGATCTCATCGTCGGCAGGCAATTTGGTATTTTTCCAGCCACCACCCAACGCCCTTATCAATCGAACGGAGGCTCTATTTAATTCGGTTTTAACTAAAATTGCATCTATTCGGGCATCCAGGGTATTTACCTGAGCATAGATCAATTCCAAACTGTTACTTAAGCCTCCTTTATACAGAGCCATTGTCATATTCTGTACTTGTGATGCCGCTTCTACTGCTTGGTCCTGGCGTTGGGATTGTTCCGACATAAAGGTGGTTTCCGTAAGTCCGTTCTCCACTTCTCTAAATGCGTTTAAGACAGTGGAACGATAATTGTCTTCCGTTTCCCGATAGGCAGACCAGGCTTGTTGCAATTGAGCTCTACGATACCCCCCTTGGAAAATAGGAAGAGAAACCGTGGAACCATAAGACCAGAAACTATTCGCGAGTTGAACTAAGTTGACTCCTCCTTCAAATCCACCTCCGGCACTAAACGAAATATTGGGAAAGAATGCCGCGCGTGCTATACCTATATTACGATTTGCTATTGCCATTTTACGTTCCATAGAAGCAATATCAGGCCTACGTTCCAATAGTGTAGAAGGTAGGGTAGCAGGAACCTTGAACGCAACAACGTGGACTTCTTCCACAGGGGGGATCTTGAATCCAGAAGGCGCTCTATTGAGTAGGATTGCGATCGCATTCTCCGTTACTCTCATCTTTGATTGTATGTCTAAACGTTTTGCCTGGGTACTGGATAAAAGATATTGTGCTCTCTGAACGTCCAGTTCCGGAGCTATACCACCTTTGTATCTTTCATTTACAAGATTTAAAGATTGTTCGTAAAATTCTATCGATTGACGGTACGTTGTGTCCTGAGCGTTCAGACCTCTGAATGTAAAATAATCGGCTGCAAGTTCCGCTTGTAAGCTCAATCGAGCAAGTGCATAATCGGCGGCCACAGATTGTGCATTATAAATTTGTGCTCTTGTAGAATTTCTGATAGAAGACCAAAAGTCAGGTTCCCATGAAGCAATACCTCCTAAAGACGCGGTTCCTTCTTGTGTCGCTTCTCCTGCTCCTCTAAATAGTCGGTTATCGGATTGTTTGTTATTCGATCCGCTTAAACCCACTCCTAGGTGAGGTATCAATTGGGAACGGACCTTAAGCATCGCATCCCTTGCTTGTATAAATCTTTCTGCGGCAGCTTGCAGATCCGGATTCGCAGTGATCGCTTGCTCTTCTAATTTATTCAATACAGGATCATTAAAAAGTTTCCACCAATCCGCTTGTATAGCTTCTCCTTCGGAAGGATTTGCTTTCACAAAAGGACCCGATCCGCTCCAAGAATCCGGCACGACATAGTCTGGACTTAAATATTTAGGAGCAAGATCAAATGCGGGACCGTTCAAACAAGAAACCAATAAGACAGCCAAAGAAAGGAGAGAAACTACTCGTACTAAGCCGGCGCTTCTCTTCTTTGTTTTATACATTTTTTGAGATTGGTTCATTTGGAAGCTACCGGTACTAATTTTGAACCTTCTTTCTTAGAGAAATTCATATCAGAATATCCGGTTCTTGGCTCTACCACTCTTACTTGATCTCCTTCCAGCAAAGATGCGGAAGGGTTATTGACTATACGATCATCTGTGCTAACTCCATCTCTTACTTCTATGACAGAATCTATGATCTTGTTCACGGTGATCGGCTTAAAGTGAACTTTATTGTCCTGTGTGACGGTTGCGACTTGGGTGCCGTTTTCATCGAATACCAAAGAACTGGACGGGATTGTCAAAAGATCTTTTTTAACGGGCGCCGTAAGGGTAACTTGTGCATAAGAACCCGGCCATAAGGATTTGTCCTTATTATCTATTGTGAATTCCGCAATTACGGTTCTCATGTTCAGATCGAAACCTTTAGAGATAGTAAGAAAGTTCGCTACAAATTTCCGATTCGGGAATTGTTGAACGGTAAGTTCCGCAGTTAAACCTGGTTTCAATAAGTAAGCAAAAGTTCCCGGAACCGAAACGAATAATCTCATTTTATGAATATCCGCTACGGTAAATAGGTTGGAAGGAGTTTTACTATCGTCGATATTTCCTTCTTGAGTAACGTAATCCCCAACGTTTATATTCCTTTGGATCACTACACCGTTAAAAGGAGCGACTATCGTTTTGAAATTGATCTTTGCTTTGTACTTATCCACGTTCTTTTCCGCGGATTTCAATTTTGCTTCTTCCGAATTTTTGTCGGCAACCGCTACGGAAATGGACTGTTCTGAAACAGCATGAGAACTTCTTAATGCTAGATATCTGTCCGCAGTTACTGCCGCTAGTTTGTATTTTGCTCTTTGGGAATCTAGGTCCGCTTCTGCTTGTGCATATTCCGCATCCAGAGCGGGTACCTTGATCCTTGCAAGTACGTCTCCTTCTTTCACTTCCGCTCCGTAGTCTTTATACCACATTTTTACGTAACCTGGGACTTGAGCATAGATAACCGCTTCATACCATGCACGAACCGTTCCCGGAAGAGTGATCGTCTCCAAAGGGTTGGGAGGCGTAGGACTTACTACGGAAACGTTCGGAATGGACGCTTCTAAGGCTTCTTTTCGGAATTCTTCCGCACTATGTATCTGTTGGTAGAATATATAGCACAGAAATATAACTCCGAATGAAATCGAGGATAGTGTTACAAGTTTCTTTTTAGGTAATGATGGTATCATTTGGAATTTTCCTTTTGAATTTTTGCACGGTTGTTATAGATGATCGCGTAGATACAAGGAACGAAGAATAGAGTAGCGAACGTCGCAACAGCTAATCCTCCGATCACTGCTCTACCCAAAGGAGCATTTTGGGAATTACTTACGGACATAGGCACCATTCCGATGATCATTGCGGATGCGGTCATAAGTACCGGTCTGATCCGTGAATATCCCGCTTCGATAGCGGCTCTTACCGCGTCTCCATGAACTGCTAGACGGTCCCTTGCATAAGAAACTACTAATATAGAGTTTGCAGTAGCAGTTCCCATACACATGATCGCTCCGGTTAAGGCAGGTACCGAAATATATGTGCGTGTGAGAAACAGGGACCAGGCAATTCCAGCTAAGGCGCCAGGCAATGCGGTGATAATAATGAACGGATCTGTCCAGGATTGGAAGTTCACTACGATCAAAAGATAAACCAGAAGAATTGCCACAAATAGTCCGCCAATGAGTTCTATATAGGCGCTTCTCATTGTCTCCGCTTGGCCAAGGATCTCAATTGCAGCTCCCCTAGGAAGTTCTCTCTTCATGGATTCCATGATCTTTTGAGCGTCGCTCAAAACTCCTCCTAAGTCCCTGCCTTCTGCAGAAACATATACGTCGATAAGAGGTAAAAGGTTTTGGTGAGTTACCAAACCGGGAGTTCCAGTTGGAGTGATATTGGCTACGTTCCCTAAGAGTTGTATTCCATTTTCTGAATTATCCTGTAGGTCGCCTCGATTGACAGGAACAGTGAGTAAGTCTTCCGTCCTTCTCATTTGAGGCTGAGGCACATAGATATTGATCTGGTAAGAAAGACCTGTTTTGCGGTCCATCCAATACTCTTGGTCTATCTGTTGGCTTCCCGAAGTTGCGAGTAACATATTCTCCGCGACCGATTTCATAGGCAGATCAAGATTAATTCCTAAACTTCTATTTCCATCCACAAGCAAAGTAGGTGTGCTCATTGTTTGTTGGATCACTACATCCGCCGAACCCGGAATGGTTCTTAGTTTACCTTGAAGTTTCTGAGCGAATTCGAAATTTTTCTCCAGATCCATTCCGTTGATCTGAATATCGATTGGAGAAGGTGAGCCGAAGTTCAGGATCTTTGCAGTCAAGTCTGCAGGTTGGAATGTGAATACAGTACCTGGATAAAGTTCGCTTAATCCTTTTCTCAAAGTTTGTCTGTAATCCCATACGGGAGATTCTTCATCTTTTAAGGAAATCGTTAAGTCGCAATCTTGCGAACCGATCGTAGGAGTAGGGATGAACGCAAGGTTATGAGGTCCTACCGGAAGACCGCAGTTACTCAGAACACTTTCAACCTTACCTGGAAGTAGTTTTTTAATATCTTCCGAAACCAAGGTGGCGATCCTTCCCGACACTTCTATCCTGGTTCCTAGAGGAGCACGCATATGCATCTGCAAGGTTCCTGCCTTGATCTCAGGAAAGAAGTCCCTACCGTTCAAATAGAATAGAAGAAGGGAACCTGTCGCTATCCCTAAGAATACGAGCACGAACTTTTTGCGATTCCCCACGACTTGTTGGAGAAGAATATAATAACGTTCCCTAAATTCGGTGAAGTTGCGTTCGAATCCTTTTTGAAAACGTATTAAAAAATCGACCCATTCCATAATAAAAGCGAAACGGGAGTTCGTTTTTTTAACGGAAGTAGGAGTTGTATGATTTTTCGCTGCAGATTTAGGACCGGAACCATGTTTGTGAGCTTCCGGAGAATGGTGAGCAGTTAGCAAATATTTTGCCATGGTTGGAACAAGAGTTCTCGAAAGAATGAAGGACGCGATCATTGCGAGAGCGACCGCTTCGGCCATCGGTTTGAATAACCAACCGGAGACTCCGCTCAATTGAAAAAGAGGGAACCAAACGATAACGATCGCAAGAGTTGCTACGAATGTAGGAATTACGATCTCATTCGCAGCATCGATGATCGCCTTCTCCAATGGTTTTCCCATTTCAATATGAGTATCTATATTCTCTATCATAACCGTGGCATCGTCCACGAGGATACCCACTGCTAATGCCAAACCACCTAAGGTCATTACGTTGATGGATTCTCCGATCAAATGAAGACCTATGATGGAGCTTAAAAGAGAAAGCGGGATGGAAGTGGCGATGATCGTAGTCGCTCTCCAAGAACCTAAAAATAGTAACACTACAAGTCCGGTAAGACCGGCAGCCAATACCATTTCATGAACTACATTCTCTATAGAGTCCTTAACGAAGATAGAAGCGTCGTTTAATAGTTTGATCTCCACGTCGTCCGGAGAAATTTCTTTGATCCTAGGCATGGTCTTACGAATTCCGTCTACCACATCAAGAGTGGATGCATCGCCACTCTTCATTACTACGATCAAGACGGATTGTTTTCCATCCACGAGGACCGAGTTCAATTGGGGAGGGCCGCCTAATGCAACACTCGCAACATCCCTCATGAAGAATGTGCTATTCCCGACTCTCTTGATCGGAATATTATTAAAATCTTCTACTTGGATAGGGATTGCGTTTGTCATTACCATCCAATCGGTTTTGCCGATCTTCTGGTCCCCCGCAGGTAACACTGCGCTCTGCTCGTTAAACGCCTTGAATACATCCATAGGCGATAGGTTCCTAGATAAAAGTTTTTGCTTATCTAACGAGACCAATAATTGCATCGGGGTCCCGCCATATGGCTGAGGAATGATCGCACCAGGAATAGTGACGAGTAGAGAACGGATCCTCATGAATGCGAGGTTATAAAGTTCTGCGGGAGTCATCTTCTCGGATGTGACTTGGAGCATCGCAACCGGAACGGATGACGCCTCCAGACGCATAATCATAGGAGGGGAAATATCCGGAGGCAATGAAGTGACTACTGTCTGCGAGATCGCAGCCACCTCCGCTTCTGCGCCTGCAAGATCTGTATGAGGTTGCAATTCAATATTGATGATGCTACTTCCGTAGTAGGATCTGCTATTAATACTTTTGATCCCCTCTACAGTACTAGTTAATGCTCTTTCAAAAAAATAAGTGATCCTTCCCGCAACATCTTCAGGAAGCATACCTTGGTAACCCCAAACTACCGAAATGACAGGTATCTTGATGTTTGGAAAAACATCCGTGGGGGCCTTGAAAATAGATTGTATCCCGAAGAACAGAATTAGAATAGCGAGGACCACGAAGGTGTAGGGCCTTTTTAGAGCAATGAGAACGATTTCATTCATTTGATTTCCTCATATATTAGTAGCATTTAAGCTGGAGAAAATCGTCCCGGTTTATAAGTTTGGACTGAGTTCTTGGATGATCAATATGTCTAGAATAAAAGTAATTTTGATTTATACCCTGATATTGGGGATCTCTACTCAAGTCTATTCCCAAGGGGATGATAAGAGCGTAGGTCATCTTCGTATCCAGGGCTCAGACCAAGCTCACTGGAAGCAGATAGACGATTTTTCCGTATTACTGGACTGGGGATTTTATCCGGAACCGATCGATTTACGCTTTCGGATCGGTAATTTACCGGAAGAATCCAAGACCGAATTTTTGATCTTTCCTTGGAGTCTTTTGGATTCCGTGCAGGTTTGCGATCTAAAAGGAGATTGTCTGCAGGCAGGTTTTATTCATCCGGTCAATGAATGGCTGATCCCTGGAATATTTCCTGTTTTCCCTCTCCGAAAGTTTCTGGAGAATAGCTCTGAGATCAATATTAGGATCCAGTCTAGGAATTATATACTTTCTGAAGTACGTTTAGTAAGCGCAGAAGAGTTATATTCTATCTCTACGGTCTATTCCGGGATCGTATTCTCACTTCTCGCTCTTGTAATTGTCCAAATTGCTTATCTGATCAATTCCTATATTCGCCTTCGTTCCAAATGGATTTTGTATCAGATCCTATTCTCTTTCGGCATTGGCCTAACATTCCTATTCGTTTCCGGTATAGGTTCTAGATATATTTTCCCGGGGTTCGGGTTTCCTCTCTCGTTAGGAAAAAAGATCATGATAGGTTATTTGATCATTTCCGGTTCTCTTTGGGTGTCTCATTTTCTAAAGATCAGGCAAAATTTTAAACCGGTCTGGTATTTTTACAATGTAGTGAACGTTTTGACTGCAATCATGATCGCTTTAAGTTTTACTAAATTTCCCAGACAGTTCGTTTCTCGCTCATTTACTATTTTTTACTTAACAGTAACCGTAACAGCGATCGTTCTCAGTCTGGTTGCCACAAAACGAAAGACTATCCAAACTCGTTGGTTTGTGTTCGGAATGTTCTCCTTACTTGCAATAGAACTGTTAAATATTATTTCTTATAAGGCGTTCTTTTCCTTCGACGGGAAAAGTTTCTTATTCTTTCTCGCATTCTTCGTTCCTGTGAATATATTCCTGACCAGCCGCTCCGTTAGGACTCGGATTAGAGAATTAGAGCATGAGATTGTTCTAAGAAGGGAGGAGCTCCGGAATTTCCATAGCGATAAGTCGTCTTCGGACGGATCAGCAAAGAAAAAATCCACCATTGTAGGGATCAACGTGGAAGATACTTTGGCTAGATTGAATAAACTTTTGGATGAGGATAAGATCTATTTAGAGGAAGAGTTAAGGATTGGCGATCTGGCTGCAGTCTTAGGTTTATCTGTGCATCAAGTTTCCGAACTTTTGAACCAGGTATTGAACATTTCATTTCCTGATCTGCTTAAAAAGTATCGGATAGAAGAGGCAAAACGGATTATTTTAAATGATCCTTCCGCAAATATATTGGACCTGGCATTTTCCGTGGGTTTTCAATCCAAGTCTTCCTTTTACGATTCTTTTAAAAAGTATACCGGACTCACTCCTCAGGAATTCAAAAAATCAGTTTCACCCGGTTCTTCCCAAGAATAGTTCGTTTTGAACTTCGGAAAGATAAGCTCCGACCTCGACTAAAGGTCAATGAATACATTATATTTCTATAAAACCTTATAAATGACTACATATGCATTAGATTCGGCTACTATAATAATCCTACCTAAATGAACTTCCGGTTTTCTAAATCGATCAGAATATCAAATACAGCTTATACAAGGATCTCTAATTGAGGAGAAAAATTCATGAGGATCGTAGTTACAGGTTCGTTAGGACATATCAGTAAGCCTCTTACGGAAAATCTAGTTGGAAAGGGACATTCGGTTACTGTCGTAAGCAGTAGTCCCGAAAGGAAGAAGGAAATAGAAGCGTTAGGAGCAATAGCAGCAATCGGAAATATGCAGGATGGCGATTTCTTGTTTCATACTTTCCAAGGTGCGGATATAGTATATGCGATGGAGGCGATCGGATATAATAGCTTTTTCGATCAAAATTTAGATGTGATGGAAACGATTCGTGGGATCGCACTTAGTTACAAGGATGCAATCCAACGATCCGGAATAGAAAAAGTGGTCCATCTGAGTAGTATTGGAGCTCACACAGATTCCGGAAACGGCATTCTTGCGTTCCATTATATTGCGGAAAATATCTTGAAGCAGTTGCCACAGAATGTTTCCATTAAATTCATGCGCCCGGTCGGATTTTATTATAATATGTTCTCGTTTATACAAACGATCAAGACCCAGGGCGCTATTATTTCGAATTACGAAGGAGATGAAAAGGAACCGTGGGTATCTCCTTTGGATATTGCTGCAGTGATATCGGAAGAGATCGATAAACCTTTTAATGGCAGAAGTATTCGGTACATCGCCAGTGATGAAGCTTCTCCCAATGAAGTTGCAAAACTGCTGGGAGAAGCGATCGGAAAGTCCGATCTAAAATGGGCGGCAATTTCGGACGACCAGCTATTAAGCGGAATGATTGCAGCCGGAATGAATCCTAAAACTGCAAAAGGTTTTACGGAGATGAACGCCTCTAGAAGGGGCGGCGTATTGTACGAAGACTACTATCGCAATCGGCCGATCTTAGGAAAAATCAAACTGAAAGACTTTGCAATAGAATTCGCGAAGGTTTACGATCAAAATAGATAGATACGTCGAATGATAAATAATCAGCCGTACAGAATAAGAACGATCAGTGAATTCCATCAACTGAGAGGTTTGCCGAAACCTGAGCACCCGTTGATCAGCGTAGTGGATTATGCATCGATCAAACATTCTCCCGAATTCAACGTTACGAGTTGGACTTTGGATTTTTACTCGATATCCCTAAAGAGAAATTCCGCCGTTAAAATGAAATACGGACAGCAGGAGTATGATTTCGACGAGGGGATCCTATTCTTTATGGCCCCGGGCCAGGTGTTCAGGATCGAAGTAAACGGCGAGGCTCGAGTCGAACATTCCGGATGGATCTTGCTTGTCCATCCGGACTTTATTTGGAATACTTCTTTAGCGAAGAATATTCGGAAATACGAATACTTCGATTATTCTGTGAATGAAGCCTTGTTTGTTTCCGAGAAAGAGGAAGCGATAGCCAATAATATCATTCAAAATATCCGGCAGGAGTATCATTCTAACATCGATAAATTCAGTCAGGATATCATCATCTCACAAATCGAAACCTTACTCAATTATTCCGAAAGATTTTATCATCGGCAGTTCATTACTAGAAAAATCACGAATCACAGGATCCTGGATAGATTGGAGGTAGTGTTGGCGGAATATTTTAAAGAGGGAGATCTGAAACAAAAGGGACTTCCTTCCGTTCAATACGTTGCGGATGTGATCGGTGTTTCTCCGAATTATCTAAGCGGGTTGCTTAAGGTTTTAACGGGGCAAAGTACTCAGCAACATATTCATAATAAGTTGATCGAGGAAGCAAAGGAAAAATTATCCACAACGGATCTTCCGATTACTGCCATAGCATACGAATTGGGTTTTGAACATTCCCAGTCCTTTAGCAAACTATTCAAAAGTAAAACGAATCTTTCCCCTCAGGAGTTTAGACGTTCTTTTAATTAAGTCTTATTAGGTCAGAGATTTAATGTATGTATTTTTCTATTGTTAGAGTGCTCCGCCAAAGCCGGTAGTTCCTGAAATGACTGGATTCGCCTCATCGTAAGAAGTAGTTTCTAAAAATCCACCATTCGGATTATTTAATACAACAACGGAAGATTAATTAGATTCCCCGAATGTAAAGATAAGAATGTTCCCTCGTTCGAGGGAGACATTCTTCAAAAGATAGAGACGAAAGTTATTTAGTAGCAGGAGGAAGCTTGGGGGGTGCTCGCTACTACTGTATTGTAATGAAGGGAATAATTTCCTGTTATGGACTGGGTTCCTTCTTTACCTGCATTTTCTCCTATGATCCAAGTGTCAGATTTAGGAATACCGCCGGCAGCATATGCAGCAATGTCGGTAGTTGCATTTCCGTAAGCGCGAATGATATCCAAACCGACTATATTACGCAAATAGTTGATATAATCGGTTTTGTATGCTTGCACATTTGCTCCCCAATAATCCGAACTCGGATGGTAATGCCAAGATCTCATTCCTTTGATAGGGAACCACTCACGAGTATCTTTTGTATTCCAATAAGGACGACCTGTTAAATAAATGATCTGATATCCTTTATTGCGATATGCATTCACGGTTTCCGGAGCATAATAGTAAGCATCCGCAATTTTGATCCCAGAATAATCTGCGAGAGCCTCGAAATCATTCGTAGTTAAGGTTCCATCCACATCGAATAGAACAGTCTGGCGACCTGGATCCGCTACGGTCAGATAACCGTCCGCGCTAGAAAGATCACCTTCTACAACCATACGGACTATATAATCGCCAGTTGCACGAACTCCCAAGTTCGCAGTGATCTTTCCGTCACCATTCGTAGTATAACGACCAACGTAGGTCCAACCGCTCATTGCAGTTCCATAGATATAAACATGAACGTATTCGCCTTCCAAATCCTTATGGAAGACCGCATCATAATCGAACTTACCAACCATGGTCGCATTCGTTCCGGATTTGACTATCGTATCGTAAACCATATGATATGGAACGTATAGGCCGGCCAAAATCGTATTTCCAAAATTTCGGAAATTTCTTTTGGTAGGTTTCGAAAAGCTGGGAGGGTTAGAAGGGATAGTGTAGTCCGGACAATCTGCCCAAAGTCCGACCGAGAACGCACTTAAGCACAAGGCTAACAAAAAGAATCGCATAGGGATCTCCAAATATTTTTTTCATCTGAAAGTTCATCTGAAAAATTTTTGTAAACGGATTACAAAAATTTTGCAAACAGCGGCGAATATATTGGAGCTGTATAGGTGACGCAAGAAGAAACCAAAAATATGCCTGCGACAGTATGTAGAATTATAAAATGCAAATGTATGATCGTATGAGATCAAACTGTTATAAATAACTAATATATAATTGATATATAAGAAATATTTAAAGAATGCGGAAGGATCAACTGTTTTGGTTTAAATTGAGACTGGTTAGGCATTTTATTTGAATTCGTATCTGTAACTTCCGCCAAAATAAGCTCTGGCTCCGTGGTATGCGGAACAAGAAACTTCATCTACTTCGATCCTATTTTGGAAGTATTGGAATTCCAGTAGGCAACAATCAGGGTCATCCGACTTGCAACCTTCAGTCGAGGTCCAGATCCATTTGCCTTCTTTGGCAGGAGTCCAAGTTCCGCTTACTTCCCCTAGATGGGCCGTTGGGCCTCGAACTACTTCGAATGAAAATTGGATACTCTTACTGGATTTATCTCGGAAAAGTTTCAGGTTACCTCCGAAGCCGTCCGTATATGCACCTAATCCATCTTTAGACGCAGTACCGAACTTCCAGACATGTTTCAAATATTCAGTTCTTTCCGTCGTGGTTCCTGTTTTGCAAACGATCGTTTCTATGCCGGACTCGTCGGAAGAATACATAGGGCCTTCACAAACTCCATCTCTATAACCGATCCAAAGAACTTGCAGTTTTTTTAATTCTTCTTTTTCTGGATCGGATAGGCCTTCTCTTATCTTTTTGTAAGTCGCGTTCAGTTCTTTGTCAGCAGCCTGGTATTCTTTAGAGCGACATTTTTTGCGATCATCTTGCTTTTTTATCTTTGAGCAAACGTCGGAAGGCTCTGAGGTTTTTGGAAAAATAGAAAATGTAAATAAAATGAAGAGCGTGAGAAGAGTTCGAAAATGCATAGTAGAGTTTTCGTTTGTGAATGCCGGAGACAATGATTTTTTCTTGTCATAGTCCTTTGGTTCGTTTCGAAAGTTTCCGAGATCATAGGACATAATTTTTCAGAGTAAATGAGTTTTGTTATCATGTTTAAGTGTGTGTGACGCTTAACGTATTTATTTGTATCGTTTGTTTTCTCTTTGATTCTGATTTTTTCGACGGTTTTTGTGAGATGGTATGTAATTTTCCAATTACTTACATCAGGTAAGGGTTTGTTAGCAATCTTCAGGCTCTGCTGCTTGAGAGAGAAAGATGTTTTTATCATATAGCACTACATGCTTGATCGTTTTTTTGTGTTAATCGAACTGTCGCTCTTGGATTCCCTGTGGATTTGTCGTTCACCTGTTTCTTACGTTGTTCAGCCTCGAAGGTGTTGACCTTTGTATAAAGTAATTATATGATCCTCTGTCACAGGAATTAGGGTATTAGGAGGGAATGATTGTGAGAGATGCAAAAATACTCATGATTGGTTGGGAATATCCCCCGAATATCACAGGAGGGCTTGGTGTGGCATGTAAGGAAATAGCACGAAACATCGCCTCCATGGGATATAAGGTTGATTTTATCGTTCCTAGGCTTCATGGAAATGAGGAAGAAATTGATGGTATTCGACTTTTAGACATTCGAAAGGGTTGGGACCTGTTAGGAATCGACGAAAAAGAAGAGTTAATCCGAGAGAACGAAATGATTTTAGAAAGTCTCCCGGAAAGGCTCATGTTCTCTCCTTATTTTTCACCTGGAAAAACGGAAGGATGGAGTAAGCGTATCACTCGATCTTCGATATATACGGAAGAAGGAGTCGAAGTTCCGGAATTGTCAGAACAAATTCCGGAAATCTCAGGAGGATACGGTCCCGATCTATTTTACGATATTCGAAAATTTGCTAAGATCATTTCCTTATTGGGCGAAAAACTAAGACCGGACCTTATTCATGCCCACGATTGGATGACATTTATAGCGGCTAATGAATTAAAGCAGAGACGAAATATCCCCATAATACTTCACGTTCATGCGACCGAGTTTGATCGGTGCGGAGAGAACGGGAACGATGAAATTAAACGGATAGAAAGGGAAGGTTTCGAGTCGGCGGATCGTATAGTTTCAGTAAGCGAGTATACCAAGAGTATCATAAGAGAGAGATATGGGATCGACGAGAATAAGATCTATGTGGCACATAACGGTATATCGTCTTTGGAAAAAGAAGAGGAGAACAGTCAGGAGAATAACATTACTGACCCGATCGTATTGTTTTTAGGGAGGATTACCCATCAAAAAGGCCCCGATTATTTCATAAGGGCGGCAGCCAAGATCGTTCGAGAGATCCCGGATGTGAAATTCGTGATGGCGGGCAGTGGGGACCTTCAAAATAGAATGATCGAGTTGGCTGCGGATCTCGGTCTTGGAGGTTACTTCCATTATACCGGATATTTAAACGAAGAAAAGACGCACCGTCTTTATAACATGTGTTCAGTGTTCATCATGCCGTCCGTATCCGAGCCCTTCGGTTTAACCGCGTTAGAAGCGATGTCCCACAAGCGACCTGTAGTTCTATCTAAACAGTCGGGTGTGAGCGAGATCGTGAATCAATGTTTAAAATTCGATTTTTGGGATACGGATAGTTTGGCCGAAAAAACGATCTCGATCTTGAAATACGGTCCTTTGCGGGAAGAAATAGGGAATCAAGCCAGAGCGGAATCCGAGAGGATCAATTGGACGGCTACCGCGAAAAAAATCGCCAATGTGTATAGGAGCTTTTTATGATCTCAGTATGTTTTTATTTCGAAGTCCATCAACCTTTCCGTCTAAAACCTTACGATTTTTTCAGGATAGGAAAGGATCATTCCTATTTCGATGATGAGAAAAATAGACAAGTTCTCAGAAAAGTATCAGATAAATGTTATATTCCGACCACGAATCTGCTTTTGGACTTGATTCGAGAATTTAAGGAGGATTTCCAAGTAAGTTTTTCCATTTCAGGGACCGCAATTGAGCAATTTAAATTATGGTATCCCGAAGTTTTGGATCAGTTTAAGAAATTAGCGGATACGGGATGTGTAGAATTCCTTTCAGAGACCTACTATCATTCCTTATCTAGCCTTTATTCGGAAAAGGAGTTTGCTCGCCAGGTATTAAAACATCGAAAAACGATACGAAAGGAATTGGGAATTCTTCCTCAAACTTTTAGAAACACAGAACTGATCTATTCCAATCAGATAGCGCATCTGGTACGGAAAATGGGTTATACACTTATGCTTATGGAAGGAGTCGATCGACTTTTGGGATGGAGAAGTCCGAATTTTATGTACCAATCCAAATCTGAGCCCGGTCTGAAGCTTCTTACTAAAAATTACAGACTTAGTGACGATATCGCTTTCCGTTTTTCTGAAAAGACATGGTCCGATTTTCCTCTCAGCGCGGACAAGTTTTCTAATTGGGTACATTCTCTTGCAGGTAGCGGAACTTTTGTGAACTTGTTTATGGACTTTGAGACTTTCGGAGAACACCAATGGGCCGAATCGGGTGTTTTTGAATTCCTTAAGCATCTTCCTTCTGCGATAAACAAACATCCGGATTTTAAATTTAGGACGGTTTCTTGTGCTGCGGAACGAAATCATAGTCTTGGAGAGATAGACACCGACGATCCGGTATCCTGGGCAGATATGGAAAGGGATCTTTCGGCTTGGTTAGGCAATTCTATGCAAAAGCAGGCCGTGGAAGCGTTATACGCGTTGGAAAATAGGGTACATGCTATGGGAGACGAAGAGATTTTGGAAACGTTCGGGAAATTACAAACATCCGATCATTTCTATTATATGTGTACGAAATATTTTAACGACGGAGATGTTCATAAATATTTCAGCCCGTACGGATCTCCTTACGAAGCTTACGTATATTTTATGAATGTTCTTCAAGACTTCAAACAAAGGATAACGCCTCCTAAAATACGTGCAATACAGTCTATAGAAGTTTCTCCTTCTGATCTTGTTCCAGCGATATAGATCAAGATTCTTTTATGAATCCAGTCCGCATGAAAAGTGAAATTCCCGGTAGGGAAATAGGGATGAGTTTAGCTCCTGGAAAACCATATCCATTGGGAGCAAGTTGGGATGGAAAAGGAGTGAATTTCGCAGTTTATTCTGAATATGCAACCAAGGTGGAAGTATGCATTTTTTCCGGCTCGGATTCTCCGAAAGAAAAGTATCGTGTCAGTCTGGACTCAAAATCCGGTCCGGTATGGCACGGATACTTGTCCGAACTGAAGCCTGGAACTGTGTACGGTTATAGAGTTCACGGACCCTATGAACCCAGAGAAGGTCATTGGTTTAATCCTAACAAAGTCCTTTTGGATCCTTATGCTAGGTCTATCGCTCGTCTTCCCGTTTTGGATCTTTCTTTATATGCATACCGAAGGGAAAGTTTGGAAAAAATTCCGGAAGAAACAGAGATTTCTCTGATGAGCGAAACGGATAACGCTGCGTTTTGTTCGCTTTCTAGAGTGAGTGATGAAAATTTCGATTGGTCTAACGATGTTAGACCATCACATTCCTGGCAAGATACAATCCTATATGAAGCTCATATTAAAAGTATGACTTTCGGACATCCTGATATTCCAAAAGATTTAAAGGGAACATTTTTAGGATTCTGCTCCGAACCGATCCTGAAACATTTTAAAAAGATGGGGATCACTTCCATTGAACTTTTACCGATTCACCAAGCGTATTCCAGTGTTAGACTACAAACCTCCGGGTTAATCGATTACTGGGGTTATAACACTTTAGGCTTTTTTTTGCCTGACTTACGTTATGCTAGAAAGGGAGCCGAATCCGAAGTAATACGTGATTTCAAGACGATGGTAAAAAAGTTTCATCGAGAAGGTATAGAGATCATACTTGACGTGGTATATAATCATACCTGCGAAGAAGATCATTTCGGTCCGAATCTACATTTTCGCGGATTATGCAATCGTTCTTATTATCGATTGGAAGATCATAAAAAGATGATGTATAAGAACTACTCCGGATGCGGAAATACTCTGGACATATCTAAACCTGTCGTTTTGGACTTGATCCTCAATAGTCTACGATATTGGGCGACAGAAATGCATGTTGACGGTTTTCGGTTTGATTTAGCCGCAAGTCTTATTCGAGGAAATGACGGAGCTCCGGAAGCCTTTCCCTCTTTCCTTGCGGCTTTAAAAAGGGATCCTCTTCTTTCCGAACTCAAGCTGATAGCGGAGCCTTGGGACCTGAAAGGGAATTTGCATGATTGTTTCCCTTCTCCCTGGAGGGAATGGAACGAAGGATTCAGGGATTCCTCTCGAAAATTTTGGATTTCGGATAATGTTGATTCGCGGCAGTTTTTGCACCATTTGGGTCAGAAAAGGTTTACGGAAGAATCCGCGAAAGATCTTCCTTTCGAAAAGTTGAATTATATCACATGTCACGACGGCTTTACGCTTCAAGATCTTGTTTCATATAACGTTAAGCATAATGAAAAGAACGGGGAAAATAATAGGGACGGTACAGATCGAAATTATTCTTGGAACTGCGGGGTAGAAGGATACTGTCTGAATGAGGATGTAGTCTCTTTAAGGGAAAGGCAAAAAAGAAATTTAATCGCTACTCTTTTTCTTTCTTCTTGCGTCCCGATGATCTCGGGAGGAGACGAATTATCCAGGACCCAGGAAGGAAATAATAACGCATATTGTCAGGATAACGAAATAAATTTTTACGATTGGGGACAGTATCCGGAAAAGCGGGACTTCCTCGAATTCGTAGATTTTCTGATAAGATATAGAAAATCCAGTCAGGTATTCGGAAAGATCGAAACGTTACTCTCCGATGAAAAATCCCTTTTATGGAAATCGATTGTAAGCGACGAGTACGGAGTGGAAGTTTCGAAACCTTCTTTTACGGGAAGTGGTACTTTTCCGATTTCCTGGTGCGCTCGTTTTAGAAAGACCGATCATAAGAATACAGCACCTGAATGGGATTCTGAGATCGGTTTTATTCTTCTCTTGAATCCTACTCACAGGGAAGTGAAGTTCGTTTTTCCCGAGTCATTTTCCGGTTCTCCTCTTTGTAAGGTCTTAGATACTTCCGTAAAAAATCATCCCTTGGAAATAAAGGAGGTTCTTCTTACTTCTTGCACAATTCCGCCAAGATCTTTGGTCCTCTTCGAGGAACTGGGGTCGACTATGCATGGGTGAACTATGGAAATGGATCGGGAAAAAATTTGGACCGAGCTTGGACTTTTACCTAAGTATTACGATCTTGACGGAAATCTCCACGAGTTGGATGAAAAATCCGCATTAGCTTTGCTCGTTGCGATGGGGTGGGAGGAAGAGGAAGCTGAAGATCCGAAAAAACTTATAGCAATGATCCGCCTTTCGGATTCCGCCCGTCTTTTGGATCATATTTATTTTTTAAAGGGAGAGGAGAAGGAGAAATGGATCCGATTTCGTTGGCCGTATTTGAATTTCCCGGAGGATTGTTTTTTAAAGATAGAGACGGAACAGGGAATATGTATCGAGATTCCTTTAGGTTTGTCGAAACCGGATAAATTAAGAGAGGAATGTTCTCATCGAAGATTCAGGTATAAAATAAGAATCGAAGATCCGATCGATTTAGGATATCATAAATTATCATTGCATAATGTTCCTGGGAGATTTGAGGGAGTTTCTTCCGTTTTAGTGATTCATCCGGAAAAATGTTATTCCACGCAGGAGCAGAAGAAGAAGTTAGGCGTTTCAGTTCAGTTGTATGCGGTCCGATCGGAATTGAATGACGGTATAGGGGATTTTCGGGATCTGCAAGCTTTGGCGAATTATTGTTACAAATCCGGATATAGAGTGCTTTCTATCAATCCTTTACATTTTCCATATCCGATTCCGAATCCGGATTTTAGTCCGTATTTTTCATGGAATCGGTTCTTTAAGGATTATTTATACGTACATTTACCCTGGGTTTTCAAAGATCTAAGTCTTCCGGAAACTTCGAAAAGATATTTTGCGGAGAGAGATAAATTTCATAAAAAGGAAACCTCCGGAAAATATATTAACTTCGAATCGGTTCATGAATTCAAATTAGGCTATTTGTATCGAGCTTACTCGGAATTCATCTCTTCTAACGCTCCGACGGCGAAAAGAAATATGAGAGAATTTTTACTTTTCGTTTCGGAGAAAGGAGAGTCGCTTTTATCCCATGCATATTGGACGGAAAAGTTGTCTGCCGATCGATTTTACGAAAGAAAGTCGATACAATCGAATATAAAATCGGAAAATACCGAAAGGGCCTCTAAAAAGAAAGATTATAGAAACTTTATATACTTTCTCGCATGGATTACCGAAGTTCAGTGGGATAGAGTATTGGAATATTTTAAAGAGAGAAACTTGATCTTGTTTGGCGATTTGGCTGTTGGGTCCGATCCGAACGGGCCGGAGGTTAGAAGTTTTTCCATGGATTTTGCTTCTTCCGCACGAGTGGGAGCTCCTTCGGACTTATTTTCGCCTGCCGGACAAAACTGGGGAATCCCACCTTCGATACCTCGCCGGATGGTAGAGACCGGTTTCGAGCATTTTATACAATTGGTACGAAACAACATGATTGAGGACGGTATGTTAAGGATAGATCATGCTCTCGGATTGTTCCGTCTATATTGGATCCCCCAAGGATCGAAAGGTGGATATATATCTTATCCATCTGAATATTTATTGAAGATACTTGCCCTCGAAAGTCAGAGAAAACGTTGCGTTTTAGTAGCAGAAGACTTGGGTAACGTCCCTACCGAAATTAAGGAAAAACTAATGGATTTCGGGTTATATTCCTTTCGAGTCCTATATTTCGAACAACGTCACGGAGAAGGCTTTATACCTCCCCACCGTTATCCGCCCAGGTCGGTTTCGGTGCACAATACGCACGATCTTCCTACCTTAAAAGGATATTGGGACGGGTTCGATATCGAATTCAGAAAAAGAACATCTCTTTGGGATGAAGAGACTTCTCGTGCGTATTCATCAGGTAGAGAAAAGGAAAAAAGGGAAATTTTGAACCTTTTAAAAAACGAAAAGATCTTTGTCGAGGAAGAGAACGGGAAGGACTTCATAGTTTCTCTAAGGAACGGAATGTTCGAACTTTTGGAGAGGACCTCTTCGGAATATTCCATATTTTCACTTCATGATATTCTAATGGATGAAGAGCAGACTAATTTTCCGGGAACTAGTGACGAATATCCGAATTGGAAGATCCGTTATTCCAAGGATCTTAAAGAACTGGATTTATACTGGGGATATCCCACGGATACTACGAATTTAGGAGTGTAAGGATATGGAAACTGCTGAACGTCGGAAAATTTTGGATCTGTTTGAACGGGATGTCAAAATGGGAGTGGACTCTTTGGGTTCCACCATCGTTAAAAAACTAGAGTATGAGCTCGGAAAATATAAGAACAACACCTATAAAGAAGATATTTACCGTGCTTTGGCAATGAGTCTACGAGATATTCTCATCAGTAGATGGAACGAGATCCAAGAGCAGTATCGATTGAAAAAAGTCAGAAAAGTATATTATCTTTCTATTGAATATCTTCTCGGTACATTATTAAAAACGAATTTGGCCAATCTCCAAATGATGGGAGTTGCCGAAAAAGCCTTACAGAATATAGGATATGAACTTTCGGAAGTTGCCGAAAACGAACCGGACGCCGCTTTGGGGAATGGGGGTTTAGGAAGACTTGCTGCTTGTTTTTTAGATTCACTTGCTACCTTGAATTTTCCTGCTCAGGCTGCCGGGATCCGTTATGAGTATGGAATTTTTAGGCAAGAGATCCGTAACGGTTTCCAGAGAGAATATCCTGAAAACTGGCTGAATCAGGATAATCCTTGGGAGATAGCAAGAATGGATCTTGTATATCCTGTCCAGTTTTACGGACAAACTAAAACGGATATCGATCATAAGGGTTGTTCGTTTTGTATCTGGGATCCCAAAGAAGTGGTACTTGCAGAAGCGTATGACGTGTTCATCCCTGGATTTAAGACGAATACGGTGACCAATCTCAGGCTTTGGAAGGCCAAATCGAGTAGGGAATTCAATCTGGATTATTTCAACCACGGGGATTATTTAAGGGCAATCGAAGACAAACAAAAATCGGAGAATATTTCGAAGGTACTATATCCTAACGACGCCATAGAACAAGGAAGGGAGCTAAGATTAAAACAGGAATATTTTCTGGTAAGCGCAACTTTACAGGACGCACTGGCGCAATTCATTTCGGAAGAGGGATTGAAATGGGAGAGTCTTCCGCGTAGGATGATTTTTCATTTAAACGACACTCATCCTACCTTGGCAATTCCTGAGTTTATGCGTTTGTTGGTGGACGGATATTCCTTGCCTTGGGGGCAGGCCTGGGACTACACGACTAAATGTTTTGCATACACAAATCATACGATCATGCCGGAAGCTTTGGAAACTTGGTCTGTGGATTTGATGGAGAACGTGCTACCTAGACATCTACAAATAATCTATGAGATCAATTTCAATTTTCTGCAGGAGCTCAGAAAGGAGAGAGTTTCCGAGGACATTGTGCGAAAGGTATCCATTATAGAGGAAGGAAGTCCGAAAAGGATCAGGATGTCACATTTAGCTGTGGTGGCATCCAAAAGTGTGAACGGGGTCGCTAAGCTTCACACCGAAATTTTGAAGACTAGTATATTTCCGGAATTCTATGCTCTGTTTCCTCAAAAGTTCCACAATATAACTAATGGAGTCGCGCATAGACGCTGGCTTCTTACCGCAAACCCAAAACTTTCGGATTTAATTACTCATAAGATCGGAGATAGTTGGCAAAACGATCTTTCAAATATATCCGATCTGGAAGAGTATTCGGAAGACAAAGGATTTAGAAGGGAATGGAGTAAGATCAAACAAGAAAATAAGGAATTTCTTTCTAATTTTACTTACAATAATTTGGGTATAAGGGTCGATCCGAATTCCATATTCGATGTACAGATCAAACGGATACATGAATATAAACGACAATTATTAAACGTTTTACGGATCGTATACGATTACCAAAAAATTAAAGAAAATCCTTCCGTTTCTTATACTCCTCGTACTGTCTTCTTTTCCGGCAAAGCGGCTCCGGGATACAGAAAGGCAAAACTGATCATCAAACTAATTCATTCTGTGGGAAATATCGTGAATTCGGATCCGAAAGTGAATCGGCATTTGAAAGTGGTGTTTCTTCCTAACTTTAATGTCGGTCTAGCGGAAAAAATTATTCCGGCAGCGGATTTGTCCGAACAGATATCCTGTCCGGGAACGGAGGCCTCCGGAACAGGAAACATGAAATTCATGCTGAACGGAGCCCTTACGGTATGTACTTTGGATGGGGCAAACGTGGAAATTATAGAGAGTGTGAAGGATGAGAATATCTATGCCTTCGGAAATACCGTGGATCAATTAAAAGAACTCAGAAGGTCCGGCTACGATCCCACTTCTATTGCGAATAGGGACCCTGCAATCATGGACGTACTAAACGCCGTAAGAAAGGGTTTTTTTCTAAAGGAAGCCAAAGAACTTTTTAAGGATCTCGTAGACGAACTTCTCTTACGAGGAGATTCTTACTTTTTACTCGCGGACTTTCATTCTTACATAAACGTGCAAGATAGAATTTCAACGGACTACTTAAATTCGGAAGATTGGACAAGGCGTACGATAATAAACGCTGCAAGGGCCGGAAATTTTTCTTCCGATCGGACCGTTTCGGAATACGTACAACGGATATGGAGGTTGAAAAATCATGATCCCGTATAGTGAAAATTCCGAAAAATAATTCAAAAATACAATATACTATATACCCCATGGGGTATTATTACCTTTTGAGTAGTCTAAGAGAAAGAGCCGAATAAGTTGGCAAAAAGGGGAGAAGAACTAATGAAATACATCGTTGAATCGGAAAAAAGTGTAGAGCAAGCATCCTCGGATCTGGAAAAGAATGTAGCAGAAGCAAAATACGGAGTACTGCATATCCATGACCTTAAGGAAACGATGAAAAAGAAAGGGGTCGAATTTCCGGAAGAATGTAGGATTTTCGAAGTTTGCAATCCAGTTCGCGCTAGTAAAGTGTTGAGCGAAGATATGGAAATGAATTTTGCACTACCTTGCAGGATCTCCGTGTATACAGATCATGGAAAGACCAAGATCGGTATGATTAGACCGGAACCTCTTTTACGGACCTTGTCCGATTCCAAAATTCTGGCGCAAGAGGCAAAGGAAGTCGAATACGATCTAATCCGGATCATAGAGGCTAGTAAATAAAACCGCCGGATAGGAACGTTAGCCTGCAAAGTAACATCACTTAAGGAGTATTATTCTATTAAAGACAAGTAAAGATAAACTATTCTTGCCAATTCGCTTATCATTTTCTGAAATAAGAAATTAGATGCATAAAACGAGTTTTGATATCCTATGGATCATTCTTTCTTCCGGATTGGTGTTCTTCATGCAGGCCGGATTTTTATGTTTAGAATCCGGCCTTACCAGGACAAAGAACTCGATTAACGTAGCGATCAAAAATATTACGGATTTTGGAATTGCTACTCTCGTTTTCTATTCTATCGGATTCGGACTTATGTTCGGCACAACCTATAATGGTTTGATCGGAAAAGATATGTTTTTTCCTGATTTTTCAAAAACAAGTCCTGAAACTTCGGTTTTCTTTTTATTCCAACTCATGTTCTGCGGAACAGCTGCGACTATCGTTTCTGGTGCAGTTGCCGAAAGAATGAAATTCGGCGCCTATATCATCGTTACTGCCATTATTTCTTCTTTGATCTATCCGATTTTCGGTCACTGGGTATGGGGAAGGGATCTCCAAGATTGGGATCAATTTACAGGTTGGCTTGCTCATCTCGGCTTTATGGATTTTGCGGGATCCACTGCGGTTCATAGTGTAGGAGGATGGGTAGGACTTTCCGCGATGATACTTATTGGAAATCGAACCGGAAAATACGGTAAGGACGGGTCGGTCCGAAAGATCACTGGGCATAATTTACCTCTTGCGATGCTTGGAACATTGATCCTCTGGTTTGGTTGGATCGGGTTTAATGGGGGAAGCACCCTTGCCTTCACTTCCGAAGTTCCAAAGATTATCACAAATACTATGTTTGCAGCTTCCGGTGGAATGGCTTCCAGTTTGATATATGGCTGGATCCGTTTAAAATATGCAGAAGCTACTTTACCTTTAAACGGTACCTTGGCAGGGCTTGTGGCAATCACTGCTCCATGCAACGCGGTCAATTCCATCGAATCTCTTTTGATCGGATTAGTTGCAGGAATTTTAATGTTCGAAGCAGGAGTCCTGCTGGATAAATTAAAGCTGGATGACGCTGTAGGAGCTATTCCGGTTCATCTTGTGTCCGGGATCTGGGGTACTTTGGCGGTGGGTTTTTTCGGGGATCTTTCTATGTTAGGCACAGGATTAGACAGAATTACTCAAATCCTTGTGCAGTTATTAGGAGTGTTATCCTGCGCGGTCCTTTCTTTTGGAATAAGTTATCCTCTTCTTTATATTATACATCGTTTTTATAGCCTAAGAGTTTCTCCTCAAAACGAATACCAAGGCTTGAATTATACGGAACATAGAGCCACTACCGAACTTATAGATCTATTTATGGAAATGGAATACCAGAAACGGACAGGGGATCTAAGCCAAGATCTTTCGATAGAACCGTTTACGGAAGTAGGGCAGATCGCAGAAAGATATAACTTGGTGTTGGATAAGATCAGAACTAATATTAAGGAAAAGGAAACTTTAGCGGTAGAGTTGGAGCATAATTTGAGTTTACTCCAGAGCGATCTATCAACTGCTAGAAAGATCCAATCCGGTATAATTTCACAGGAAGATAAGCTCACAGGAGATCTAGAAATTACCGTAAGATATCTTCCTCTTACGGAAGTAGGAGGGGATTTTTTTGATATAATGGAACTTCGCCCCGGATTAACTCGAGTGTTCCTTGCGGATGCTACCGGACATGGAGTGCAAGCGGCTCTGTTGACCATGGCAATCAAAGCGATTTATGAATCCTTAAAACGTGGGATATATAGTGTTACCGAAATTTTATATCACTTAAACAATGAATTCCTGCATACATTCAAAAATTTGAATCAATTCTTTACTTGTATCGTAGTCGATATCGACACAAACCTAAATTTGATCAGATATTCCTCCGCAGGCCATGTGCCCCAGTATTTAATACAAGGTCAGGAGATCCACTCTTTGGAAAAAACCGGAAGGATCATGGGCGTGATTCCGAATACTAAATATACGTCTAATGAGATAGAATTCGCTCAGGATTCTAAATTAATACTTTTTACGGACGGTCTTTTTGAACAATGGAACTCTAATAAAGAGGAATTCGGAGAAAAAAGAGTAGAGGCGATCGTAGGAAATCTAAAGGGAATTCCGATAAGCGAAGGGATCGATCAAATATTAAAAAAGTTGGATGAATTCCTTGCAGGATCTCCTAAACAAGATGATATTTCCGTTTTGGGGATCAGTCGAAAAAGTAAAAAGTAATACTCCATTTTTTAACTTGTATACTTTTATCGGATCTTTAAATTATTACTTTATAATTTCTGAGATCCAATGTTATATCTTATATTTAAATACGCAGTGACTTCCGCTTTGGTGGTTCTGATCTCTGAGGTCGCCCGCAGGAACGACCGTCTAGGAGCCTTGATCGCTTCTCTTCCTTTGGTTACCATTCTTACGTTGCTTTGGCTGCAGTTTGAAAAGACGGATCCAGAAAAGATCTCCAATCATGCATATTATACTTTTTGGTTTGTGATCCCCACTTTACCAATGTTTTTAGCATTTCCTAGATTGTATTCCGCATTCGGTTTTTGGTTCGCACTTGGTGTCTGTGTATTATTGACTGTTTTACTTTTTATTTCTTTCAATTACGTTCTTGAAAAATTCGGTATCAAACTTATTTAAGAACCCGTTCCAGTCCTATATAAGATTACGGAATTCAGAAATTACTTCTTGCTCGTGCATGTATCAGTATAGAATCAGTTTTGCTCAAGTTTAGAGAAAAAAATCATGCCCGCTAAAAAAACAAAACGACCAAGTCCTGGAAATTCACTCGCGATAGGTAGATCCGCCGAAATTTCGGAATACGGACCGAATAAGATCCTAAAACTTTTTTTTAAAGAATTCCCGACCTCTGAGGTGGATACGGAATATTCTAATTCCGTAATCGCATTTTCTGCAGGCGCTACTTCCATGAAATGTTATGAGAAGATTAAGATCGATGATAGACATGGACTAATCTTTGATAGACTGGAGGGGATTTCCCTTACTAAACTTCCTGACAAAAGACCTCTAGCTATTTTTAGTCTTTCCAAAATACTCGCAGACCTTCATCTCGATCTACATAATAAACAAACCAAAAAGCTGAAGGATGTCAGATCCGAAGCGATTAAAGTCCTTTCTAAAGAACCGCTTTCTTTTTTGAGTAAAGAAGAAAAGAAGATCGCAAAACAATTTATAGAAAATTTACCGGAAGGCTCCTCAGTTCTACATCTGGATTTTCATCCCGAAAATGTGGTCGTAACCAAGGATTCTTTCGTGATCATAGATTGGATGACTGCTTTGAAAGGCGACGCTGCAGCGGATGTCGCTTCTACAGTTTTTCTATTCCAAGATGCTGAGCTTTGGCCAGGAACTCCATTTTTGAAAGTTTTATTTTATACTCTGGTTCGAAAGTTCATTTTAAAAGGATATTTAAAAAGATATCTTTCCGTTTCGGGAATGGATTGGAAGGAAGTGGAAAAATGGAGGCTCCCAATATTAATTTTTCGTTTAGGACTTTGGAATATAGAAAGTGAAAGGTCCGCGCTACAAAAAGAGATCAGGGAGATCATTTCTATTTCAAAGGAAGGTAAATGAGCTCCCAAAAATTGGAACGTTTTATCGAAAAAGTAGGCGATGAGACTTACTTTGATGTATTGATCATAGGCGGGGGGATTACAGGCTCTTCCTTGGCATATGAGGTGGCGAGCAGGGGACTTTCGGTTGCCTTGGTAGAAAAAGAGGATTTTGGCGGAGCAACATCATCTGCCACCGGAAAACTGATCCATGGCGGTTTAAGATATTTAAAACGTTTTGATCTATCTTTAGTCAGAGAAGCGTTAAAAGAAAGAAGGATCTTATCCAATATTGCTCCAAATCTAGTCTATCCTTTTCCGATGATACTCCCAAATCCCGGCCTTTTGGAAAGGATCGGTCTATTCGTATACGATTTACTTTCTTTCGATAGGAATTGGACTTGGGATAGATCTAAAAATATCCCTGCTCATAAAATACTTTCTAAAGAGGAAATCCGAAGTCGCGGTTTGAACATGGACTCCGCAATCTACTTCTATGATTGTATCATGCCATGTCCCGAAAGGTTAACTTTGGCATTTCTAAAATCGGCGGTCCAAGAGGGCGCTTCCGTTTCCAATTATACAAAGACGGAAGAATTGCTCTTCGAAGGAAACCGTGTAATCGGAGCCTTAGTCAAAGACACTATTTATAATAAAAACGTAAAATTAAGAGCCTCGGTGGTCGTGAATGCTTCAGGGCCGTGGAGTCAGGATATTTTGAACGGAACCGGAAGGATAAAAGTTCCCGTTCCTAAAAAAAGATCCGAAGGGATTTATCTGATCACAAAGAAATACTTCGATACAATGGTGCTTCACGTAGGTAAAAAAGGGCATTTTAGTTTCGCTCCTTGGAGAGGGAAGAATATGATCGGCCCTACTGAAAAGGCATATTACGGTTCTGTGGAAGATTGGAAACTCTCTCCGGAAAGTATTTTGGAATTCTTGGAATATATCAACTCATCCGGTTTACTTTCCGAAAAATTAGAGTTGAAAGATATTGAATATGCTTACGGTGGACTTAGGCCTCTTGCGGAAACCGGAGGAGAAGAAAAGGAAACGTATTCAGCATCCAGAAAATCCGAATTGCAAGACCATTCTGAAGAAGGAATAGAAGGGTTGATCAGTGCGGTGGGTGGAAAATACACCACTAGCCGTCACTTTGCGAGGAAAATATTCCGGCTTATCCGGAAAAAATCCAATAAAAAAACGGGACCGGGTATTTCCGAGAAAAAATTCCTAAAAGGATGCGAAATTCCTAATATAGAATCTTATTTAGAAAATGCTAAAATCTCTCATCCTGATACTTCTAAAAAAACGATAGAATATCTAGTCCGTCATTACGGGACCGAATACGAGGAAGTTCTGCAATTGGCGGATTCTTCTGCACAATTGTCTGAAATATTGGACGAGGATGGCGAATTAGCGGCCCAAGTCCTATATGCAATTCGTTTCGAAATGGCAATGAATTTGCAGGATATTTTCCTAAGACGAACCGGTCTTGGAACTGTCGGACTTCCATCCGACGAGGTGCTCGCCAAAGCGGTTGAGATCGCAGGAAAAGAATGGAATTGGTCTGCTGAAAAAAAATCGGAAGAGATCGAGAAATTAAAAGGAAGGCTTAAACTACCCGTTTCCTTTTAATTTAGGATCTCTCCGATCGAAAGCGGGCTATTTTCTTCTATCGTAATTTTCTAATACGATTGCAATCCCTTGTCCTCCTCCTATACAAAGAGAGGCTACGCCGTATCTAAGATCTCTACGTTTGAGCTCGTAAGCCAATGCCAAGGTCACTCTGGTTCCACTGGCTCCGAGCGGATGACCTATTGCGATCGCTCCTCCGTTAACATTCGTTTTTTCAGGATCTAATCCCAAATTAGAGATCACAGCCAAAGTTTGAGAAGCGTAGGCCTCATTGATCTCGAATAGGTTTATATCTTTTAAACTTAATCCTGAATTTTGCAGAGCCTTAGGGATCGCGAATACGGGACCTAAACCCATCATTCTGGGATCACAACCAATATTCGAATATCCTAATATGTAAGCCAAAGGACTTGTTCCGTTACTTTTTGCCCAATCTTCTGAAGCGAGTAGAACGGAGGCTGCTCCATCATTGATCCCGGAAGCATTTCCTGCTGTGACGGTCCCATCTTTTAAGAATGCAGTAGGCAGATTTTTTAATTGAGGTAAACATTCTTCTCCTCTTATCTGTTCGTCTTTGTCTAATAAGATCGATTTTTTACCTCCTGTTTGAACGGGGATCATTTCGGAGGAGAAGGCCCCGTTCTTTGTTGCATTCTCCGCTCTTACTTGTGAAATTCCGGCCCATTCGTCTTGTTCCGATCTGGAAATTTTGAAATGTCGAGAGATATTTTCCGCAGTCATTCCCATAGTCAGATCCGCAAAACAATCCGTAAGGCTTTGTGCCAATCTATCTTCCGCGATCGTATCTCCATACTTATTTCCCCATCTGGCCCCCTTTAATACGAAGGGTGCATTGCTCATGGATTCGGTCCCGCCGGCAAGGATTAGATCGTTTTCTTTGGAGAGGATTTTTCTAGCGCCTATAAGGATACTTTCAAGCCCGGAACCGCATAACCTATTTACGGTAAGTGCACTGGACTTTTCGGATAGTCCTGACCTCAGAGATATATGTCTCGCAAGATAGGCCGAGTCCTTATCGTCCTGTATTACATTTCCATAAATGGATTCTTCGATCTTTAACGGATCTATACCTATCTTACGAACTGTTTCTTTAGCTGTGATTACCGCCAAGTCGGAGGAACTATAGTCCTTTAATCCTCCTCCGAATTTTCCGAAAGGGGTCCTTGCCCCGTCTATCAAGACTACCATTTTGTCTCCTTATATGATGTATATACACTATATGATTGCTGAAAACCTACGAACTCCGCATGTTTATTAGACCTGATTTTGGGTTTCTAATACGGGGATTTTTCTTACTTCAGAAAGGACCCTTAAGGTTTCCTGGAATTTAGATTTTCCTAAAGATTTAGTAAGTTCGCTCTGTGCGTCTTCCCAAAGTAAGATAGCGTCCGCTAATTTGGATTCTCCCTTTTTTGTGAGGGAAAGGTTCCTTATATTTCCTGCTTCTTTTTTTTCGATCCGGATCAAGCCGTCCCGTTTTAAGATCTCTAAACTTCTTTGTAAGGTGGTTCTGTCAATATCAGTGAGCCTGGAAAGATCCGTTATGCTACATTCTTCTTCGTATCCTATTCCGACTAAAATGCTGAATTGTGTGATCCTAAGCCCGGAAGGTTTGAGAATCGAATCATAATAGGAAGTAACTAATCTTGCGGTTCTTCTTAAACTTACGTTTAGACAGGATAATCCTATTTTTTTGAGTTCGGAAGAGGAAGGTTTATTTTTCATGTATTCTAAACTGATGGTGTGTATGCACTATATTAGGGTCAAGCTTAAAAAATGGTCATTATAACCGAAGGTCATTGTCTTAATGAGGGATATTCATTGGTCTGGTTGGATGTATTTTCTTTGATTATTCGATAATTAGAATTTTTTTCTTCTAGAATACATTCGTCTAGCAGAGATCTGAAAGCCCGACTGACCGATTCGGGAGTGGTCCCAATTAATGACGCTAATTGATTTTTGGTGATCGGAAGTGTGATGGATTTTTGAGAGGCTCCGCATTCTTTCAAAAAATTTAAGATCCTTTCCTTTACGGAGAGATGTAGATTCTCCACTAATTTTTTTCTGAAATAGTTCAGGTGTTGGATAGTAACCGCTGAAAATAAATAAAGCGCTTTGGTATTTTCGAATAAAAAGGATGTAAATTCCCTTTTCGGATAATACATCAATTCTCCGTCTTTTAGCGCTTCGCAGAATGCAGGATAAAAACAAGGTTCTTGCGGCTGAAAGATCGGATGGGAAGCAATCAATTCTCCCGGATAAAATACTTTTAAAATGGCTTCTTTTCCGTCCTGAGATAGGGAATATACTTTAAAAATACCTGATATGATCTCGAAAAATCCATCGTAAGGATCTCTTTCTCCAAAAACGACTTCTCCTTTTAGGATTTTTTTTGGAATACCAATCGATGAGAGTTCGTTTGCAAATTCTCCTTGGATCTCAGACCAATGATCGCTTGTTTGAACGCTTAACATTTTATCCATAACACGTTTTATGTTCACTTTTTGGAATAATTCAAGTCAAAAGATTGCCAAATTTTCTTAATATTCTTGATCTACATCAAGGATATTTTTAAAACAATCAGCCAAAATGTCTCCCGATTTCTAAATCACTGTTTTGCGCGAGCTCGCGTTTTTTTTAAGATAAGGAAGAGGGTATGCTTACAAAATTTCAGGCGAAATTATTTTTCCTGGTCGGGACTTTTTTATTCTCCGCAGTTTTCCTATTACTTACTTACGATTCTTTAAAGTATGTTTATTCTTCTCCTTCTTCTAAAACTTTAAGTGAAGAAGTTATCCGAGGCAAAGAGCTTTGGGAAAAGAATAATTGTATGGGATGTCATACGATCTTGGGAGAAGGAGCATATTATGCGCCTGAATTGACCAAGGTGTACGAAAGAAGAGGTCCTGAATGGATCCGGGTTTTTCTGAAGGATCCGCAGGCAATGTATCCCGGAGAAAGAAAAATGGTAAAATACGATTTTTCGGAATCTGAGATCTCGGATATCATCGCATTCTTGAAATGGAATGGAGAGTTGGATCTAAAAGGTTTTCCTCCTAAGCCGGAATATAAATCTTCCACTCAACTTGTAAATGCGGAGTCCGCCGCAGTCGCTCAGCCCGAAAAGTTTAAACAGATCTGCACCGCATGTCATTCTGTTGCCGGTTCGGGAGGAAATGTGGGGCCCGCGTTGGATTCCGTCGGAAAAAAATACGATATCGCATATCTACAAAATTGGCTAAAAGATCCGCAAAAGGTCAAGCCGGGTACTGCGATGCCTAAACTTCCGCTTAGCGAAAGCGAGATCAAGGATCTGTCCTCTTATCTTTCTCAGTTGAAATAAACAAATAGGATTAGAATATAACGGTTTCTTTATGAAGTATAAATCTCAAAAAATTGCATATTGGTTTTTTGCCACCTGCATGCTCTTATTGTCCTTACAAATAATTTACGGATTCGTGATGGGATTCGCCCGAATGGGATTCGATGGTTTGCATGATTGGATACCATTCAACGCCGCCAGAGCAACTCATACGAATTTATTGGTGGTTTGGCTTCTTACAGGATTTATGGGCGCCGCGCACTATATTATTCCCGACGAATCCGATAGAGAGATCTATTCGGAAAAACTCGCTTATATTCAGCTGATATCGCTCATCTTGGTGGGAGTGGTATCCATCATAGGATTCCACCTGAATTTTTGGGAAGGGAGAAAGTTTTTAGAGATCCCTCGTCCTTTGGATTACCTGGTAGTGGTCAACGTTCTATTATTCCTTTTTAATATAGGAATGACTGTCTGGAAAGGGAAAAGATACACTACAACCGCTTTGGTTCTATATTTCGGTCTTTTTTCCGCCGCGCTTTTATACCTTCCGGGAATGATCCAGTTCAATAGCCAAACAGTGGACTCTTATTTCCGTTGGTGGGTTGTCCATCTTTGGGTGGAAGGCGTTTGGGAATTGATCATGGGAGGTATTCTTTCCTTCCTTCTCATTAAACTCACCGGTGTGGACCGTGAAGTCATAGAAAAGTGGCTCTATATTATTGTAGGATTGACTTTTTTATCCGGAATTTTAGGGACAGGCCACCATTATTACTATATTGGAGTTCCTGAATATTGGAAATGGGTAGGTGGATTTTTCTCCATGTTGGAGCCTCTTGCATTTCTCGCGATGGCAATGTTCGCAATTTCCATGTATCGAAAAAGTGGTAGAAACCATCCCAATACGATCGCTCTTTTCTGGACGATCGGAAGTGCGGTCATGTCTTTTGTGGGAGCGGGGTTCTTAGGATTTGCTCATACTCTTCCTCAAGTGAATTTATACACTCATGGGACTTTGATCACTGCGATGCACGGTCACCTTGCATTTTGGGGAGCGTATGCAATGATCGTGTTTGCGATCTTAACTTATGCGATGCCTTTACTTACCGGAAGAAAACTTTGGAATAATCCGACGGGACTTTTTGCATTCTGGGCTTCCAATATTGGAATGTTGGGAATGACAGGAGCGTTTGCCGTAGCAGGTATAGCGCAGGTTTACTTGGAAAGAAAACTCGGATTGGACTTTTTGACCGTTCAAAAGGAGATCCAAGTTCACTTCTTAGGTTTGGTTCTTGCAGCACTTGTGTTTACTTCGGGGATCATTGCATTCATTATTAACTTCATACGTTTTGGAACTCCTACGGATGAGGCCTTAGGAGCGGAACAGGCTTCCGGAGATATTTCTCTTGCCCGTAGATCCTAAAACAGATGATAAAAATGGAATGTTAGCTGAGGCCGGAGTCCCATATTATAAGCCGATAGGCCAAGAAATAGAAATATTCGAACACGCTTATAAGAATAAGCTGCCTATTTTACTCAAGGGACCTACCGGCTGTGGTAAAACCAGGTTTGTGGAATTTATGGCCTCTAAATTAGGTCTTCCCATGACAAGCGTATCTTGTCATGAGGAGACTTCTGCAGTGGATCTACTCGGAAGGTTTTTGATCCAAGGTTCTGAAACGGTTTGGCAGGACGGGCCTTTGACCAGAAGTGTTCGATCGGGCGGAATATTATATATAGATGAAATAGCCGAAGCAAGGCCAGATACAATCGTTTCTATCCATCCTTTGACGGACCACAGAAGGGAAATTTTTATAGATAGAAAAAATGAAAATTTGAAAGCCCCTGATTCTTTCGTTTTAGTAGCTTCTTATAATCCAGGTTACCAGAGAGGTTGGAAGGAATTAAAACCTTCTACAAGACAGAGATTTATATCCATCCAGTTTGATTATCCCGATAAGGAAACGGAAGCGGAAATATTGAGTAATGAGACCGGAATTTCTTCTTCCGTTTCTTCTAAGCTCGTGAAACTTGCGGAAAAGATCCGAAATCTTACCGAATTGGGTTTATTGGAATCATGTTCCACGCGTCTACTCGTGGATGCCGCAAAATTGATCTCTACAGGTTTGCCTTCTCGTTTATCCTGTGAAGTAGCCATAGTCCAACCTTTGAGCGACGATCCGGATACGATCCATTCATTAAAAGATCTAGTATCTTTGATGATCTGATATGGGTTGGGAAGAATTCATATTCAAAAAAAGTTATAACACCGTCAGAGAGATCTTTTCTTCCGAAAAAGAGCCATTCTCGGAAGCTAAAATAGCAAAGCTCTCCGAACTTAAGCCAAGGCTTTCGATCCTGGCCAAGTCTTTGACCGGAGAAAATATAGAGATATTTCCCGCGGAAAAAGAAGGAGGATTCCAAGACCGGGTCTACTTTTTACCACAATCCTATTCTCATGGTCCGGATACATTCTCTAATCTTCAATTTTATATATTCAGGATTCTTTATATTTCCGAGCAAAGAAGGTTAGGGTTTCATTGGAAAAAAGGAGAAAATAGAAGTAGGAACGAATCCTTGAAAGCGGCAGCGGAAACCTATCCTCGGGTACTCTTGAGTTTACAGACTAAATTCCCTGAAGCAATATCTCTCTTCGGATCTGTGGAAAACGTGGAACGGGTCTATCAGAGATCCATATTAAAGAATAAGAATGTTCCCGAAGATCTTTCCTTGTTGTACGGGGTTTGGATGTCTTCTTCCGGTTCGGAAATGGAAAATCGGGTCTCTTCTCAGGAATTACTTTCTCAAAAATCCGAAAATGATAAGATCGAGACCGAATTGGAAGGCCTTCCTCGGGAAAGGATTGAAGTGATCCAAGCGGATCTCAAAGCACAAGAAGATTACACTTTGATGCACCAATTCGAAAAGGTGGAAACTGCAGAAGAATTCCAAGGAAATTGGCGGGATTTTGACGGATCGGATAACTTATCGGAACAAGAAGAAGCTATCAGAGAACTGGATCTTAGGCAAACTGTTCGTTCCAACGAGCCTACACATTCCATTTTTAGGACCGATTTTTTCTCGGGATTATTTGCTGGAGAAGTGGAGAGTGATCGTTCGGGCGAAAATCCGATCTCGTATGATGAATGGGACTTTAAAAAAAGGAAATATAGAAAGGATCATTGTAAGGTCTTTCCTAAAATATTTCCTGACGGAGATCATGGATTCGCCCAAAAGATCTTTCACGAGAACCATAGTGTCTTAAATTCACTCAGATCAAGAATGAATCGTTTTTTTAATCTTAAAACTTCTCTGAAAAGACAGGCTTATGGAGAAGACTTAGATCTGGATGCGGCTTTACAGTATTTTTCGGACCTTTACTGCGGACAAACTCCTACCGAAAATGTGTATTTGTCGGATAGAAATAGACTTAGAGAAGTTTCCATACTTTTACTTGCGGATATGAGTCTATCTACTGATTCTTATGTGAACAATCAGCGGATCTTGGATGTGGAAAAAGCATCCCTTGTATTATTCGGACAAATTTGCGCTGAATTTGGGGACCGTTTTAGGATAGATTCGTTTTATTCCAATACTAGAAATCATTGCGATTATTCTAATATAAAAAGTTTTGATGAACCATGGGAAAGATCCAGAGACCGGATCGGACTTATGGAAGCAAAAGGATACACTAGGATAGGTCCTGCTATCCGTCATTCTCTCTCTTTGATCCAAAAAGAAAAAAGCCAGAAGCGTTGGATCCTTCTTTTGACGGACGGAAAACCGAACGATTACGATCGTTATGAAGGGAAATATGGAATTGAAGATGTGAAGAAGGCGATCAACGAATGTGAGAGATCTAATGTAGGAGTTTTCGCACTTGCAATAGATAAAAGTGCGAAACAATATCTTCCCGCAATGCTTGGAAAGGAATCTTATAGGATCTTGCCGAATCCCAAAGAATTACCGGAAGCTTTGACTGATTTTTTTATCAAGCTTGTGCGATAAAGATGTAAAAATGGAAATTATATTATTTAAATATTATTTTATTAGCATGGAGTAAATTGTGAAAAAAATTCCCTTAGGATTGATTTCTTTGGTGTTATGGGCGATCTCTGCTTCCGTTTTCCTGTATTTTTTCTTTTCCGGAAATGTATCCGAATCGATAGACGGAAGGACCGCAATTCATTTGAATCCGCAGGAGAAAAATTTAGTCTTAACGGAGATGAGGGGATTACTTACATCCGTGAACGGTATTGTCGCCGCATTAGCCGACGACGATTATAAAAAAGCGGAATTGGCTGCCTCTGCCAGCGGAATGGGTATGGTAAAAAAATTGGAAGATGAAGAAAAGACGATCCTTTTGAAATTACCCATCGAATTCAAACAACTAGGATTCGGAACTCACGCCCAATTCGATAAGATCGCGGAAGATCTAAGACAAAAGAAAGAACCTAAAATTATCCTGAAAGAATTGGATAAACTCACTCAAAATTGTGTTCGATGTCACGCAACGTATAAGATTGCATTCTAGAATATAATAAAGACCTGAAAGGTTTTTTACGTATCCTATTCCTGAAAGTGTAATGTTTGTTCTGAACTTTCCGAATAGAATATTCTCTCATTAAATCTCCCAAGATATGGATCTAACCGAACTATATCGTAATAGGGGAAATAATATGTTCAATTCCTTCGGAAAGGTCTTGAGAATTTTAAGAGATAGTAAACGGAAAAGCCAGTTGGATCTGGCTTTGGATGCGGGTATTTCATCTAAACATCTTAGTTTTTTGGAATCAGGTAGGGCAAAACCTGGAAGAGAGATTGTCCGTAAATTAACCGAAGCTTTGGGGATTTCTTCTCCCTATCGTAATATTTTGTTTGCTGCGGCGGGATTTTCTTCCGACCTATCTTCCTTTCAGGTAGAACAATACGCCGAAAATGAAGTTTTAAAAAAAATGATCTTAAGCCAAGATCCAAACCCTGCTTGTGCAGTGGATCTAAATGGAAAGATCATCGTAAGCAATATGGGGATGCGCTGTCTTATCTCGGAATTGAACGAAACATGTTTATCCTTAGAAGGAATGAGTCGTAATGAACTTATTTTAAGTGAAAATGGTTTTGGACCTTATTTGTTGGACTATGAGGTCTTTCAAGACCGGATGAGTAATTGTAATACATTCGAAGAGTTGGTGATTGACCAAAATTCTAATAAAAAAATTGAAATACGAAAAAATGATCTGAAAAAACTTCCGAAAATTCGCTTAAGATATGAAGGAATACTATCCTTTGATTTATTGGAAACCGTAATCGGGCATCCTTTTGATATCAATTCTGCGTCTATCCGTTGTTATTATATGATCCCTTCCGATGAAAAGACTTACTCTTCGATGGAACGATTTATAGAGAGGTCCAAACAGCTTGCCATCAAGTTTTCAACTGCGCCTACTAAAATGGATAATATTACCTCCTGGTAATTGAGTTTTTGATCCGAAGATGTTAATTTTTTACAATAAGAGATTTTATATCTCTTATTATAAGTAAATTCGGAGAAAAGAGTGAAACAAATTAAACTTCTATTATACGGTATCCTTGCCTATATATTTCTGGGGAGTCTATTACATCATATGATTTTCCCCGAGCCTTCTCCACCTTCAGATCTATATCCTATGCAGGGAGATACGATCATAAATAATTTCGCTTCCGAAAAAGTGACCTTTTTAAAAACGGATTCGGCGGAATTTTCGGAGGCAGAGCTTTTTTTGAAGCCTGGTGGTGCGATACCAAAACCTCATATCCATCCTAATTACGATGAGACCTTTATCGTTAAGAAGGGAGAATTGACTGTTGTATGCGACGGTAAAACTTACGAATTAAAACCGGGAGAATCTTTTACTATCCCGAAAGGAACCACTCACCAACCGTTTAATCATGGTTTTCTGGAATTAAATGCGATCGTAAGAGTGAAACCGTCCGGAAAATGGGCGCTTTTCCTCACTCAGATCCATGGATTTTTTACGGAGAAAGAAACTCCTCGAAATGATTTCTCATTTTTTTTACAAGCTATGTTAGTCACAGGATATTACGATGATACGTATTTGGCTAGTCCTCCCGTATCCGTTCAGAAGATACTTTCTTTTTTGATTTCTCCTACTGCGAGGTTACTCGGTTTTAGAAGTTGGAAAAGAGAATACTCTATGAAATGGAGAAAAGAGCAGGGGATCTCTGAAAATTAGAATATAATAAAAAGGTCATCTAAAACCGGAGGAGCGAATTCCCGATTTTAGATGATCGTCCGTATTAGCGATTCTTAACGAACTGCTTTCATAAGCTCTACTAATTGGTCCAGAGCAGCATTCCAACCCTCGTGGAAACCCATTTCTTCGTGTCTTTTTCTGCTCTCTTCGTCTTTGTGACGTGCTAGGACTTGATACCTGGTCCCATTACCATGTTTTTCTAATGTAAGTATCGCGGTAAAAAATCCGCCGCTTGGGGTAGGTTTAAAACCCGGCTCGAAAATATCAGTGAATACAAGTTTTTCATTTTCGACTATATCCAGAAAACAACCGTTATTCGGGAACTCTTGTCCTTCCGGAGACAACATAGTCGTGCGGAAGATCCCGCCCGGACGAAGATCAATTTCGCAATCGATAGTCTTCCAAGGGGCAGGGGTAAACCATTTTAGGATATGTTCCGGGGTGGTCCATGCTTTCCAAACGAGTTCTGTAGGAACGTCTACGATCCGCTCAAGAACTAGATCTGTTTTAGGGTCCGGTTGGTAATAGTTAGTTTTTGCCATTTTCTTTCTCCTTCATTTCAAGTAAGTAACTGTCCAGTTGATCAAGCCTTCTGTCCCAGAGGGTGCGTTGTCTAACGAACCAGTCTTCTCCCGCTTGCATGGTGTCTTGGGTAAGTTTATAAGTCCTTACTCTACCCACTTTTTCGGAACGAACCAGAGAAGAATCTTCCAACACGCTTAGATGTTGCATCAAGGAAGGAAGGGCCATTTTGAACGGCTCCGCCAATTCTCCCACTGTCGCCGGGCCCATACTCAAACGCTCTAAGATGGACCTTCTTGTGGGGTCCCCAAGAGCATGAAACAGGTTATCCAGACTGTTACTATACTTAGGCACTTACCTAACTATAGCATAGAAAGAAACTTAGGTAAATACCTAAGTTTTAAAAAAGTGAGGATTTTGGGAAAAAAGTTCGGGGTTGTCGAAGTGACTACATTTCAAATTATTTTACGTCTCGGCAGGGTTCCTGTGTGATTTTGCAGCCCGCGCCAGGAATCGAAGCGGAAATCCGGCGGTGCACCGTTTACGGTGGACCGCTGATTGGAGCGGAGAGTCCGGTGCCGTGAAACGGCAGGCGCCCAGAATCTTAAGATTTAAAAGGGAAGTCTCCCAGATAGTCCTTCTTTCCCAGTTCGACTCCGTTATGTCTGAGAATATCGTAGGCTGTTACTATATGAAAGAAGAAGTTCGGGATCATATGATGCAGAGCGTATTCTTTTCCGGTTAACGATTTACCTTCCCAACGAGGCAAAGAAATTTTATTCTCGGAAGCATCTTTATAATCTTCCGGTTTCAGGCCTTTCAATATACCGATGACTGAATCGATCCTTTCGATCACTTCTGCCAGTGTCTTTTCCGTATCTTCATGTGTTTGGAATTGTTTTCCAGTTAAACGTGCCGCTCCTAATTTTGCCGTATCACAAGCTAACTGGATTTGGCGGATAAAATTGTATTGGTCAGGTGCGAGTCTCGAATTCAATAAAATATCCATATCGATCTTTTTGGATTCGGCAAAACTTTTGCCTTTATCGATAAATCGTTTTAAGTGCTCTAAGTTTTTGATTACTTGTGTTACTGTGATCTCGTAAATCGAAATGTCTGACATACTTCCATGGAAAGAGTCAATTAGGATCTATCAAGTCTTAAATCCGGTCAGGTTATCTCGTATTTATTGGTCTTCGGTATAAGTTTTCAGAAACAATTTGTATCCGATTCTATTGCACCGATCGAAATGGAACCGGCTCCGAAAGGAGTGAATGGGCTGGCAGAATTTGTTCTTGGACTTCCATAAAAATCCGTTTGTATAAAAGGGATCGCAGTGATCGGAAGTGTGATCGTACTTAGGTCTACTCCACCATATAAAGAGGAACAAGGTGAGTTTGTTGATGTAGGAATTCCAACGGGAAGATTGAAATTCCAGATCTTTTCGATGTCAATCGTGTTCGCAAACTTAGGATCTGCACCGTAACTATTGGAATAATTTCCGATGAATTGTCCTGAGATCGGATGAGCACAATCTTCTTGGTTTAGTTCGGTTCCGCAGAAAATATATTGGTCTAATCCCGTGACTACCGGCACACTTACGAAATAATTATTTCCTCTTATAACGGAATTTGTATCCGGAGGAGTTGCAAAATTGATACCTGCGCTATTGGAGAATTGATCTCTGGAGAAAATCTGGTTATTTAGGATTCTATGAATTCCGAATCCTGCCTGAACAAATATCCCTGTCGATTTTCCTAAGGAGGTATTTTGAGAGTTTCCGATATAAATATCGTTATTTATAATATTGCTGGAGTCCGCCGCGTCAGTGAAAATTATCCCGTAAGAAGTTTCTGAAACCAATCCCGGATTTAGATATTGGTACGCATTGATTTTATTTTCTGATACGATCACTCCTTCAAAATTCCCCGTTTCTATCCAAAGACCTGCGCTGAATCCTGCCGGTTCTATACTCACCAGTCCATCTAAGATATTTCTGGAAAGTATGATAGGTTGGTCAAATGCGCCGGATCCTTCTAACATTGCTCCAATGGAATGAGATCTTCCGGAACCGCCTCTCAACCAATTTTCAGTTATTATTACATTGTCCGATTGATTGAGGAGTAATCCTGTGCGGATCCCGAAACCGTTGGAATTTGTTTCGCTTCCGAAAATCATATTTTTAGAGATGATGATCTGTCCTAGATTTGTCCTGGAATTTAAAACTTGGATCCCGGTAGAATAATCTCCTATTAGGTTCATTTGTATTTGAAATCCGATTACGGAAAGATTTGTACTAGGTAAGTTTAAAGAAGTAGTAGAGATCAAAATAGCATTGCAGAAATTTGCGAAGGAAGTCCCACAACTGGAGAGTGTATCGTCTACAATTCTTGTAGGATGAATACTTGGATCTGAATCCAGATCTGGAAAACCGGAAGCGAAACCTCCGATTAGGGAAGTGGTCCCTCCTAAAAAAATCTGAGAGGCCGGAGTATAACTTCCTTCCGATACGAATACGGAACAAACGGATCCGCTTAAATCGCATTCTTGGACTCCTTTTTCTATACTTTTGCAGAAAGCACTAGGCCCGAAACCTGTTCCACATCCTGGATCGTCTATTCCATTACCTTCATCCACCAAACGAATATTGGAAGATGTTATAAAATCGTAATGGATCGGATTTCCATTTTGGATGGGCAAACTTTTGGCAGTACAACCGATTAATTCAAAGAATGAATTTCCGGGAGGCCCCCATTTGTCGGGGGAATTAGGAGTGATCACGATCGTATGATCGTCCGGTGCGGAAGGATAAGTGATGCTTGGCGGATTTGTTAGAGAAGCCACATTGTTTTTTCCCGCGATAATAATCGGATCGAGACTGCAACTTCCCGGGTCCACTCCATGAAAGGAAAGTCTGATAGAAACCTTTCCATTCGGAGTAAGTATCTTGGACTTAGGAAAAATTTCCAAAACGGAAATACAATCCAAGAGTAATGTGAGCGGAGCTCCGGACATGGTCCCGGTTCCGGAACCGTTCGGAATAAAATGACAAGTATGGCCTGTCGGAATAGATATAAAACTAACGGAATAATTCGCAGAATCTCCAACCTTATGAGCAAATGTTTTTGCTCCGTCCGCAGTAAAGGTAATCTTGTCCGACATATTTTGCAAAACTAAAGGACTGGTGCCTGAAATAGATGGATCCAAACCGATTACTTTGACGGATAGATCGTAGAATATTTTCCCACAGCTGATATAGATCACGGTTCTTGGATATATAATCGGTCCATCCGGGTTGCTGATCTTACATTCTTGCTGGGAAGAGGCTCCTGAAATGCCTATTATAGAAACTGAATATTGGTCGCTCATTTTGACCAGAGTAGGGAATTGTTGTGTCCCATTTGAAGGGAACGACAATGTCTCTCCCATATGATTGGAAACGGTAAGTGTTCCTGAACTTAAACCGGAAACTTGTACAAAAACTTTGATCGGAGTATTGAACGCATCCAGATCGGTTTTTAGACTGAAAAGATCTAAAAGTGTGGATGCTTGAGGAGGCTTATAACAATAAATATTTGATAAAAGTAAAAGAAGAAAAAAAAGGACCCTGTAAGAATAATATTTCATTTTTCTTAACTAGGGTCCGGTTAAAGTTTACTGAATGGAAGTTTGGACTGGAAAATCCACAGAACTTCCAGGAGAAGAGAGTTTGATCGAATAGAACGTGTGAGTGCTTCCGTCAAAATTAGGATCGAAAATATACATCCCGTCCCCCAAGGCACCTGCGCTAGTGTAACATCTGGTAGTTCTACAAGTTGTGGAACTGCCCATTGTAAAGTTTAATCCAAGAGTGGTCCCCGAATAGTTCGTAACTGTTCCGAATGTTCCGCTACTAGAGTTCAAAGGTCCATGGTATACGTCAAAGAATGAGGAACCGCTTTGGGTACATCTTAGATCATAACCCAACAAAATTCTTGAGCCTATATTTCCGGGAGAAGGCACATAGGTTTGGAATCCTGTACCGCTTGGGTTACAACCGTTCGGAGTTGTGTCCCTTCTGATCTGAGTAGGAGTGCCGGATAAATTTCTCCATTCCATTAAGCTGGAATCGATTGTGTTGTCCGAAATTCCCATATTGGATCTATTATAAAAAAGCCATGTATCGGAAGAGGTTCTCACAAATTTTGGATACGCTGCGCCTGCAGAAGTTACTGGGAAGATTGCTCCGACGGAACCGGTTCCGGAAGATAAGAACAGTTGATTGACAGGAGTTGCCGTGCCGGTCGTAAAACGATATACCGTTAAATAATTATTAGGAAGATCATCCGTATTATTATCATGCTCTTCGAAGGCGGTAACATATTTACTTCCATCCCAGACGACATCGGAGTATCCGAATGTTGTTCCTATGGTTCCGTCAATCGATTTGATGGTTGTGGGAATTCCGATCAGAGTTCCATCCGGATGGAGGCGAACATATCTTACTAAGTTTGGAAAAGAAGTACTCCCTCCAAATTCTACAAATACGACTACGAATTCATCCAAATTCGGATTATAAGCGGAAGATAACGTGCTAATCTTAGCGCCAGGGGCAGTGGAAACGACTCCTGCCACAGTAATATCCGAACCGATAGCAATCTGTTCTATATCCAGCAGTCGAGCTTTGATCGTACTACCATTTGTGGTCCAAACTGCCAGATATTTACTACCCGACCAGACTAGATCCAGCATTGGTATTCCGGCACTAGTACTAAAGATCATAGGAGTTCCTACGACTGTGGAAGTTTTCTGATTTACCTGAAAAAGATTCATTACCGGAATGCTGCCGGTAAACCAGGTCCCGAAAACAGCTAAGTTCCTTTCACAGTCGATTTTAGAAGCGGAGACTAAACCGGCTTTTCCGGAATCTCCGGTGAGAGTGCAGTTTTGCCCTCCGGTGTACGTTCCAAGATCGATCGTAAAATTTGTCCCGAGATCCAGAGCTTCCGGAAAGGAGAAGGTTCCGTTATCACCAATCTGCAGTGTTTGGGTTTCGGATGTATCCGTATTTGTCAGTGTAAGATTCATCTCCTTTCCGGACTTATTCAAGTAACCGATAACGTTTACTTTAACAAGAGAAGGTCCGGAGGTATTGCTACCGAAAACTCCCAGGTTTCCGTCGAACGCAATCGCGCCTATCGCAGAAGAGCTTGCGTCAATGCTCACTGCTTTTGCGTTATTACATCCTGTAAAAAGAAGAACGATCAAGAGTAAGACGGTCACAAATAGTGCAGCTTTCAGGAGAATATCCTGGACTTCCTCGTCTTTCAGAAATTTTTGCATGTCTTAACTCCCTCGAATTACTCTCGTTTGTTTTAGGGTTTGTTTCTAAAAAGACAGACAAGTCGTTTCGTTTAATTTGAAGGGAAAAGCCGGTTTGGAGACAAGTTTGGAATGAACACTACTGATTTCGGAATGGAAGTTTGAGTAAGAAATCGTCCCGATTTTTGGCCCTTAAAATTTCCGTTCCATTCTATTAAAAATTCGTGAGGGCTGAAATTGTTTCTCTTATGCTTTTGGATTTTTGAGAAGGGAATCCGATAACGAAAAAATTAGAATTAGAAATTTAGAAAATATCCCTCGAACGAGGGATTGGATTTTTTTTCTTAAATTCCGATTTGTTTCTCAAATTTTTATACTTGGGTTGTAATCGGGTTTGCGATCGAATGTAAATATATTCGGATGCGAAAATTTTCTTACGGTATAAAGGCAACGTTCCTTCTTTTCTTTTTAGGATCTTGCTCTCTCAAATCCATGAATCTCGCATTCGAAGCGATGCTCGAGGCGCAGATCGCCTGTATTGTTACAGGAGATACCTGCGTGGATGCAAGCACCACTCCCGTAGGAGATGTTACTCCTCCTACAGTCACTATCACAAATCTTCCCACTTCCGGAAAACCGACCGTGGAAACTGGATTTTTTTACGGGACTTCTTCCGATAATACCTTGGTTTCTTCCGTTGAGATCAGGATCGATGGAGGAACTTATACTGCCGTGACAGGTACTACTAGCTGGAGTTTTGCCTTGCCGAGTGGGTCCTCTACTTGGAGGCATGGTTCTTTACATTCTATAAATATCAGAAGTATCGACTCTAGTGGGAATATTTCCTCAGTTCTAAGTTTGAATATTAGAAAAGGTTATAATAGAGACTTAAATGGGGATGGCTATGCGGACATAGTCGCAATGGCGCCGGGAGATGCTTCCGGAATGGGAGTAGCATATATTTTTTACGGAGGATCTTCCGGGGTTTCCGCAACAAACTCTACCATGGCAGATCATTCCATCACTGGACAAGGAAGAATGGGTTACACTTCCGCAATGGGAGATGTGAACGGGGACGGTTTTGGGGATCTTGTGATTGGAGCTTCCGATTATGCGGGATTACAAGGGATCACTTATATCTTTCATGGAAGTACTTCCGGTATTACAACTACCACAGCCGCTAGTGCGGATCTTATCTTAAATTATACAGGTTCGAATGAATTCGGCTATTCGGTTGCAGTAGGAGATGTGAATGGGGACGGTTACGACGATCTTGCCAATGGCGCATATCGTGTAGGTGGATTTTCGGGACTCGCATTCATCTACTATAGCACTGGAGCGGGAGGGATCTCTTCCGTTGCCGGAACGACCATTTCAGGTCCGGGTGGTAGTAACTTCGCCTGCGGGTTAGGTCTTGGAGATATTAATGGAGACGGATTTTCGGATCTGATCGTGGGTGGAAACGCATATTCTTCCGCAGCAGGAGGAGTTTGGATCTTCCATAGTACCGGGTCTGCGGGAATTACAGTAAATTCATATACATTAGCAAATACGAATATAGTCGGAGAGACTACTAGTAATTTGGGGATACTTGTTTATACCGGAGATGTGAATGGGGACGGATACTCTGACCTTGCAGTAGCGGCTCCCCAATATAACGGCTTTTTTGGAAGAGCTTACGTATTCAATAGCACGGGAACTACGAGCGGGATCATTGCTTCCGCAGCTACAAGTGCGAATGCTGTTGCTACCGGTTTTGTTTTGAGTTCAGTAGGCTTCGGGATCGTACTAGGCGATATAAACGGGGACGGGTACGATGATTTTGCCACGGGAGCTCCAGGTTATTCCACTAGTCAGGGAAGAGTTTATGTGAATTTAAGCGATGGATCCCAGATTTCCACAGGTTCCATAAATCTAATATTAGGCGAATCTGCAAACCAAGGCTTCGGAAATACTCTTAGGATCTCGGATATAAATGGGGACGGCAGGGGGGACTTAATAGCGGGCGCATATGCTTATCCGGATGGGGTGGCCTTATCCGGAAGAGTTTATGTTTTTCATAGTGTAGGTTCCGGATATGCGGCCGTAAGCGCAGGTTCAGCCAACACTATCATTTCAGGTTTCACAGGAAGCGAATTCGGAAGCAATTTGGTGGATACAAATATTCCGAAGGACTTATACCCAAAATTTTTAGGAGTTTGGTCCTTCGAAAGTTTAGAAAATTATAAGATCCAAATTTAAAAAAACCGAATATTTACGTCAGTTTAGGTCTTCTTTTTTCCTTTAAAGCGCTCATCGCTTCCAAAAGATTCGCTACTACTTTAGGATCTTCGAAACTACTTTTGGTGAATTCCAATTGGGATTCGAATTTGTCGTTGATCTCTTTGTTGATAGCTGCTTTGGTCCTTCTGTATGCGCTTGGTGCGATTGCCATAACCTCATCTAATTTTTTCAGAACTAGTTTGCGTAGATCTTCCTTATTCTCCGCGGTTTCGTTGATCAAAGAGATCTCTTTTGCTTCTCCTGCCTTATAAGCGGTCCCTAAAAGACAAACCTCGTTCAAGTATTCCTGCTTAACCGTAATCTTTAGCTTATCGATAAAACTGATCGGAAGAGGAAGTCCAACCAAAACTTCCGTAAAGGCGATCCTTGCCTTACCTTCTAACATAAATTTGAAATCGCAAGATAGAGTGATGACCGCGCCGCCTCCCATCGCATAACCCGTTACCTCCGCTATAAGAGGTTTTCCAAAGCTCAACAGTTTGCCGAATAATATCACGATCTGGCCCATCTCAGCGGTGAGTTTTTCCCTCGGAGTATTTAGTATATTCTCCGCATCTATACCGTTGGAAAAAAATTTAGGATTATCGGAACTGATAAGGACGGCACGGATATTATCGTCCTTATCGATCTCAGCCAGGATATTTTCTAGTTCTATCATATTCTCCCTGGTCAAAGAATTCTGATCGTTAGTTTGGATTTTGATACATTCGGCTCTGCCGTTCTTTAGTTGGATAGGTTCCCGCAAATAGTTCATACGGACCGAAACTAAGAGAGAACCTTTTCTGAATCCAGTCGAATTTTTTGGTTTTAGATTCAAACCAAAGGTGAGGGCGCCTCCCGCCTAATGGCGGGACCGGGCTATTCGCTACGGTCCGCGAACTTTAAATTCATTCGAAATATTATAAAAAATGAATAAAGAATAAAGTCCGCGTCCCCCGCTTCTATCCCTGGCGCGTTTCAGTCCGAGATCTTATCTAAAACCACCGGATGCACTGATTCTTTCTCCTGTAAGCCAATAAGAATCTTCCGAAGCCAGGAACAATGCAACCTTGGCGATATCTTCAGGCTGCCCTAATCTTCCTAATGGGGTTTTCGAAACGATCATCTTTTCCATATCACTTCCTATCATTCCGAGCCTATGAGCTCCTTCCGTTTCTACGCCGCCCGGTGCGATCGTATTCACTCTTATCTTTTTGGAGCTTAGCTCCAAGGCCAATACTTGTGAAACGGTATCTAACGCACCTTTAGTGGATGCATATACAACGGAATTCGGAACAGGGATATCGCTCACGATGGAACTGATATTGATCACCGAGCCGCCTTCCGGAGCGAAATGATTTAGGGATTCCTGAGTGGCAAGAATAGGACCTAAAACATTCGTATTCATTTGTCTGTGGAATTCATCTTCCGTAACCGCTTCCAACGGGGCGAACTCGAATACTCCCGCATTATTCACTAGGATATTAACGGAGCCGAAAGCTTTTTTAGTCTCTGAAAACAAACGTTTGACGTCGGAAGACTTGGACATGTCGCCTTGTACTGCGATCGCTTTTCCTCCCTGTTTTTCAATCTCCGCAACGACTTTATCCGCTCCTTCCTTACTGGAGGAATAATTAACAACGACGGATGCGCCCGCGGAGCCTAATGTTTTAGCGATACTTGCTCCGATTCCCTTGGAAGCTCCTGTTACCACTGCAACTTTACCTTTTAACTTACTCATAAGATCTCTCCTGAATATTAGGATCAAAATAATTTTATAGTTAGACAAGTATCGAAATGAAAGTTCTGAAAATATTTTGATATTTCGATAATTATAAAATTAACGAAACTAGAATGAGCGTCGGTCGGGAGGGTCAAATTTGGGAAAGTTTATCTAAATATGCTTTGAATACGTCCCTTCTCAGGGTGATATTAACGAATTTACCTTCTTTAGAAGTCTCTATTAGGCCTGCATTTTCCAATTCTTTAATATGATGAGATAGAGTGGCAGGGCTGATATCTTGAGATTTGTTTAAAGCGCTGCAGGCGGTAGGCTCTTCGGTTGAGCCGATACATTGCAGTAGTTGAAATCTCCTAGGTTCGGCAAGGGCCCTAGAAATTTTAGTAAATTCCTTTTCCGTAAGTTTGATAGGTTTTGGGTTCGCCACTCTCTCCATATTTGAATCTTTAGACGCTTCTGTCTAAAATAAATTCAGCATTAAATATCTTAAAAACGGACGTTGCGGGGTTTAAGATCGAATATTTGAACATACTAAAGATCGAAGAAATCTAATTTTGTTTCTTGGATTTACCCATCCAGCGTAACGGTCCGCTTCCGTATCTCGCTAATTTGTCTTGAGGATTCGCCAGTTTACAAGTAAGAAGAGAAAGGCAACCGCAACCAATACAAACTGAGAGTCCGTTCTTTAATCTATGAAGTTCCGCGATTTTTTCCTCGATACGTAAACTCCAGGTCTTGGAAAGTTTGGACCAGTCTTGCCCGTTAGGAGTATGATCTTCCGGAAGTTTTGCGATTTCGGCGGCGATCTCGTCTAAGGAAAGTCCTACTCTTTGTGCGAATACTATGAACGCTATCCTTCTTAAGACATGCCTTGGATATTGTCTATGACCGGAACCTGCTCTTACCGACCGGATCAGTCCTCTTTCTTCATAAAAACGTAATGCCGAGGATGCGACCCCGCTTCTTTTGGATACTTGTCCGATGCTTAAAAATTCGTCCTTATCCACTACATTCCCCAAATTAAAACTTAAAGTAAACTTTAGATTTGGATTTTATCCAAGGCAGGCTTCAGGCACAAACGTTTTCGGATTTTTTCCGGAAAAATCGCTAAAAAAAGATCCGTAGCTCTTTACTTAAAGTTCACTTTAACTTGTAGAATATTTCTCATATAAATGAAGAAGGGTGTTCTATAATGTTATTAGAAAAGATCAGTACTGGCACAAGCCTAAGATTAGGGATTATATTAGGTAGTACACGGAAGGGAAGGTTCGGGGAAACAGTCGCAAATTGGTTCGAAGAGATCGCTAAACAGGATTACAGATTTGAGACGGATTTAATCGATCTTTCCGAATTTTCTCTTCCGTGGGACATGTCGAAGGATATGGACTCGGATCTTCCTTTATTCTCGGACAAAATAGCCGAGGCGGATGTTTTTGTAGTAATTACACCGGAGTATAACCACGGATATCCTGCTTATTTAAAGTTGGCAATTGACTCACTTCATGAAGAATGGAATGCGAAACCTGTTGGATTCGTTTCCTATGGAGGAAGTTCCGGCGGTTTAAGAGCGGTGGAACAACTTCGCAATGTATTTGCGGAATTAAGAATGACTACCATCCGAGACTGTGTTAGTTTTCATTGGGCTCACGCTAGATTTCATAATGGAAGACCCACGGAGGAATTTCGTTATACATCTTCGGCTGAGAGATTATTGAATGAATTGTATTGGTGGGGAAACGTTTTGAAACAAGCTAGGATGAATTTCCCACGATCCGTTCTGAGATCCTGATTTTTAAGGAATAAATATGAAGTTTAATAAATATCAAATCTTTGTAATAGCCTTATTGGCATTTATCCAATTCACAGTGGTACTAGATTTTATGATTTTATCTCCATTGGGAGTCCAAGTCATGAACCAACTAAAGATATCCACCACAAAGTTTGGCCTAGTAGTTTCCGCTTATGCGTTTAGCGCGGGTATTTCCGGGATCCTTGCTGCGGGGTTTGCGGACCAATTCGACCGTAAAAAGATGCTGCTATTCTTCTATAGCGGATTCGTTTTGGGGACCGTTCTTTGTGGGATCGCGCCGAATTACGAATTTCTACTATTTGCAAGGATAGTGACCGGTATTTTCGGCGGGGTAATCGCCTCGATCAGCTTTGCGATCATTGCGGACCTATTTCCTTTGGAAGTTAGAGGAAGGGTGATGGGGCTTGTGATGACTGCATTTGCTGCCAGCCAAGTTTTCGGACTTCCTATCGGAGTGTTCTTTTCCAACCTTTGGGGATGGAAATCTCCTTTTTGGATGATCGCGATAATAAGCGGTCTTGTGGGAATTGCTGCCGTTTTTTATCTGAAACCTCTCGTTTCGCACCTGAGCAAAAAGACAGAGCATAGTGCGATCAAACACCTGGTTCTAACTGCAGGAAATACGAACTATTTTCCCGGATTTTTTGCGACAATGCTCCTCGCGACCGGCGGATATATGCTTATGCCTTTCGGTTCCGCGTTTAGTGTCCATAATTTAGGCATTACCCTAGAAGATCTTCCGTTAGTTTATTTCGTTACCGGGATCGTGAGTATGATTGCCGGGCCTTTAATCGGTAGAGCGGCAGACAAATTCGGAAAGTATTCGGTTTTTCTTATCTCTTCCTTGATCGCTTGCGGGATCCTTTTCTATTATACTGCGATGGGGATTACTCCGCTTTGGTTTGTAATACTGATCAACTCCGCATTATTCGTGGTGATCACAGGTAGGGTTATTTCGGCTAACGCTTTAAATTCGGCTATGCCTGAACTGAGAGATAGAGGAGCATATATGGCGATTAGCTCTTCTTTGCAGCAGTTATCCGGAGGGATCGCTTCTTACGCAGCCGGATTGATCGTTGTTCAGACCCCGAGCGGCTATATCCAAGGTTACCCTAACTTGGGGTATGTAGTGATTGTAGCTATTTTGATCACAGTTACGATCATGTATAAAGTGAACGAATACGTTTTATCCAAACAACCTGCGCCTGTAAAAAGCCCAGACACAGGATTAGTTTCGGAAACTTAAAGGATTGCATTTAAAAATGGAGTTCTAATCCTTCTTACTTTATGAGCGATATCGAAGTAACTGTACTGAGCACTCCAGAAAATTATAAAACGATCCTTCGTAGTAAGAACCACGAAGTGATCGCGGACGAATCAAAAGAAGACGGAGGAGGGGATCTTGGACCTTCTCCACATGAATATCTTCTTCTTTCCTTGGGGGCGTGCACGGACATCACAATTCGAATGTATGCCCAAAGAAAAAAGATGGATCTAAAAGAAGTAACAGTCCAACTAAATCTTACTAGATGGACGGATCATACTGAGATACAAAGGATCGTAAAGATAGAAGGTAATTTAAGCGAGCAGGAAAGAGAGAGACTTTTGCAAGTTGCGAATGCTTGCCCTGTCCACAAAACTCTGACCCATCCGATACAGATAGAGACCAAACTGGGATAAAATAAGGTTTTTCCGAACCATTGGGAAACGAAGATGCCGAGTATCGGGTCCAATGGATCGAAGAGATACTTTCGATCGTATGCAATCTACCTTCTCTAAATTTATCTCTTACTTCCTTTTTTTAAACCTTATATTCCTAATTTCTTGCCTTCGTTCCGTAAAGGACCCAAAGGACGAATTTGTATATGTACAAAATATCCAGGGAAAGAACGAAGAAGAATTAGAGTTAAACGCTAAACGAAAAATTATAGAGAATGGGCTGGGAGAATTGGTCCAAGGATCTTCCCAGGTCATAAGCGGTAAATTGAAGGAAACTATAGTAAATTCTTCCGTAGAAGGATTTGTGTCGGAATATTCTAAAGTTGGTCCTACACGAAAATTGCCAACGGGGCTTTTGGAAATAGACGCAAAAGGAAAAGTAAACCGAAAGGAAGTCCGGGATGCTCTCCAAGAAAGATACAAAGATATAGGTAAACCCAAGTTTTTAGTATTCATAGAAGAAAGAATATTAGGAAAACAAAATATAAAAGAGAAGGTGGGGATCACCGAAAATGAGATCGTAAAAACTTTTTCGGACTTCGACTTTTTAGATAAAAAACAATTCTATCGTGTTCTTTTTAAGGAAGGTAATAAGGATCGAACTGTTCTTTCGGAATATTCCTTTGAAGATAAAATATTAGCTTTGGCGGGAGAGTCGGAGGCTCAGATCTTGCTTGTGGGTCAAACAGAGGTTACAGATCTGGGAAGGATAGAGGATACAGGACTTCATTCTTACCAGTCCGTTCTTAGATTCAAAATTTTCGACGTAAATACCGCTCGGATCATCGCAGCGGATAATTCTTCCGGGGTTTCTCCTCATATTAATCCGAATACCGGCATCCAGGAATCCATAAAAAGGTCGGTAGAAAAAGCTTACCCTAAGATCAAAGAGCAGATCGCCAATAAATGGAAACCTGGAAATCTGATCCGTATCAAAATAGAGGGCTTAAGCTATGACGATTATTTGGATAAGGATGTAAGAGGTATTATTAGAAATATCCAAGGAGTTAATCGGGTTAGCGAAAGCTCAGGTTCCGATCGGAATAAGGGGATTATTTTAGAGATAGAAGCGTTATATAATGGCGGTGCTCTATATCAGAAGTTTAGAGAAAGAAAAGAAGATTTCGGTCTAGAGTTTTCTCAGAAAGAGATAAAGCCCTCGTACATTCATTTATTCTTTAAAAAATAAGAATATTTCATTATATCTATCTCGCTACAATATTCGATCTAACGCATTACTATTTTCTTTTTCTTTGCTGTTAGGCGAAAAAACGGATTGAAAGATGAAAATTTTAATTAGATAATCGCGGGGTGCAAGGCTTTTCGAATATCGACCAAGAGCCGAGTTACGGTTCCTTCTCCGAACCTTTCCCTCGCGAATCCGAAGCATTTTCTAAAGAAGATCCTATTGATAGATCTAATCGAGAAGAGCAAAATACAAAAGACGAACTCTTAAAAAAGATCTCCGTTTTAAATCTTCTTCAACAAGTTGCTACTGCTGCAAACGAAGCAAACGATGTGGAATCTGTGCTTCAATTTTCCGTCGATCGGATATGTTTGATTGCGGACTGGAAATTAGGCCTTGTATGTTTAGTATTGGAAGAATCGGAGAGACCTGAATATTCTTCCATCTCCTTCTCTAGAGAAGAAACGTTCCTGAAAGAGTTTAGGAATTTATTAAGGACTAGGTCCAAAAAAGAGGAATCAATCCTTTCCGAAAGAGTTAGGAGCGGCCGAAAACCTATCCTACTCGAAAACTTTCCTTCTTATTTGAAAGGAGAATTAAAAGAACTTTCTATCAAAGCCGGGATCGAAGCTGCAATCGGGATTCCTATTTTTGTGAAAGGAAATCTAGTAGGTGTTTTGGAATTTTATTCCGGAAATAAATCCGCGGACCCTTCTTTTTTCGAGGCGGTCTCTCATATCAGCTCTCAAATAGGGAGGGTATTCGAAAGAAGGGAAGCGGAAAACCATCTTAAAACGTCGGGAGAACAGTTGAGAGCATTGTCCGCCAGACTTCAGGAAGTTCGGGAAGAAGAGAGACTCTTAGTTGCAAGAGAGGTTCACGACGAGTTGGGGCAATTATTGACCGTTCTTAAGATAGATCTTACATTATTAAAAAATAATTTTCAAAAGTCCAAGGGTTCGGATTCCAAGTTGGTTTCCGAACTTCTTTCTATGATCAAGGTGGCCGACTCTGGCATCGAATCGGTGCAGAGGATCGCAACAGAGCTTAGGCCATTGATCTTAGAGGATTTGGGATTATTGGAAGGAATTGAATGGTATGCTAAAGATTTCGAAAAAAGAACAGGAATTCGTTGCGAGATCAAGATCCCTGTAGGAATTCTATCCTTAGAAAAAGACCCATCCATCGCATTATTTCGCATTTTTCAAGAAGCGTTGACTAACGCAGCGAGACATTCCAAGGCGGATTCTATCCAGGTTTCCTGCTTGGAAGAAGGGCAATTTCTCATTCTGAAAATCCAAGACAACGGGATCGGAATAGATCCAAAAAAGATGAACCAATCTAAGTCTCTCGGATTGATCGGGATGAGAGAAAGGGCTGTGGTCCTAGGCGGAGAAGTCTCCATCACCGCCGGATCCGAAAAAGGTACGAGTGTGATCGTAAAAATACCAATCTCAAGTAGATATAAGGAGGATTTCCTATGATTTCCACATTGATCGCGGATGATCATTTATTGATCCGAGAAGGTTTAAGAAAGATCCTTTCGGAGGAGGAAGATATAGAGATCGTTTACGAGGCGGAAAACGGACAGCAGGTTTTGGATTATCTTGCAAGCCAATCCGTACAAGTTCTCATCTTGGACATCAATATGCCGATGATGAGCGGTTTGGATATATTAAAATATGTTCATAAACTTTCCCCTGATACTAGAGTCCTGATCTTAAGTATGTATCCGGAAGACAGATTTGCCGTTCGTGCGTTGAAGGCCGGAGCATCCGGTTATATCACTAAGGCAAGCGCGGGAGATGAATTGATCTCTGCAGTTCGTAAGGTGATAGAAGGCGCAAGATATATTAGTCCGGAAGCGACTGAGATGTTAGTGAGAGAACTTTCTAAACCCTCAGATCGACTTCCTCATGAAACTCTTTCCGAGAGAGAATTTCAGATACTTATGCTTTTGGTGAAGGGCAAAAATGTTCGATCTATTTCGGAGGACCTTGGTTTGAGCGTGAATACAGTAAATACGTATAGAGCAAGGATCTTCGAAAAGATGAGTTTGAAATCTACGCAGGAACTCGTTCGTTACGCTTACGATCATAAACTCCTAGAGTAAATTTAGAAACTTAAGAAAAATTTGTTTTTGTAATGTATTTTCCATTCTGTCACATTTTTAGTGACAGAAAAATTCTTCGTTTAACTTAATCCGTACGATGTATTTATGAAATAATTTTTGTTGTTATTCCCTTCATTTTACGTCATCATTCTCCTTCGTGCTCATTAACCTTTTTTTATAGGTTTAGGTCCAGCCATGAAGAATGCCCCGACAATAGATCCCAAACAAGATAAAGATTCTCTAAATCCAAAACAATTATTAGAAGTTCTTACTGCATTTAAAAGAGGCGATTTCTCTAAACGAATGCCATTGGATCAGGTTGGGATCGCCGGTAAAATTTCAGACTTATTAAACGATATCATGGACCAAAACGATAGAATGGTCAAAGAGTTCGAAAGGATCAGTAATGAAGTAGGACAAGAAGGTAAAATTTCCCAAAGGGTAAGCGGTATTTCTTCTATAGGTTCTTGGGGTTCTTGTATGAACTCCATCAACTCACTGATCGGAAATCTTGTGCAACCGAATACGGAAGTGATGAGGGTGATCGGAGCCGTGGCAGGCGGCGACCTTTCTCAGAACATGTCTTTGGAAATCGACGGAAGACCTCTCAAAGGAGAATTTTTTAGAACTGCAAAGATCGTAAACATCATGGTGGACCAGTTGAACTCATTCGCATCAGAGGTGACTCGGGTTGCGAAAGAAGTTGGAACAGAAGGTAAACTGGGTGGACAAGCGGACGTTCGAGGAGTTGCGGGAACTTGGAAAGACCTTACCGACAGCGTGAACTCGATGGCGTCTAATTTGACTGGTCAGGTCCGTGACATCGCGGAAGTTACCAAGGCGGTTGCGACCGGTGACTTATCCAAAAAGATCACGGTGGATGTTAAGGGAGAGATCTTAGAACTTAAGAATACGATCAACACGATGGTGGACCAGTTGAACTCTTTCGCTTCTGAGGTAACTCGGGTTGCAAAAGAAGTGGGAACAGAAGGCAAACTGGGTGGACAAGCGGACGTTCGAGGAGTTGCGGGAACTTGGAAAGACTTAACGGATAGTGTGAACTCATGGCATCCAACCTACCGGTCAGGTGAGAAATATTGCCGAAGTTACTACAGCGGTAGCTCGAGGTGACTTATCCAAAAAGATCACTGTGGATGTTAAGGGAGAGATCCTTGAGTTGAAAGTGACCATCAACACGATGGTGGACCAGTTGAACTCATTCGCTTCCGAGGTGACTCGGGTTGCAAGAGAGGTGGGAACCGAAGGAGAGTTAGGCGGACAAGCAGATGTGCAGGGTGTTGCAGGAACTTGGAAAGACTTAACGGATAGTGTGAACTCTATGGCATCCAACCTTACCGGTCAGGTGCGTAATATTGCCGAAGTTACTACAGCTGTTGCGACCGGTGACTTATCCAAAAAGATCACAGTGGATGTTAAAGGAGAGATCTTGGAACTCAAGAATACGATCAACACTATGGTGGACCAGTTGAACTCATTCGCATCAGAGGTAACTCGGGTTGCAAGAGAGGTAGGTGCAGAAGGTAAACTGGGTGGACAAGCGGACGTTCGAGGAGTTGCAGGAACCTGGAAAGACCTTACCGACAGCGTGAACTTTATGGCGGGGAACTTGACCGGTCAGGTCCGTGACATCGCGGAAGTTACCAAGGCGGTTGCGACCGGTGACTTATCTAAAAAGATCACTGTGGATGTTAAGGGAGAGATCTTAGAACTTAAGAATACGATCAACACGATGGTGGACCAGTTGAACTCATTCGCCTCCGAGGTAACTCGGGTTGCAAAAGAAGTGGGAACAGAAGGTAAACTGGGTGGACAAGCAGACGTTCGAGGAGTCGCAGGAACTTGGAAAGACTTAACAGATAGTGTGAACTCGATGGCATCCAACCTTACCGGCCAGGTGAGAAATATTGCCGAAGTTACTACAGCGGTAGCTCGAGGTGACTTATCCAAGAAGATCACTGTGGATGTTAAGGGAGAGATCTTAGAGTTAAAAGATACCATCAACACGATGGTGGACCAGTTGAACTCATTCGCTTCCGAGGTACTCGTGTGGCAAGAGAGGTGGGAACCGAAGGAGAGTTAGGCGGACAGCAGACGTGCAGGGTGTTGCGGGAACTTGGAAAGACTTAACGATAGTGTGAACTCTATGGCATCCAACCTTACCGGTCAGGTGGAAATATTGCCGAAGTTACTACAGCGTGCGGTGACTTATCCAAGAAGATCACTGTGGATGTTAAGGGAGAGATCTTAGAGTTAAAAGATACCATTAACACGATGGTGGACCAGTTGAACTCGTTCGCTTCCGAGGTAACTCGGGTGGCAAGAGAGGTGGGAACCGAAGGTAAACTGGGTGGACAGGCGAATGTTCGAGGAGTTGCGGGAACTTGGAAAGACCTTACCGACAGTGTGAACTCTATGGCATCCAACCTGACCGGTCAGGTGAGAAATATTGCCGAAGTTACTACAGCGGTAGCTCGAGGTGACTTATCCAAGAAGATTACTGTGGATGTTAAGGGAGAGATCTTAGAGTTAAAAGATACCATCAACACGATGGTGGACCAGTTGAACTCATTCGCCTCCGAGGTGACTCGTGTGGCAAGAGAGGTGGGAACGGAAGGTAAACTGGGTGGACAGGCGAATGTGCAAGGGGTTGCAGGTATCTGGAAAGATCTTACGGATAGTGTGAACTTCATGGCGAATAACCTCACCACTCAGGTAAGGGGCATTGCTAAAGTAGTAACCTCTGTCGCAAATGGGGACTTGAAGAAAAAATTATATTTAGAAGCAAAAGGAGAGATCGCAGAACTCTCGGATACAATCAACGATATGATCGACACCCTGGGACTTTTCGGAGACCAGGTGACCACAGTTGCAAAAGAGGTAGGTATCGAAGGAAGATTAGGAGGCCAGGCAAGTGTTCCGGGTGCCGCAGGACTTTGGAGGAATCTTACGGATAACGTAAACCAGCTTGCTTCTAACTTGACCACTCAGGTAAGAGCGATCGCCGAAGTGGCAACCGGTGTGACCAAGGGAGATCTTTCTCGGACAGTTACGATCCAAGCGGCAGGAGAGGTGGCGGCCTTATCAGATAACATCAACGAAATGATCCGGAACTTAAGGGAAACCACTCGGATCAATACGGAACAGGACTGGTTAAAAACAAACTTAGCAAAATTCACTCGATTGCTACAAGGACAAAGAAACTTAGTCAACGTAAGTAAATTGATCCTGTCGGAGCTTGCTCCGCTTGTATCCGCGCAGCATGGAGCATTTTTCATAACGGAAAACGTAGAAGAAGGTCCTCTTCTCAAATTATTAGTAAGTTACGCTTACCAAGAAAGGAAGAATGTATCGAACCGTTTTTATCCGGGAGAAGGTCTGATCGGGCAATGTTTTCTGGAAAAAGAAAGGATACTCGTAACTCATGTTCCTTCCAGTTATATCATGATCAATTCCGCACTGGGAGAAGCTCCTCCGATCAATATAGTCGTCTTACCTGTGTTATTCGAAGGGGAAGTGAAGGCAGTAATAGAGCTTGCCTCTTTTTCCAACTTCACTCCGATCCATTTGAACTTCTTGGATCAGTTGACTGAAAGTATCGGGATCGTGTTGAACACGATTGCGGCAGGAATGAGAACGGAAGAACTTCTGATCCAATCCCAAACTTTGACTGAAGAGTTGCAAGGACGACAAGAAGAATTGACCAGCACCAACCAACGTTTGGAAGAACAAGCCAAATCGCTTAAGGCTTCCGAAGACATGCTCAAGGACCAAAGGGAAGAGTTACAAGAAAAGAACGAAGAGTTGGAAGAAAAAGCGAGACTTCTTGCCAAGAAGAACAGCGAGGTGGAAAGAAAAAACAGAGAAGTAGAACAAGCCAGACATTCCTTGGAAGAAAAAGCAAGGCAATTGGCTCTTACTTCCAGATACAAATCTGAATTCTTGGCTAACATGTCCCACGAGTTAAGGACTCCTTTGAATAATATGCTGATCCTTTCAAGATTATTGTATGATAATGAAAGCCGAAACCTATCCGAAAAACAAACGGAATACGCTAAAACAATCCATAGTTCCGGAAACGATTTGTTGCAGTTAATCAATGACATATTAGATCTTTCTAAAATTGAATCCGGTAAGATGAGTGTGGATCTGGATTCGGTTTCTATCGAGGAATTGGGAGGATATCTGGATCGTTCCTTCCGAGAAACTGCAAGGAATAAAGACTTAAAATTCCAAGTTGAAATAGATCCGGAACTTCCTTCTAGGATTACGACGGACCTACAAAGATTACAACAGATCCTTCAGAACCTTCTATCCAATGCATTCAAATTTACTCATAAAGGAGGAGTAAAGCTGAGGATAGAATCTTCTTCTTCCGGATGGAGTAAAGACCATAAGATCTTGAACCAAGCGGGCGGGGTGATCGCATTTTCGGTGATCGATACCGGTATCGGAATTTCTTCAGAAAAGCAAGGTTTGATCTTCGAAGCCTTCCGCCAAGCCGATGGAAGCACGAGTAGAAAATATGGAGGAACAGGATTAGGGCTCTCTATCAGTAAAGAGATCACCCGTATTTTGGGCGGAGAATTAAAATTAGAAAGTGAACCAGAGGTAGGAAGTAAATTCACCTTATATCTTCCTTTGGATTATATCCAAGTGGAAGAAAATCCGACTGAACAGGATTCGATCAAATGGGCTGAAAACTCCGATAGTGATTCATCAGGTTCGGGAGATTCTTATGTAAGAAGTAAGATCAAAACAACCAGAAGAGTTCTTGAGGACGAGACCCAGAACGAATCTAAAGAGAAGGTCTTGATTATAGAAGAAGACGAAACGTTCGCTAAGTCTCTTTTGGAGATCGCAAAAAGTAACGGGTTCAAGGGAACGGTTGCCTTGGATGGAAAGAGTGGGATCTCGGCATTACAAGAATCTTCTTTTAATGCTGTCTTGTTGGACGTCCAACTCTCGGATATGGATGGAAGTTTGATCCTGAATTGGCTGAAAAGAAATCCTAAACTTAGACAAATCCCGGTCCATGTTCTTTCCGGAGGAAATGACTGGAGAAGAAGTTTGGAGATCGGAGCGATCTCTCATTTAAGGAAACCTGTCGGGATAGAATCTTTGAATGAGGCGTTCGAAAAGATCAAAACATATCTGCATAAAACGGATAAAACACTTTATGTTTGTGGAATAGAAAAGGATCATTCCGAATTCCTGAATGAAAAACTGACCTCAAAGGATCTGACCTTAAAAAGATTAGAGTCCGGTCAGGAACTTTTGGACATTCTAAAAAAGGAAATACCGGATTGTATCCTGATCGGCACTGAATTTAAGGACATGTCCGTCTACGATCTAGTTTCCAAAATTACTCTTTTGGATCCGGAGCGAACTTTGTTGTTGTTCTTTTCGGACGAGAAGAATGGACCGGAAACTTTTCAGAAACTCCTATCTTTTAACGGCTCGAATATTCTGAAATTCGTAAATTCCTACGCGACTTCTTTGGAAGAGATCAAGATCCATTTGCATGAACCTGAATCAGTCTCTAAGTCGGGCGATACGTATTCCCTCGAAGGGCATAAAGTCCTTATAGTGGATGACGATGTAAGAAATATATTCGCGTTAACGAGTATGTTGGAATTGCATAAAATGAAAATACATTATGCAGAGAATGCATTAGACGGAATTAATATTTTGGAAAAAAATCCGGACATAGAGATCGTTCTTATGGACGTGATGATGCCGGATATGGACGGATACGAGGCGATGAAAGTGATCCGTTCTAAACCTGAATTTGTTAATCTACCGATTTTGGCGCTCACTGCAAAGGCAATGAAAGGGGATCGGGAAAAGTGTATAGAAGCCGGTGCGACCGAATATATAACTAAGCCGGTGAGTGTGGACCATTTGCTTTCTCTGCTCCGGGTGTTGTTGTGCAGGTAGAAAATATGGAACAGACAATGAAAGTGAATATTTTACTGGTAGATGACCATGTGGACAATCTGCAGGTAATGGAGCATATTCTCAAGAGTCCGGAATTGAATTTGATCAAAGCGGGTTCGGGAGAAGAAGCATTGAAGGCGCTTCTGGATGAACCGGAGGAAGTCGCATTGATCTTCATGGACGTAAGAATGCCTGGAATGGACGGTTTTGAAGCCGCTGCGTTGATCCGGCAGCGAGAGAAATGCGCCAAGATCCCGATCATATTTCTTACCGCTTACGCAAATAACGAAACCGGAATGTTTAAAGGATATTCTTTGGGAGCGGTGGATTTTTTAGTGAAACCTACCGCGCCTGAGATATTGAGATCCAAGGCGGCGGTATTCGTAGATCTACATAAGAAAAACAAAATATTAAGGATCCAAGAAGAACTCTTGAGGCAAAGCCATGATGAGTTGGAAATACGTGTAGAGGAGAGGACTTTCGAACTGCATAGAGTCAATAACGAACTATTGACTGAGATAGCGGAAAGAAAGCGGGCAGAAGAAGCATTGACTGCTTCGCTGAAAGAGAAGGAAGTTCTGCTCAGGGAAATCCATCATAGGGTAAAAAATAATCTTCAAATTGTTTCCAGCATCCTAAGTTTGCAGGGAAACTACATAACCGATCGTAAGTCTTTAGAAATGTTCCAAGATTGCCAATCTAGGATCAAATCCATAGCTTTGATCCATGAATTGTTATACCAAAACGAGGACCTGGCGCATACAGACTTCCAGGAATACCTAAACAGTTTGGTTACAAACCTGTTGAGGACCTATCGTGTAAATTCAAGAATACGATTCGAAATACATGCTGAGTCCGTTCATCTAACGTTAGATACGGCAATCCATTGCGGATTGATTGTAACTGAATTGGTTACCAACTCATTAAAATATGGATTTAAGGATAGAGAAGAAGGTACGATCCAGATCTCTATTACTTCTAAATACGAAGAGTATTCTTTGACTGTGGAAGATAACGGGGTCGGGTTCCCCGAAGAAATTGACTATCGACAAACGGACTCTTTGGGTTTACAATTAGTCAATACTTTGACCCATCAAATAGACGGAAGTTTAATCTTGGATCGGAGCAAGGGAACTAAATTCACCTTAGTCTTTCGGGAAAGGAGCCGAGTCCGAAAATGATCTCCAGCGAAGCAAAAATACTGATCGTAGAAGACGAGAGTATCGTAGCAAAGGATATACTCAGCAAATTATCCGATCTTGGTTATGATTTCGTAAGTATCGCTTCTACTGGGAATGAAGCATTAAGAAAAGTTTATCTGGATAAACCGGACCTTCTGCTCATGGATATTATGTTATCCAGAGGGAATTACGACGGGATAGAAACAGTCCAGGAAATTTTGGATAAGATGGATCTGCCTGTGATATATCTTACCGCATATGCGGATGAATCCACTCTTCTTCGTAGTAAGCCGACAAGACCTTACGGATATTTACTGAAACCTTTTCAGACCAAAGAATTACAGATAGCGATAGAGATCGCATTAAACAAGCATGGGCTCGATAAAAAAAGAAAAAGAGAAAGAAGGAATATGTCCGCCATACTGCATGGCGTAAAGGATCTGATCAAGCCTTCTTCGGAAGAGGCAGGGGTATGATCTGATTTGAGTAATAATAATATTCTAATTTTATAATTTTGAATATTTTCGGAGATGAAATGAAAGACACTAGGATTTTGATCGTAGAGGACGAGGGACTTGTCGCTCAGGATATTCGTCATAGACTGATAAGGATGGGATATCCGGAGCCAAGCATTGCAAATACCGGCGAAACCGCAGTCAAACAAGCGATTGCACTTCAACCGGACCTAATCCTGATCGATATAGTCCTTGCGAACGGATATTTGGACGGAATAGATGCCGCCAAAAGAATCCGAAAATTTTTAGACGTTCCAATCGTTTATATCACTGCATCTTCCGATTCCCAAACATTGACACGGGCAAAATTAACGGAGCCGAATGCATATATTCTAAAACCTTTTCAGACCAGAGAATTACAAATTGTGATCGAACTCATCCTGTATAAACACGAGGTGGAGAAGGAACTGATGGAGAAGGCCAGGCTGGTCTCCGCAGAGTTACGAAATATGCATGAGGGAGTGATCGCTTTCGATTCTAAAGGACAGATCTCTTTTATGAATTTATCCGCGGAGAAGCTTACCGGTTGGTTGGAATCGGATGCTATAGGAAAATCTCTCGGGGACGTCTTAAGTATGAAAAATCTTCCGGATATTGAAAGTTTTGAATTGGATAATCATTTTGCGGAAAAAATACCTCTTGAAACGGTTCCCTCGCACGGGCTTTTACTTTCAAAGAACGGACTCAGCACCGAAGTGTTTACGTTTACTAAATCCGTTCCTAAAAATAAGGAAGTGGACGTGGATCGTATCCTGGTAATACGGGATTACGTCAAAAAGTAGACATTAAAAAGAAGCTCTCATCGAAAGTCGTATCGATCTTGGCTGAGCCGGATGGGTATGTATATCGTTATATCCTCCTTCGTTAGGACCGACGGGTTCATTCTTTAATCTGGAAGCATAATAATAATCTATATCGCTTACATGCGCGTTCAATAAATTAAATACTTCAAAAACTATATTTAGATCTTCTCCGAAATTCCTTCCGAACTGAAAATTCACCGTAGTTGTCGCGGGAGAGCGCACGGAATTGTCCTCGATCAGGGAGCGATTTCCGAAATATCTCACTCTAAAGGATCCGAAAAATCCATTAGGGTTTTTTAAAGTAATTCCGGAAGCCAATGTATGGCGTATCGATCCTGGAATATAATTCCCGGAGGGATCATCGTTCCTGAATCTAGATTTGGAAGTCGCAAAATCGGCGTCTATCATGAGCCAAGCATTGTAAGAATAATAATTGGCCCATTCGAACCCTTTTCGAGTGCTTGGTCTGCTTGCTTCAGTAGTCCCATTGTCTCCGGTAAATAATAGTTCAGAATTCATATCCAATTGCCAAAAGGAGACTGTGGACTGCCAACCATGGATAGGCTCGGTTCGGAGGCCGATTTCTCCACCTCTTGTTTGGACAAGTGGATCTGCCGCGTTCGTTTTTTGTACTACACCTCTTGCGTCGTTACTGTGGAATCCATATCCTCCACTTATGTAAAATTCGGTCTTCGACCAAGGTCCGATGATGATACTTCCTTTAGGGCTATAGATCTTGGCATTCCTAATCGATCTTTCTTTCGCTCCCCAATCATCTACGTCAAATTTATAATAATCACCTCTCAGTCCGAATACTGTCCTGAATTTTTTTAACCATTGTATCTTGTTTTCATAATATATTCCGGAGCTAATTTGTATGATCCCATCCTCTCTTACTGTTTCCAATCTTGCTCTTTTTTCGGTATGGAATAGACCGTTTTGGATGTAGTCTCTTCTGATCTGAAGTCCTATAGTATTCTCCATCCGGATCCCGCAGAATTCGCTTATATCCTTATAACTGGATTTGCTTCCTGCAATCGTTCTTCGATCCGATTGTTCATGCTGATCTCCTCTTTGTTGATCGTCCAAATAATAAGTGAAGTTGGAGAATAATCGTAAATCGTAATATATTCCGTAAAACTGAGTCTTTGCTTCGTATCCTTTTTCAAGACGATGAGCCTCGAAATTGACGCTTGCTCGATTGGACCATCCTCCATCGTTATGATCGACACTTTCGAATCTACTCAGGCCTGAATCCGGATCCAACCAAGAATCACCCATTCTAAGAGCCCGTTTTGGAGCCTGGCCTGTAGAATGCCAGCTACCTTTGTAACCCATAAAGCTGATGCTGAAACCTTTCTGTTTATCTCCTATTGAATAACTTGTGACACTGTTCACTCTTCTAAAGTTATCCGAAATTACCCAAGGCCCGTCATTATGAGAAACTTCGAAAGCATACAGAAGATCCCCCGGACCTATTTTGTGGGATTTTGCGATAAGTGTCCTTGCATAACCGAAGGTCCCTCCTTCAAAATTAGCGATCCCTTTTGTTAGGCTTTTAAAATAAGAAATGTTGAATGCGCCAGCAGAAGCGAAATCGCCTTGATCGGCATAATAAACTCCTTTCTTATATTGCATCTGCTCCACAAGTTCAGGGATCAGAAAGTTTAGATCCGTATAACCTTGTCCATGAGCATGGCTAACGTTATTTACTGGCATTCCGTCGACATTGGAGGAAAGATCGGTTCCGTGATCCAAGTTAAAGCCCCTTAAGAAGAATTGGTTGGCCTTTCCGCCGCCGCTGTGTTGGGTTACGATAACTCCAGGGATCAACTCTGCGACTTCTCCCTGTCTCATGATAGGTCTTGTTTTGATTTGATCCGAACCTACCACACCTTCACTTGCGGAAGAAGCGATCCCGATTAAATTAGATCTTCTATCCCTGATTACGATTGTATCAGGTTTGTACTCGGAGATCTTTCTTTTCAGTTCCGATTTTTCAGAATCTGTTCTTTCCTTTCCGTTAGCCGACTTTGTTTCCCGATCTTGGGAAAGGGCAGGGGAGAATATCGCAGATACGAAATACGATAAAGATATGCTTAAGCAGGCAATCCGAAGAACAATTTGCCTCATGTTTTTTACGTCCGTTTTCTTTGGAAAACTTCCGAATCTAGGAAAACTAACGACTGTTAGCCTAATTTTTAATAGAATAAGAATATATAGATATTCTAATATACAAAATTAGAAATTTATCCTGGTTTGCGGTAGCCCCGATTTTTAACTTTCGGGGCCCTTCGCGGATGCACGGACGTGCTTGGCGAGAATGCTAACATACCTAACCTCGAGGTCTTAGTCTGCAGGGAGATCTGGCTTGCGAAATGAGAACAAAAAGATCATATCTTTTTGATTCGTTCCGATCACAGTTGCGGGTCAGCGTGGGAATTACACCCAACTTCATCCTGAAAGTTAAGACGATCATTTGAATCGTCTCAGTTTATTCAATAAAAAAGTCGCATTAGCTTAGAAAAATATCGTACAAATTTATTCTACTTCTGTAAGGATCTTTCCACAATATCAGATGGAATGAATAATTCAAATGTCTCACAATTTCCAAGTTTAGGATAAGCAAATTCGTTAAAAGAAAAATGTTTATAAAATCTGGAAAGAACGAATCCATGGCTGCAAACTGCAATTTTATTTTTTCCATGTATTTTCAATAAATGTAATATAGTAGTGATAATTCTGGACTCTGCCTCCGATTTGGTTTCTCCTCCAGGAAATCTAAATCGATCGTATGTTTGATCTGAACTTTTCCAGGCGGAATAGGATTTTTCTCCAAATTTATCGGAAAGATCTGATTCTAAAAACCCCTGTGCTTCTCCCAAGTGGATTTCCCTAAGTCCCGGATGATATACTATTTCTATCCCTAGTTTATGAGCGATCTTTTCGGAAGTCTCTTTCGTTCTTTTTAAATCGCTACTAAAGATTAGCTCTATGCCTTCGTTTTTTAGTTTGTCTGCCAGTCTGGATGCTTGTTTTTTCCCCTGCTCTGAGAGGGAAGTGTCACTTTGTCCTTGTAATCTTCCTTCTCGGTTCCAATCCGTTTCTCCGTGTCGAATTATAAAAATGTGATATTTATCTTTTTTCATGAAGTAAATATAATATTATAAGAAAGATCCGAGGAAAAAATGAGCCATTTGTCCCAAGCCCAAAAACAATATAGAGGATAGAATAGAGGTTAAGAAGACAATTTTGTTCGCATCTAAGATCAAATTAGGGGATAGTTTCCGATCCGAATCCCCTAATTTTGGCTTTTCGCTCGGTATTCCCGAATAATAGTTTTTTCCACCTAATTGGACGTTTAAAGCTCCCGCCAAAGCCGCCTCACAAAGTCCGGAATTTGGGCTGGGATGTTTTTTTCCATCCCTGATAAGTATTTTAAAGGAGTTTAATGGAAAAAATCCTAAGATTGCAGAAGAAATACAAAGTATAGGGGCGGTGAGTCTTGCAGGAATATAATTTGCTAAATCGTCCGTTCTGGCGGAAGCCCAACCGAATTTTAGATATGTTTCATTCTTATAACCGAAGATTGAATCCAAAGTATTGATGGATCGATATAGTATGGCAAAGTTTGGTCCCCCTAACGCCGCGAAAAAAAGGGGGGCAGTGATCCCATCCACCAGACTTTCTCCAACACTTTCTAAACCTGCTCTTACTATTTCCGGTTCTTCTAAATTTGCAGTATCTCTCCCTACGATCTTTCCAACCATGATTCTTGCCTTTTTAAGATCGTTATCGTTTAGTGCCGAATACACGTCTTTACTGTGATCCAATAGATCCTTTAAGGCGATACTAGTATAGATAACGAATGCGGAAGCCAATTCTCCTAAAAAAGGATGTAGATATCGGAAACATTCTACAATCATCCAGGAGAATATAAAAGAAATAGAATATACAGACAATGCAGTGACTGATCCCGCGATTCTTTCCGAAGGAATGAGCTTTCTTGTGACCTTCTCCATGAATCTGGCAAACTTTCCTATGAGCCTTACCGGATGAGGAAATCCTTGAGGATCTCCAATGCTCAGATCTAGAAGTAGAGAGGTGGGAAGGATCCAGATCGAATTCATTTTAGTCCTAAGATCCGATAAATTTCATTCATATTTACCGATTTTCTGACTTCGTTCGCTAAACGATCTATATTGGTTTCTAATTCGTATCTGGCCTGGATCTTGCCTAAGGGTTTCATCCCTTTTTCGACGCGGATCTTATCTAAGAACCATCTTCTGAACTCGTCCTCGTCAAATACTCCGTGTAAATAAGTCCCCCATACTCTTTCTGAAATTCCTTGGTGACCTAAACTTTCTCCGAAAATATTCTGGAACAAGGACTTTGCGGAGATCTCTTTTGTATTTCCATGATGGATTTCGTAGCCGGATACTTTTTTTCCGGACAGAACATGGGTGCCTTCAGTTTGTTTAAGTAATTTTTCTTTTTCTAATACTGTTTTGACGCCGATCAGTTTTAACCCTTCCGCGGATCCTAAAGTACTTTCTATTTGGAACGGATCATGTATGGATTCTCCTAACATTTGGTAGCCTCCACATATCCCTATGATCTCGGTTCTCCCTTGTTTATGAAAATTTAAAATAATTTCCGAGATCCCCGATTCTTTTAGGTAATTTAGATCGGTGATTACATTCTTACTTCCCGGAAGTATTAAAACGTCCGGATTTCCGATTTCTTCCTTTCTCTGAACGATTCTTACTCTTACATCCGGTTCTATCCTAAGTGGATCTAGATCGGTGTGATTGGAAATCCTGGGTGTGTCGATTAGGACAATATCGATCCTGTTTCCTAATGGAGAAGTGTCGTTCAGACTTCCTGATTTAAATTCTAATGAATCTTCTTCAGGTAATCGTAGATCGTTTAAAAAGGGGACGATCCCAAATACATTTTTACGAGTGGTTTCTTCTAAATATCTGATCCCTGGATCAAGTAGGCTTTTTATTCCTCTGAATCGGTTGATTAGAAAACCTGAAACTAGCTTTCTTTCCCATTCCGACATTGTTTCCATCGCTCCTACGAAAGATCCGAAGACACCTCCATGGTCTATATTACCTACTAATAATACTTTTGATTTGGCATATTCTGCCATTCTCATGTTTACAATATCTTTATTTTTCAAATTAACTTCAGAAACTCCACCGGCTCCTTCCAGAACTACCATGTCGAATTCTTCCGAAAGTGAATCGAAGGATTTTTTTACCTCGTCGAAAGCGCTTGATTTGAATTTCATATAGTCCCTGAAATCCATTGCATCTACCGGTTTTCCATTCAAAATAACTTGAGAATCTTTTTCGCTAGAAGGTTTGAGAAGGATGGGATTCATTCTATAGTCGGCTTTTATTTTGCATGCCTGTGCTTGCAAAGCTTGTGCTCTACCGATCTCTGCTCCTTCGTGAGTCACAAAGGAGTTTAACGCCATGTTTTGAGACTTGAAAGGTGCAACTTTAAGACCGTCCTGAGTGAAAATCCTACAGAATGCGGTTGCTAATATACTTTTTCCGACATTGGAAGCCGTACCTTGGAGCATCAAAGAAGGTTTTATTTTTTTTGTTATAGAATTTTTTGGCTTTTTATCGAATGCGGAGCGAAAGGCATGTATTAGTCTTTCGTTTTCTTCCGGCGTTTTGATCGCAATCCTTATATAATCATTTTCTAATCCTATGAAATTGTAGCAGTTCCGTATCCCGATTTTGGATCTTTTAAGAAGAAGGTCTTCTAATTCCGATGTAGAGATTTTTTTGTCTAATAATTCTAGTAAAATGAAATTCGTATTCGTATCATAAACTCGGAAAGTTTTTAGATCTTCTAACTCCTCTTTGAATATACCCTTCCATTCAGAGATTTTTTGTCTTGTTTTAAGTAAAAAAAACTGATCTTCCCCAAATCTTTCTATAATCGAAGCACTTAAACTATTCAAGGACCAGCTCGGAAGAAATTTAGAAATTTCGGAAACGATCGCGGGTGCCGCTAATAATAACCCGATCCTAAGTCCGGGAAGAGCTAAAATTTTAGTCAAAGACCAAAGAACTGCCAGGTTTTCGGTTCTATAATTTCGGAAGGAAACATCATTTAAGCAAAAGTCGATAAAAGATTCGTCTATTACAAAAAACGCATTTTGGTGGTCCGAGGCAATCTGTAAGATCGCTTCTCTATTTAATAATTTCCCAGTAGGATTATTTGGATGTCCTAACAAAACTAATATCTGTTTTTTAGGGTTCTCTTTGAAGATATGAACTAGTTCTTCGTGGTTCAGTTCAAAGTTAGATTCTTTCCGGAGATGGATTTCTTGGATTTGTATCCCGGCCAATTCTATACTTTTTTTATAATCTATGTAAGAAGGTTGTACGATGACAGCCAGATCGAATTTTTTGATCCTCGGAAGAATATGAATGAGTTCAGATGCTCCATTTCCAAAAACAATTTCTTCTTTTTGAATATTCCAAAATTTTTCTAAAGAATTCCTTGCCTTAGTGTAATTTGGGTCGGGATAATGTATCAGCTCACTGATTTTCGAATTGATCAAGGGGCGGACCCAATCCGGAAATCCCAATGGATTTAAGTTGGATGAAAAATCCAGGATTTCACTTGGATCGGCCCCGGCGATATTCGCCATTTTGAATAAGTTTCCTCCGTGAAGGTCGATACGATCCGATTTCATATGTATGTATCCGTAAAAGTTTTGATGGGAACCGGTATACCGCTCACTAAAAAGTAAACTTCGTTTGCGATCGATGCGAATGTTTGGTTGCAGATACCTAATAGATCTCGATACAACCTGCCTTCTTTGTTTTCCGGAACCAGGCCCATTCCAACTTCGTTAGTAACTATGAATACGCTTTTGGCTTTTGACTCTAAGATATGTTTTCCTAAATTAGAACAGATTTCTTTGACCCGATCTTGTGTAAGATGTATATTTTTGTTATTTGCATCGAACATTAAATTATTGATCCAAAGGCTTAGGCAATCTAATACCGCTATGGAACCGGATGACATAGAATCGAACACGGAAGAAATTTCGAGTTCCTCTTCTATCGTATTCCATCCGAATCTATCCTGGCGATGTCTTTGTATTCTATCATCCATTTCGGAATCTATATGCGGGCAAGTGGCTAAAAAGAATTTTTTTCCTTCCTGTACATTTGCCATTTTTAAAGCAAATCCGCTTTTGCCACTTCTGCAACCGCCAGTAACTAAAATTATCCCGGCCATTCCGATCTCCTTGCGGAAGAAATTCTAATGAGATCGGTAAGAACTACCTGATCATTTTGGAATATATCTAAATAAACTAGAGTCGAAGGAGAAATTTTGAATTTTAGATAGAAAGAATAGGGAAGTCCTAAAAATGAACAGAGTAGAATCGAGAGAATCCCGCCATGACTTAAAATAAAAATATGCCGGTCTGATGAGGAAAGAATATGTTCCTTAAATACCTCCGCTCTTTTTTGAAATTCATTTAAACTTTCTCCATTAGGAAATCTGAAAGAAGGGTGAAAATCGGCGAATTTTTTCAGACTTTCTAAGTCTATTTTCGTAAGTTCCGAAAAAGATCTGCCTTGCCAATCTCCAAAGTCTAATTCTTGCAATTCTTCTTTAACTTCCGGTTTGATCTCGCTCTGAAATTCTAATGCTTCAAAAGTTTCCATACATTGTTTTGTAGGACTTATATATACTTTTCCTTTTAGGAATTTATCAGGAACTTTCTTCTTTATTTTTAGTATTTCTTGAAAACCTTCTTTTGAGAGTGCTACTTCTTTTCTTCCCAAATATTTTCCACGATATTCCGAAAGGATACTTGGTTGTCTCATTAAGCATAATGTTTTCTTCATATAATTAAGGAACCATTCTGTGCTACGTGCAGGAGACTTTTTGATTTTTTCCATTTAAGTATACCAAGCCTAGTCGCTTCAAGAGAGGCGGCTCCGATCAAATATCCGAAGGCGGTATGCTTTCCGACATAGTCTATTCCGTTCGTTCCGAGGGGAGAGATAATTCCGATACAATCCGTCCCGGTACCGGTCGCATATTTTTTCTCAGTTTGAGTTTCAACCTCCGACTCTAAAACGGCAAGAGTCCTTGCCTCGGAAGCTATTGCGATCGCTTCTATACTTGCGGAGAAGGTGAGAGCTTCCGAAGTTTGGATGAGTAGGTTGATCGTTCCAATTTTATTCTTATGCTTGGGAAGATTTCCTACTCTGACGGAATTTCCTAAACCTACTGTTGCAATGGATCTTACGTGTAGTCCTTCCACACTTTTTTCCGATACTGAATAATTTAAGAGAGAAGCGCTTGTCATAAAACCTAAAACTTCTTCAGTTTCTCCTTTTTCTACTAATCTATCTCTATAAAATTTTTCCGGAATGATCTCCGGACTTAATTCCGAATTGGAGACTTTTAGCCAATACGCTTTGTTTGTGGTTAAGTATCCTCCGCCTACGACTGCCCAACTTAAAGAAGAGTGAGGTTTTGAAAGTCCGAGTTCCAACCATCTCTCGGACACCTGAATTTTATCCTGCTGAAAAAAGCTCAAACTTTAGATCTCCGGCAAGAAGATAGAAAATTTTTCGGGATTTCTGTGTTCGAAGCCCAATGTGCATGTACGTAACTTGCCAAAACATTGGAGATTGTATAACCTTCTCTGGTTGTTTGTTCTGATTTACGTTTTCTAATACAATAGGAGAATAACGACTCATCTTCATTTTCCAAAATCAGATCTGAATATCTGAATTGATGTCCTCTAAAGCGGGTACCTGCCTCTCCTAAGATCGTTTTTCTTTGCGTATTAACTTCAACATAACCTAAGCTTTTTAGTTTAGAGCTCATGACAGTCTTGCCCGGGATAAGGCCTACCATAGGAAAACTTTGCCCCTGTATGTTTTGGATTTCGGAAGAAAGATACATCAATCCTCCGCATTCCGCGTAGATAGGCCTTTGTAAATTTGCAAAATTTTTGATCTCTTCCAATAGATTTCGATTTTTCGATAAACTATCGGCGAATAGCTCCGGATATCCCCCGCCTAAGTACAGTCCATCTACTTCGGGAAGTTTAGTATCTCTTATAGGCGAGAAGAAAAATAGTTCGGCTCCTTCTTCTCTCAATTTTTTAAAATTATCTTCATAATAAAAATGGAATGCTTCATCGTAGGCCACCCCGATCTTACAATTCTTATCCTTAATTTGGATCTCTGCGGATGTTTCCGTTAAAATTGGAGGTGCTGAGTTTGCGATCTCTAAGATATTATCTATCTTCAACCATTCTTCCGATAGGTTTTTCCAGAAGGAAAGTTTTTCATCCGTCAAAATATCCGGGCCGGCTGAATGAAGTCCCAAATGCCTTTCCGGAAAGGAATATTCGTAAGATTTAGGAAATCCCCCTAAGACGCGCAAAGGACTACTTGCAGTTTCTATAATGGAAAGATGGCTCTTGCTTCCGATAAAATTTGCAACGAAGCCTTGAACTGGAACGTTTGGGTCATAATTTTTGATACCGGAGGCGATAGCTGAAAATGTGGCCGCCATTCCGGATGCATCTATCAATATGATAGTAGGGACTTGTAGCCATTTTGCAATTTCTGCAGTGGAGCCTGCTTCAGAATTGGGAGAATGCCCGTCGAATAATCCCATCACTCCCTCGATGATGGAGATGTCCGATCCTTTGCTTGTGCTTATAAAACTGGAAATTACGGATTCTTTTCCCATTAACCAGCCATCTAAATTTTGACAGGTTTTGCCTGTGACGAAGGAATGATAACCCGGATCTATATAATCAGGTCCACATTTGAATACTGAAACCTTTAAGCCTCGAGCTTGTAATGCTTTGGTGAGCGCTATTGTGACCGTGGTCTTTCCTGTCCCACTTCCTGATCCGGAGATCAGTATCCTAGGTATTTTGATCTCTTGAATCATGATTTTTTAATAATCTATCCCAAGTTGAGCCGGAATTCCTTTTTTGAAAGGATGTTTGGGGGAATCTATATGTGTAACTAGATCGGCTATATCGGTTAAAAGGCTTGGGCAATTTCTGCCAGTAAGAACGATATGTAGATCTAATGGTTTTTTGGATAGGACCTCCGAAACTTCTTCAGGAGTAAGCCAACCGTAATGGAAAGCGTAAGTTATCTCGTCGAGTATAATGATTTTATAATTTTCTGATAATATCATCTCACAGGATTTTTCCCAGGCTGATCTCGCCGCTTTTTTGTCCCTATCTAGATCATCGCTTTCCCAGGTAAAGCCGAGGCCCATTACATGAAAATCCAGATCCGGGATGGTTTTTGCGAATTTTCTCTCTCCAGTCTCCCATTTTCCTTTAAGAAACTGAACAACACCACATTTCATTTCTCTTCCTAATGCTCTGAATAGAATTCCTAAAGCCGCGGTAGTTTTTCCCTTTCCGGGGCCTGTGAATACTAAGATGAGTCCTTTTTTATTCGGTGAAGAGTTCATAATATTTCCGAAACAATTTGTTTCTTATTCGCTTTTCTGAATTTATGAGAGAAGTCTGAGGCATAAAGTCTGGAATCTGCAAAATCATCGCAGTCCAATACTTTGCCTACGAATATGATCGCAGTAGCAGTGATCTTTTGTTCCTTCACCTTTGAGCTTATATTTTCCAATGTCCCTGTAACTATCTTTTGTTCAGGCCAGGTCGCTTTCTGTACGACAGAAACCGGACAATCCAAACCATAATGGGGAATAAGTTCTTCTACAATTTTACGAATATGTAAAACACTTAAAAAGAAAACCAAAGTAGCCCCGGTGGAAGCAAAAGTCTCCAACTTCTCTTTTTCCGGCATTGGAGTTCTTCCTTCCGCACGAGTGATCACTACCGATTGGGAAACTTCGGGAAGAGTGAGTTCCTTTCCTAGCATCGCCGCAGCGGCAGTAAAGGAAGAAACTCCGGGAACGATCTCATAAGGAATCCCCAGTTCATCCATTTTTCTCATTTGTTCGGCTGTGGATCCGAAAATGGAGGGATCTCCAGTGTGGACTCTTGCAACATCCTGATCCTTACTCTTGGCTTCCTCTAAGATAGAAATAATATCTTCTAAAGTCATTTTAGAAGAATCTAATACTGTTGCATTTGGAGCCGCCCTTTCTATAACTCTTTGAGGTACAAGAGATCCAGTATAAATTACGACGGGGCAGGTTTCTACGAGTCTTGCTCCTTTGATAGTGATTAGATCCGGATCTCCCGGACCGGCACCGATGATATATACTTTCATATTAATTCCCTCAATCGCATTTTAAAATACTGTCTCTAAAGGAAGACCAAACTTGTTTGGGAGAATGCCCGAGCCATCTTGCATCCGCGTACGTATTATTTTCGGACAAAATAGTTCGACTATTTTCTAAAACATAATTCCAGAGTCTTTCGCTAATGGATGAATTTCTATAAATGGAAAATAGGTCATAAACTTCCTGAGGAGAAGCTTTTGAAACGAATGTGATTAAAATATCAAAACGGTTCTGCAAAACGATTTTACGGTCTTTAATTTTTAGCTTTGTCAATTTTTGATCTTGCTCTGTCAGATCATAAAAACCGAAAGTTTCCATTTCAGTAGGTCGTTTTAATTTTCCTATCAGATAGTAGTCTTCTTCATTTTTATAAAGAATAGCTCCGCCTATGCGCCCTAAATAATGGATTTTTTCTTCCGACTTGAATTCCTCGATCTTTCCTTCCTTTTTTCGAGGAGCAATCTCTAAGAATTGTAACGCCTTTAAAGCGGTTTCCACAGAAGAATCCTCTATATGGACTTCTTCTGTTTCTTGTTCGTAAAAGGTCGTGCTCGTTTTTACGAATGCACCTTGTATTTTAGTAATATTTAAATTAGGAGAAGGTAATTCTTCTGGAATCCTGCTAGCAAGATCGTTTTCCGTTCTGAGAGAGACCGCTCTGTTTTGCCCCGGCTTTAAAGAGCCGTCTTCCAAAGAGTATTTGTTTCCGTATCCTCTTGGGGTTACAAAAAATCCTTCATAAACAAACGATTGAGAAGACCCTATGATAACTGTAGTATTCATTCCGATCTCAAATTCCAGAAAATGATCCAAATCGGAAAATTGGATATTCTCCTGTCTACGATATGCGCTCTTGACGAGTGCAACTGGAGTAGTTCCGGTCCTGTATTTTTTGATGATACGAGCAGCTTCCACGATTTGCCTTTGTCTTCTCCCGGAAGCAGGATTATATAGATTGATCACAAAGTCTCCCTTTGCCGCAGACTCGATACGGTTCTCGATCACAGTCCAAGGAGTTAAAAGATCGGAGAGAGAGATCCTGGCTGAATCGTGGACCATTGGAGCTCCTACAAGAGAACCGCAAGAACTATCTGCGCTAATGCCTGGGATCATTCTAATCTCGGGAGAGTCTCCTTTTTTCCAACCGGTATTCCTTAAAACTTCGAATACGAGACCTGCCATTCCGTAAACACCTGCGTCTCCTGAAGAGATCAATGTTACGGTTTGTCCGGATTTCGCGGATTCCACAGCAGTTTGAGCACGAGTTATCTCTTCAGTCATTCCTGTGCGAGTGACTTGTTTTCCGCTCAAATGATGTTTCACCAAATTGATGTAAGTTGTGTATCCTATTATAGAATCCGCTTCTTTTATTGCGGATAATGCGGCGGGAGTAATATGTAAATCGTTTCCCGGACCTATACCCACAATATTCAATTTTCCTTTCATACTTTCTCCAGGTTTGCCGAGTAAATTTGCGGCCTTGCTGCAAATTGTATTCTTGCAATTGCTACTGTGAGATTTTTGCCGCCTTCCGTTTCTTTGTATTTCTGCTTAGTAACGAGCAATCTATCCGATCCGGACAGAAGAAGTGCAGCCGCCTCGCTTACGGAGCGTGTGCCTACATATTCGGAAGCTGCTTTAGAGATTTCTGAAATTCCTTCGACATGATCTAATTTTTCGGGAGAGAAGGTTATGAATTCCCATCCATATTTTTGGGAAATTTCCAAAAAAGCAGGCTCTTCTTTTTTAGCATCTACGCTTGCGATCCCTTTTACGCTTTCAAGAGAAAGATCGTATTCTTTTAATACTTTTAATATCCCATTCTCTACTACTTCTATTGGAATCCCTTTGTCGCACCCTAATCCTAAAATTAGGGACTTAGGTCTATATATCACTGAATTTGAATATACTTCCGGAGTTTTTGTTTTGATGTCGGTCCTATCGCTTGCGATCAATATGATCTCATAATTTTCCGGAACGACGTTCTCCAAGTTGAGAGAATATTCCACACCTTTGGGAAGATCTTTTTCCAAAGGCCAAAAGTTCGGCTCGCCAGTCTCTTGCACGAACAAAACTTTAGTCTCGTTCACTACGGCGGCGCATGCCTTAGTTACGTTTCTATCATGATCGTCCAAACTCCAGCCCAGTTCTCTTCCTAAAATATCCACAGTCAAAGTACCGGAAACATCGGATGCAGTTGTGATGACCGGAATATTTCCTAAGAGATCTGAAATTCTCTGAGTAAAAAAATTACCTCTTCCTACATGGCCGGACAGCAGGCAAACGGTGAATTTTGCTTGGTCGTCTATGCAGAGAACTGCTGGATCTGTTTTTTTGCTGACCAAAAGTGGAGAAATCATCCTAACTACCGCGCCAACGCTAATCACAAAAATATGGCAATCGTATTCCGTAAAAGTTTCTCTCAGAGTAGGTTCCATCGGAAGGTTTAATAGTTTGGATCCCTCCGGGGCTTCCGAAATGAATTTAGGAGAAACGAATAGCTCTGCTTCACCTATAGAATAAAGTAACTCTATCCCCGTTTTAAGACCGTGTTTGGTGATTACGTATATTGCGTAGGGTTTTCTACTCAGAATCATCCGAGATACCTCTTAAGACGCCTTTTCTTTTTCGGATGGAAATTACAACCATAGAAAAATAATCGCAACTTTCGTTCTTGATCGACTCAATATCTTTTACTATCCTTTGGCGGTCGGTCGTTCCATAGGAAACATAAGTTGCATTTTCTAAAATATTTTGTTTTTTTAATATATTTATTAATTCGGGAACGACTTGTCCTACTTTAGTCAGAACAATCGTATCGAAATCTTGGATGAGTTTTTCCAGATCTTCCAATCCATAGGTTGCCGGAAGAACGCAGAATCTTTCTCTCCCGTCTGCAAGAGGAGTAAGCAAACTCGCGGGAATAGCTGTAATGGAAGAGACCGCCGGAACAATTTCGATCTCTATGCCCGGCCATCTTTCCGGCGCTTCATCTAATAAATAACTCCAAGAGCTATACACAGAAGGGTCTCCTTGCGTGATGAAGGCGACATCTAAACCTTTTTCTAATCTTATTCCTATTTCTTTGAATGCTTTATCCCAAGCCGGGATTAGGACATTCGGATCTTTGGTCATCGGGAAATGTAGGAACAATTTCTCCTGAGATTCATTTTCCTGCACAATGGGGGAGCATACTCTCCAGGAAAATGAAGGAAGTGATTCGCTGCTTTTTGGAATAGCTAATACGGGAACGGTGTTCAGAACATGGACCGCTCTGAGAGTAATTAGATCCGTTGCGCCTGGACCAACTCCGACGCCGAATAATTTTCCGAATTTAGTTTTAACATTCATAAAAAGTATTACGATTTCCTTATTTTAAATATATGGATCGGATTTAACGCCTCGTATCTGAGGTAATCGGCGAGTTTTTGTCCTCTGGATATATTGATCAGACTTACTTCCGGAGTTAGACCCAATTCTCTGAATGTTTTGTAAGCCTCGGAAACATTGTCCAGGGTGATTGCATTTGCCACTAAACATCCGTCGGATCTTAATTTTTCCCAAGAAAGTTCTATGATCTCTTTCATATTCCCTTTAGAACCTCCGATAAATACACAGTTTGGTAATGGTAGATCGATTAGCGCCTGAGGAGCTTTTCCGTGTATTAAGAAAACATTATCTGTTTTATGGGAGAAGATATTTTGTCGGCAGATCTCTATTCCTTCCGGATCTACTTCTATAGCGTAAACTTTTCCCTCTTTGGCAATTCTTGCAGCTTCTATAGAAACGGCTCCGGAGCCTGCTCCGATGTCCCAGACTACCGAATTCGGTCGGATCTCCAATGAAGAGAGCGAAAGAATTCTGACTTCTTTTTTTGTAATAAGTCCTTTCTTGGGAAGACGTTTCGCATATTCGTCTTCTCCTAAAAAGGGAAGAAGCGGAGAAGGTTTCCAATTTTGATCTTTTCTAAGTAGAATAAGTACGTTTAGGTCGGAAATGTCAGGAGTATTCGCTAAAGTTTCCAGTTCGAATTCGCGGACCTTCTCGTTCTTTCCTCCCAGATTTTCACAAACGAACGCCTTCCAATCTATTTCAGAATAATCTAATAGATGCTTTGCTATCTTGGAAGGGGAGTTTACCTCGTCGGTGAGACAGGCTATCTTGGATATGCTTTGTAATTTTGTAATGAATCCTTCGATCGGTCTTCCATGCAATGAGAGAAAGGACGAGTCGTCCCATTTTACCCCTATCTTAGAAAAAGCGTTTTGAACGGAACTTGGAGCAGGTATAAATTCTACATGATCTTTTCCCACTTTTTTTAAGATCAGATTTCCGATCCCAAAAAACAAAGGATCTCCGGAAGCAAGTACACATATCGTATGCTCCGCTGAAAGTTCTGCGATTTTCTCCGCAGTACGAACAACGTCACTTTTAATGATGATCCTTTCTCCATCAAATTGAGGAAAGAAGTCCAAATGTCTTTCTCCTCCTGCAAGGATCCTTGCCCTTGCAACCGCACCCATTGCCTTGCTGGATAGTCCGACACAACCGTCGTCTCCGATCCCTATGACTGTAACAGCTTTCAATATTTTTTCTCCGTTGAAAGGAGTAGAAGAGCATGTATAATGGAAACAGCGATTGTGCTTCCGCCTTTTCTTCCTCGAGTAAGTATGTAAGGGATGGAATATTCTGATTGGAATTTGATGTCCAATAAAGCTTCTTTAGATTCTGCCGCTGAAACAAATCCAACCGGAACTCCGATCACAAGGGAAGGGCGGACTCCTTCTTCTTTTACTAGTCTTACGATCTCCAATAGAGCTGTAGGCGCATTTCCGATCGCGATTACGCTTCCATTCAAAAGTCCTAAATTAGAAGCCTTTCGCATGGACTCAATTGCTCTTGTGGAATTATTTTCCTTTGCTTTCTGGATTATTTCCCGGTCACTTATGAAGGTATAAGTTTTGCAACCATAAGTATCCAAACGATCGCTGTTTAAACCGGCGATGATCATCTGCACATCACATATAATCGCACAACCTTTCTTTAATGCTTTGATTCCGCCTTGGATCGCATTCTCATGGATCTTTGTTAGATCTCTATATTCAAAATCTGCAGTGGCATGTATGATCCTTCTGACAACTTCCCAATCGTCCGGCGGATGGAAATGGTTTCCCGCTTCTTCGTCTATGATCGCAAAAGAATTATTTTCGATTTCTCTTCCAAGGGAAGTCATCTGCCGCATGTCGTTCATTTATTCCGCTTCTCCTTTAATTCCCCAGTTTTCCGGAGCCTCGAATTTTCCTAAAAGTGCTCCGTCGAAATCGACCATGTAGGCCGAAACTCTTAGTCCTAATCCGTGCCTCGAACAATTCTCAGAAACGATCTCGCAGATCCTAGTGGTGATGTGAAAATGTCCAGATTCTTTACAGATATCTAATACATGCCTTGCCGTATTTGCTGCTTCTATGTCCGAGCAGACAGGCTCGGGGATTTCCAAAGTTCTTGCAATTTTTGCAAGCATCTTTGTATTAACGGAAGAACCTCCTCTGTGAGTCATCATGACTCCATCAGCCATTTTGGAGAGTTTTCCAATCATTCCAACAATGATCACATGACGGATATCCTCTTTGATCGCCGTCTTGATCCCGGTTCCTATAAAGTCGCCGACTTGGATAAAAGCGATCTCGTTGATGTTAGGAAGAAGGTCCATCGCAAACTTTTCGGATTTCCCTCCTGTGGTTAAGACGATACAGTGTTCTCCATATTCTCTCGCGACTTGTATCGCTTGTATTACACTTGCCTTATATGCCGCGGTGGAATACGGTTTTACGATACCAGTCGTTCCTAAGATTGAAATGCCTCCGATGAGCCCTAAACGTTCGTTCATCGTTTTTTTAGCCATTTCTTGCCCGCCCGGAACACTGATAGTGACCTCTGCTCCTGAAAATGTGGAACCGATCAGCTCTTCCAATATCATTTCCGTAATATTCTTTCTGGGGATCGGATTGATCGCAGGCTCTCCGATCTCTAAGCCTAGACCTGCTTTAGTGACTACCGCTACTCCTTCTCCACCCTTTAATACGATCTTATTTTCTTGATTAAGTTTTACTACTGCAGTCAACTCTGCACCGTGAGTGCAATCAGGGTCGTCCCCTGCATCTTTTATAATACTGCAAACCGCGCTATCGTCGGAAATCTCGCAACGTTTTAGTTCGAAGGTGACTTTTCTTTTATTCGGGAGGGTGGTTTCAATTTCTGTAATGGTCTGGCCTAAGACCAGAACGCGTGTTGCAGCTTTTGCAGCTGCAGCGGAACAGGCTCCCGTAGTAAATCCTTCTCTTAACTCCTTGGTTGCCATTTAAGATTATCCGATATTTACTACTGGCAACGGATATTTCTGAGTATTGAAGAACGCTTCCGTTCCTATCCTAGATTCTAAGGTTCCTAAACGAACTAGTTCGGATCTTACTTCTCTTAAAATATTTCCATCTCCGCTTAGGAATGCGTTCTCAGGAACGGTACAATCTCCCAAGATCGATTTCAAAATTTCTAATACTGTGGATACCCTGCTCGGATCTGAAATCGAAGGGATCCTGAATATATTCGGAAAATTGGAAATTCCCGAGAGGATCTTTCTTAATTCTCTTTCAGAAAGGAAATCTTCATCTTTTGTTTTTAGCCAGACTGCCGTCGTACTGTCTAATCTACCTGAGAATTTTTTGGAAAGGAGAAGTCCCGTAAGAGAAGTAATTCCCGTGTCTGTTGCCAGAATTAAGGAAAAACCGGAAGAAGGCCAGGTTGGATCTCCTACGAATTTACCCCAAGGACCTGAATATTCCAACTCAGATCCTAATTTTAATTCAGGAAGAATACTGGATGCTTTTCCGGTTCCTAACCGTTTTACACAGATCTGGAATGAATCCGTTTTGGAATCGGAAGATAAGATGGAATAAGCTCTTTTGATAACTTTTCCTTCTGTATCGTTTCCAACATTCAAGATAACGTATTGTCCTCCTACAAATTCTAATGGAGAGTTATCTGACCTTTTAAAATGGTATATATCGGAAGAAAGACTTACGTTTTCCTTATAAATTAGTTTTAAAAATTTTCGGTTCAACTTTCCTCCTAAGAAGGGTAGATCTCATGCACGAAATCATGCATTTCTTCTAAATCCAAATATAAGGTTTGGAATGCTTTAGCGGAATTTTTCAGATCTAACTCTACTTTTTTAGTAAGTATCAAAAGAGAAGTGTAATATCCCGATTTAGGATCTGTTGAAGATACTTCCGAGATTTTTTGCTCTAGTTCAACCAAACTCGCTTCGAAAAATCGGATCAGATCATCGAAATTACCCGCATTCGTCAAAGACCTGATCGGTCCCGGCGAAGAAAGGGCTTCCGTTCCTATTTCATTCTTTTCATGTTGGATAACGGACTCGTCCTTGATCCCAAGAATATTCATCATCCCTAATCTTAGTGCTGCAATTTCATGACATGCCATACTATATTCCTATTGCATAATATTATCAATTAAACGAGAAACGAGTTTATCCTGCAGCAGATGTTCAGAAACGAGATCCTCAGCATCTTCTACATTTACCTTTTGATACCAAACTCCGTCGGGATACACTACTACAACCGGGCCTTCTCCACATCTTCCCATACATGAAGAGCGAGAAATTTTGAAATCTAAATGTCTTCCCCTTACTTTTAGGATTGATCTCATCCGAGCGACCAACGCGGAGCTTCCCTTGTCTGCACAATCTATATTATCGCAAACGAATATATGTTTTTGTAAATTACGATGAGGGAATTGATGCGGAGCAGCTTGGTTATGGGTTTCCAAATGGCGAATGCTCCAAAGAAGCGCCTTTAATCCTCCTACTTTTTTAGAAAGACCAGGAAGTTGCGTTCTATATTCACAGTTGTCGCAAGGAAGGGAGGATTTTCCCGAAATAGAATCTTGGATCCTTTCGTCGATAACGGATAATAGTTCCGGATCAGGACCCAGATAGGGGGATAGTTCAGTTTTGATCCAAGGAAATTTTTCGGAGAAGTTTTGGACCAAGGCGGAAATTTTTTGGATCAGCTTGCCTCCGAATAAAAAATACGGGACTACTAAAAGTTTTTCCGGTCTCAACTTGGAAGCCATCTCCAAAGTATCTGATAGAAGTGGGTTAGCGATCCCTATAAAGCAAGGAAGAACAAAGGAGAAATAATTTCCTTCCTGGAATAAACGGACAGTCTTATAAAAATCTCCGTTTGCATCCGGATCGGAAGAACCTCTGTTTACAACTATCACTCCGGTTTTATGGGACTGTTCTTTATTTAGAGGTAAAAATTCTTCCGTACGTTTTCTAAGTAATGATATCATTTTAGAATGAATACCTAAACTGTTCGCAATTTTAAAGGAATGGCCTGGGAACTCCGATTTAACTCTATCTAGAACGATCGGGATATCGTTTTTGATATGGCCGGAAGAATACAAAAATAGTGGAAATATTATAATATTTAAATATTCTTTACTGAGGTCTCTAAGAGCGGTTTCCAGATCCGGTTTTGCAAGTTCCACATAAGCATATGAAATTTTCAGATCAGGGCGGGAGATAGAGTATGCTTCTACCAAGGAAACGAATTCCAAATTGGAATTTTCTTCCCTACTGCCATGGCCTAATACCAGAACCGCAATTTTCGGTTTCATTCGAATTCCAATGCCCTCTTCGGTTTCAAGAATAGAAAAAATAGAGAAGATAATAGAAACCAGAAGATCAGATTGGTGAGGAAAGTTACATATTCGAATTGCAGCCTCAATTCTTTTGGAGCGGCAAAATCCTCCGAGATCTCAGGTACACCAATATAAAAGGGAATTCCGACAAAAAATAGAACGGTCACTGCGGCCAATATCCATTTTAAAATATTATGGATATTTAAATATGTTAGAAGGAATCGAGATACCGAAAGGCCGACAATACTGGATCCAACGCAAAGATACCACCATGCCTGTCTTTCCGGATAGTCGTATACGCCCGAAGTCCTGCCCGGTAATTCTGGAGGAAGGCCCAAAAATGGAATTCCGAAGAATATTAAAAATCCTCCTATTGTAAATGAAATACTTAGTGCGATTGCTTTAGAAAGGGAAGGATTCTCAAAAAAACCATCCGGAGGAAAGATTACCATCCAGAGGGAAATTAAAATACCGAAAGAAATGCCTAATAGAACTGAACCTGCGAATGTTCCTAAATTTCTTTTTTGCCAAAAATTATCTTTCTCGACTTTTTCAAAAGAAGCGGATTTCTCTTCTGACTGAGAATTGACGTCTCCATGGCCATGAGAGTGAGAATGTCCATGGACTGTATTCAAATTATCTGATATAGATTTGGATTCAAACTTCTCAGCTTCAGAGATGAGAGGAAGATTCCAAACACAAACCAGAATTCCCAAAACAAGACCTGATGCCAGACCGGAGAATATTCCCGTTCGTAAAAGATCAGAAAATCCGGATCTTAATGGCATGGAAATCCCGTAGAATGCCTAATATCGTGAAAAGTATCATGTAAATACACCATGGGTTCCAAACCGACCACATAGATCGTAGAAAAAGCGAGAAACCCTGCCAAAACTAGAGCGAAAGCTCTAAGCCGTGATCCGGCTCCGGAAAAATCCTTCGAAACGGAAATCGAGCGCATAAAAATCCCTCCTAAGAGATCTTCACCTAACAAGATATATGCGATACTAAGGCACAAAAGATTGAGCCAAAGCATCGAATGTGTAAAAAAATTTTAATTTAGTTACGGCCGGTCTTACATCCGAGACTGGATCACGTAGCTTCAGGATTTTTGTAAGGTCGTTTTCTGACTCGAGATCGTCCTACTCAGCACGTCTTCCCAGGTTTTACACCCAGTGACATCTTGTGCCTTTTGTCCCTCTTACAGCGGCGGGTACCGTGACGGATTTGCACCGTCTTCCCATAGATGAAGACATCTATGTTCCTACAAAAATAGACTGAGATTTCAGGATCTATTTAGGTGAGTGATTTTGTATAGTATTTTATTTTCTATCGAGTAAAATTCTATACTATGCCTCTACCTTTGGAGCTTTAGATTCAGGCTAGTTCAAAGAGGTGTCTTCTATTGGAGTCGTTTTTTCTTATCCAGTCTGGATTGAGCCGCTTTTAATTCGGAATCGGTAAGTTTGATGCTAAATTCCGGAAAATGTCTAAATAGAAAATATTGGAGCCAAGAATCCCAGCCTGTGTATCCGATGAACTTTTTATTCGGTATCCATTTTAATATCGCTTTCGCTACTGAATCAATCGCATGCACTTTATTTAAAGCAGAACCCATTTCAATTTCTTTGCTCAATTCGGGTTTGTCGGTGTTTTCTTTTTCTAAACCTGGAGTGTCCGTTGTGGGAGGAAGGAATAATTTCACTTTTACTCCATGAAGCATCATCTCTTGGCGAAAACCTTGCGCAAAACCGACAATCGCAAATTTGCTGGCCGAATAAGCTCCATATCCGTAGATAGAAAAGAACGCCAAAGTAGAGGCTAAAAATACGATCTCTCCGCTTTTTTGTTTTGCAAAATGATCGTTAAAGGCGAGTGCACTGTTTACATGACCGAAATAGTTCACATCCATTAGGTTTCTGTAAATTTCCTCGTCTAGATCGGAAGCTTCACCCGCTTTTGCGAAGCCGCTGCTACAAATCAAAAGATCCAATCCCCCTAAAGTTTGGATTACCTTTTTAGCTTCTTTTTCCAAAGCTTTCTTGTCCGAAACGTCTAAAACTGCGAATCCGAAGATTGCGGTTGGAGTTCCTACAGCCCTTAGTTCTTGGACAGTTTTTTCTAAGTTTGATTTTCCTCTGGCTGAAACGATAACACTTGCTCCCGCCTTAGCCAATTCGATAGCGATCCCTTTTCCTATACCTGCTGAACCGCCCGTTATAAATACTTTTTTACCTTTGTATCTGCTGAATGACATGTTTATAAATTCTCTTCAATGCGGGCAAGATTTCCCTTTTTGGGAAACTATTCAATCTAATTAGAGACTTTTTAAATAAAGAATACGAGAACTTGTTCCAAAATCTTAAACGCTTTGGTCCAAAAACAAATCTTGCCTTTTCCCTCCTATGATACTGAATACGGGAGATCCAAGGTCCTTAATGCAGAATATACCTTTCCTGGAAAATCTAAGGAAGAAGATCCCAAGTTTGGAAAAAATTGAGACCGTTATACTTCCATGTTAAAAGAAAGGAAGGTCCCGGCGAAAACTGTGCTCAGCAAAAAGGAAGTTTTTCGTCTTAACTATTGTTAATAAATTATAGAACCATTTTGAGCTCGATTGGGTATTGAATTATTGTCTAATACATCCTAGTCATTACTAATAAGTTAAGCTCTTTAAAAAAGAAAGGAGAGGCCGTTACTATAGGCCTCCCTTCTAGAAAGGATTGCCTTATAGAGAGGCGGAGACCATGAGATAAAAGAACTTAGAAGTATCGTCAAACGTATACCTGTTCTCAGGATTAGAGGCAAACGGGTTTGTTCTTTCGTTGCCAATTGCCTCTTTAGCTTTCACCAGAGATATTCCCATCCAGATAGAAACTGATTCGGTATAATTATAGATCCAAGTAAAATCATACTGATAAAATAATCTTCTTCCTAATCTGGAATTCTCATAAGAGAACTTATCGTTGGAATAATTTTCCGTGCTTGCTCCGGTATTCGGAACCCCGGAGACCTTATACCAAGCATCTTGTAGATTTGCTTTCTGGGTATCGTAAATCGCAAATACGAACATTCCATACTCAGTTTTGAGATTTGCTCTGATGGAATAAGACTTTATATTCTCAAAACCGGCCATTAAAGATTGACCGTTCATAGTATTCCAATTCGGAAAAGAGCCTGCGATTTGTGGAAATAAACTTTGCCAGGTGCCTACTTTTGAATCGGATCTATTAGGATCTCCAGATGCATAAGTATAACCTAAACCTAAACGGATCCAATCGTTAACCTTGATCCCGGTTTCTAAAGAGAGAAGTCTTGTGTCGTACTGTACCTTCTCAGTATATATATTTTTACCGTTAGCTGCTCTTTGGTCCAGAATATCCCAATCGGCTTTAACTCTGTCCCCGGTCATTCCCGACTGCCATGCGGATTCTATGGTCCAGTCCCAGATCTTTCCGGCAGGTAAGAGGTTATTATTCGTCCTATTCGTAAATCTAAAACCTGTGGTCAATAGATCGTCTCTTTGTTTCAAACGATTTTCGAAATCGGTGGGATTAGAGTTTGGGATCCATTTTTTGGAAACTTCGAACACATATAGATCCAGATGAGCTTCTTCTCCGAACTTGATCGTATTGTAAGCACCGAAAAAGTAAGCTTGATCAATAGAACCTTTGGATCTTCCGTTGCTCGTAGTCAAACCGTAGGGTGCATCGTATTGGTTAGATAAGATGGTTCCGAATACGTGTGATCTAAACCATTGAGAATCGTGTACAAACCTAACTCCGTCGAACGCAAAGCCTGTGTGAAGCCAATTCAAAGGGCCAACAATTTTAAGATCTCCGAAAGCGAATACCTGTCTGCCCGCAAGAACAGAAACGGGAAGTTTATCAGTTTTTTTGAATACTATATAAGCTTCTCGAATGTCCGTGTTGTTCCTTATATTTGTATTATTAGAAGTAGTCGGGCTTAAAGTGGTCCCGGCACCGGTGCTGAGTCCATAAGTCCAGTTTCCGGCATTCTGAGGAGTTTGGCTTCCTCCCCAAAGTCTACTATCTTGCATGGTAACTTTAATCGCATAATAGGGAGAGGGATCGAATAAAAACCAAAGTTGAGTGTTCTGTCCTACAAAGGAACTGTAGTCGTCTGTCTTTTTGTTGAAGTCAGGATTTTCTCTCGCTTCGAATCTAGGGCGGATAGAAACTCCCAATTTCAAATTATCCAGCCAAAACAGATCCGATTTCTGGGTATCCTTCATTTGCTCCGGGGTGACTAAAAGAGTTCTAAGATGATCCACCGGAATATTGCCCTTCCATGGAGAATTATATTTAGGTTCTTGCTTCTTACTTTTAGGATCGGCAACTTCAGGCTTATTTGTATCCAAAGGAAGGGGCGCGGAGTTCTGTGTTGTCTCTTTCGTATTTTTATTCGGCTCCTCTTCCGAATAGGCAGTTATACTAATAACGATAGTTATTAAGAGAAGTATAAAATTAAGTTTTGGTTTCAGGATAGTGTTCATCCAGGAGCGACCCACAGTAAAAGTATCTTTCTAAAGTCTATAGCAATTATTATGCCAATGTATGAAAAATATGGAGATATTGAATTTTTTGACGTGAGAGGTTGATTTGTTTGAACTTGATTCGAATGTATTCTTTTTTGTACGCTACGAATATGTGCGTAGTGTAGATTTTATATACATTTTCTAGGGAAATTCTTTTTGTAGTAACTTCTACAGCTTTGAAAAGGAAACGAATCCGATAGCAGTTTTGTTATTTTAATAAATATTTTAAAAATGGCACAATATTTGCTTATCAGGAGACAATGTCTATGTTCAGTTTTTTACGGAAATTGAATCCGTAATGTTCGATCAATTCCAGTTCGAGTTCGTTATTGAAGCGAATTATACTTTTGGCGGTTTCTTCCAATGACACTAACAAGGGTCCTTTTCTTCCTTCTTGGATTTCTTTTTGAAGATTCCAGAAATATTTACTGTTTTGAATGGACTTCTTCTTATCCGTCTGTTTGCTTTCGGAGACTCTTTTATAGATCGATACGAGTTCGCTCGGAGTTTTTACGTTTATATCCACCTTTTTCAATTCATAAGAAAAATCAGGATCGGTCCCGTTCTCGGAAGCTAGTTTTGTTTTTGAGATCACTGAAGGGAGAAGTTTCGAAATATCTTCGTAAATGGGAAAAGCTGCAAAGATCCAATTCACAAGATTTAGGCAGGAAAGTTTTGCGGGGGATCTTTTGTATTCCGCCCAGACTTCCTCTAAAAAATCGGCTTGGGAATAGAAAAAAAACAAAATTTCATGCTCGTTCTTCTCTTTCATTTTTAGGGTTCGAGCCTTGGGACTCGTTAGTATCCAACAGATACCATTTCTTTATATGCAGGATAAATGCCAGATCTAAAAAAGAAAGGCAATTCGTTTCTAATCAGTCTGAATCCTTATTCCAGTGTATATTCCTCGCTTCTTGGCTGAAAGGTCCAAGAGTTCTTGGTCTTAACAGTTTTGTAGAAGATACTACATTGCAGAAATTCTACACAAACTGCCTCGGAACTGAGGATGAGGTAATTATCTCTCCTTGAAAACTGATTCCATAAGCCTAGATTCGCTTCGTTTTCCAAATAATCAGGCATTTGGCGTGATAATTGCATGAATATAGATATGCAAACCGCTGAAACTTTTCAGACCACTTGTCCTTACTGCGGGGTGGGCTGCGGCCTAAAAGTGGAGAAAACCGGACCCCTGGATATTTCCGTTAGCGGGGATCCGGATCATCCTACAAACAGAGGGATCCTGTGTTCGAAGGGGATGAATTTGCATTATTCCGTTATGGACAGGTCGGACAGACTTTTGTTCCCGATGATGAGGACGGATCGTTTTGCTCCTTTGAAAAGAACGAGTTGGGATAAGGCTCTCGACTTAGCTGCGGAAAAATTCAAAAGTTTTATCCGCGATTTCGGCCCTGACTCGGTGGGCTTTTATGTTTCGGGACAACTTTTAACGGAAGAATATTATATTATAAATAAATTAACTAAGGGATTTTTAGGAACAAATAATATAGATACTAACTCCAGGCTTTGTATGAGTTCGGCCGTTACTGGATATAAGATGGCATTTGGAGAAGATGCCGTTCCGGTCGGTTATGAGGATCTTGATGTTGCGGATTGTTTTTTAGTAGCTGGTGCAAATCCAGCCTGGTGTCATCCGATCGTATTCAGAAGAATCGAAGCCAGAAAGAAAGAAAATCCTAATATTAAATTGATCGTAGTAGATCCTCGAAGAACTGAATCCTGCGAACATGCGGATATCCATTTGCAGATAGATCCTGGTACTGATATTTATTTGTTTCACGCAATTGCGAGAATTCTAATAGAGAAGGATTGGATAGACCCTAAGTTTATCCAGGATCACACCGAGGGTTTTGAGGATTTAAAAGCGAAAGTTTTTGATATTTCTATTTCGAAAGCTGCGGAGATCTGCGGAGTTTCGCCTGAACTCATTTATAAGACCGCCGAGTATATTTCGAAAGCGAAAGGTTTTATCAGTCTATGGGCAATGGGACTGAACCAAAGTGTGGTCGGAGTAAATAAAAATTTAGCTTTGATCAATCTCTCCCTACTCACCGGACATATCGGTAAACCTGGCTCTGGTCCATTTTCATTAACGGGACAATCCAATGCAATGGGAGGGAGAGAAGTCGGCGGTCTATGTAATCTTCTCCCCGCTCATAGAGATATGGAAAATCCGGAACATAGAAAGGAAGTCGCAAAATTTTGGGGAGTAGATTCAATCTCGGGAACTCCAGGTTATAGTGCGACTGAAATTTTTGAGAAGCTTGCTTCCGGAAGAATGAAAGCTATTTGGATCATTTGCACAAATCCTGCAGTAAGTCTTCCTGATGTGAGGGCAGCGGAATCGGGTCTTCGTTTGGCTGAGTTTGTTGTTGTTCAGGATATTTCTGCGGACTCAAGTGTGATTCCATTTGCGGATCTTGTTTTGCCTGCTGCGGGATGGGCGGAGAAGAAAGGTACAATGACAAGCTCCGACAGGAGTATTTCGGTCCTTCCTAAAATTTTAGAACCTCCTGGAGAGGCCAAAGCCGATTCTTGGATCATTCAAGATTTTGCAAAACGAATGGGATTCGGTCCTTCTTTTCAATATTCGGACGAAGAAGAGATCTTTCTGGAGCATTGCAGGTTAACCGAAGGGACTAAGATCGATATATTAGGTTTAGATTATGAAGAAATTCGTAAACATAGGACAGTAAGATGGCCTTATCCTCGAAAAGGACATTCCGATAATATAAGATTATTCGTAGATGGAAAATTTTATAGAAAGAACGAAAGGGCAATGATCCACTCCGTCAGATCTGAGGACGATTCGGAGAAACCGGACGAGGATTTTCCTTTGGTGCTTACCACGGGCAGGATTAGGGACCAATGGCATACGATGACTCGTACCGGTAAGGTTAAAAAATTAAGAGAACATAGGCCAGAACCGTTTTTAGAGATTCATCCGGACGATGCTTATAAATACGATATTAAAGACGGAATGGTGGTAACCATTTCGAGTAAGAGAGGATCTGTTCGTGCAAAAGCGCTTCTGACCGAATCGATCAAACGAGGCGTCGTGTTTTTACCGATGCATTGGGGAAGAAAGAACGGAACCGACATCTTCAGATCCAATAATCTTACGAGTTCCGCTTCCGATCCGTATTCAAAACAGCCTGGTTTTAAAATTTCAGCGGTCCGTATCACTCCTTATAAAAAACCTAAAGAGAAAATACTCATTGTAGGCGGTGGTACTGCTGCTTATGCATTCTTAAAACAATATCGTAACCTTGCTCCCGGAGACGATATCACCGTAATGTGTAGGGAGGAGGATCCGTTCTACAATCGTGTGTTGCTTCCTGATTATATCGGAGGGGAAAAGGAATTTGACGATTTGATGCCTGCCGATCCGGAAGAAGTCAAGTCCTGGAATTTGGACCTATTTCCGAATAAATCGGTTCAGATGATCTATACGGAAGGGAAGAAAGTCCGTGATACGGAAGGAACATTATATTCTTATAATAAACTAGTCCTTGCAATGGGTAGTTCGCCGGTCTGGCCTAATAAGATCCCGTCCGAAATGCAAGGAGTATTTAGTTTAAGAAGTAAGGCTGACGCGGATCGGATCAAAGGATTTTTTGTCCCGAAGTCCCATGCATTGGTCGTAGGAGGTGGGCTTTTGGGCTTAGAACTTGCCGCCGCTTTGAAAGGTGTGGGTGTACAAGTAACTGTCCTAGTTAGGTCCGATCGTTTGATGTCCCAGAAATTGGATTCGATCGGAGCCGATATCTTAAAGGAAGAAATTCAAGCTAGGGGAATTGAAATAATATATGAATGCGAGATCTCTAAAATAGAAGGAACGGAAAGAGTTTCTAAAGTCCAACTCACAAATGGGAATTTTATAGAACCGGACGGAATTATATTTGCGATCGGTACCAAGCCGAATTTCGAGATTGCGGTAAAGGGCGGATTGGATTGTAATAACGGAGTAGTAGTGGATTCATTTTTAAGATCAAGCGATCCGGATGTTTATTGCATCGGCGAGATTGCGGAGCATAAAACCGGGACTTATGGAAATATTTCCGCCGTGGACGACCAAGCAAAGATCGCGGCTCAACATTTATTCGGCTACGCATTGAACGAATATATCGGTTCCTTGCACGCACATATCTTAAAGATCCCAGGCTTGGAATTGGCAACCATTCGTCTTCCGGATGTTCCGATGGAGATCCCAAAGGATAAACGGGAAGAATTCGAAGAGATCATATTCTTAGATCGTAAAAAACGTTTTTATAAAAAATGTATTATCCGAAATGACAGATTGGTCGCTGCAATACTCATCGGAGACAAGTCTTCATTTAGTAGGATGAAAGATTGGGTTTCTTCCGGAATAGAATTGGGAGATCGAAGGAAACATCTACTGAACGACGGAGAGATGATGAAACCACTCCAAGGAAAGGTAGTCTGTTCCTGTAATGGAGTGGGAGAAGGCAATATTAGAGAGGCAATCCGGGATGGAGAAAAGACCCTCGAGGCTATTGGCAGAAGGACCGGAGCAGGAACAGGATGTGGAAGCTGCCGATTGGAAGTTACCACAATCCTGAAAGGTATGTTGAAAGAAGCTTAAAGGATCCTCAGTCCAATTTGGATTTAGATGCGGCTAATAAGGCCTCCGCTCTTACTTTGTTTCCATTTTTATAATGTAGTTTACTTAGATGTTCCAGGTTCTTGGAATGTGTAGGATCTCGCATTAAAAGAACTTCTCCGAAATCGATCGCCTTATCGTAATTTCCAAGTCTCGCAAGAGCGTAAGAAACCCAGAGATAGACTGCGCTGTCGTCCGGATATTTTTCCAGATATTTCTGGCCTTCCGATCCGACGTAAATATAATCTTTCTCTTCTATCGCGTTTCTGAGGGCTTTTCTGCGATTCGCCTTTTCGGAGATCGCATCCGGAATTTGTTGGTTATGGAAAGGATCGTCCAAAATATCCGCGACAGATGTCATTTCTTCCTTATAAGAAATTCTTACAAGGCTCAAGTCGTCTATGATATCTCCTCTCTCATGGATTAGCGCTTCTATTTGTAATAGTTCGGCCTTTGCTTCCTCTACATCTCTTAAGAATGCTCTTTCATCCTCGTTGATGATCTGGTTTCCGTCTTCGTTGATCCCTAATTGAACGTCGTCTCTTCCGTCGGAACCTATTAGGATGACATCGTTAGGTTTGAGCTGGAGGGTTTGGACTACGAAAACTTCTTCTGGGTCTTCTACTCCTACTTTTCTCAACATTCCGTTTTCGGATAAGAAGTCCGCTCTTCCATCCCGGTACATCACCACTTGAGGATGTTCCGCATTCACAAAATACATCAAACCGGATTCTTCGTCTACGATCCCGACTACCATTGAAATCAACATTCTTCCATCGAAAGAGACGAATACACTTTTCAGTTCGTGGTAACATCTTCTCAGCCAATGTTCCGGGAAAAGATCCTGCATTTCCAAGGTGTTTTGGGTCCTGGTAACTATGGTCTTAAAAATGGTCCCCATGATAAGCGCGCCACCCGCTCCTTGCATGGATTTACCCATTGCGTCTCCATTAAAGAAAACTAATACTGGTCTTCCCTTTAATTTTAGGGAATATACAGCGCATAAATCCCCGCCCAATTCTCCCTGCCAATTTCTGAACTGAAATCTTTTCTTTTGGCGACAAAGTATTTCGGCTCTTACGATATCGCTGTGTCCATAGTTTCCTGCCAACGGTTGCATCAACTGGGAAGTTAGGAAATAGTCTCCGTCCTGCTGGTGTTTGAGCTCCTTGATCTCGGTTAGGCTTTTTTGAAGGTCATTCGTTCTTTGTCTGACCTTTTCCTCAAGACTTGCGTTTAACTCTTCCACTTCGTTATGAACTCGAACGAAACGATTCGCCAATATGAATGCGATCCCTAAGATAAACGCCAGGAAAGTAAAGGGCATAATGAGGGCCGAATTGATTAGCCTGTTGGTTACGGCGTAATCATGTATGCCTCCGAGAGCGATCAATGCCACTCCGCCTAAAAGTAATCTCGCGTCCGAATTTCCTTTCCAAGCGGATCTTCCCGTGATGAATGAGATATAGGGAAGAACAAAAACCACGGTAAGACCAGCCGCGATCGTAAGTAATAAATCTCGAATATACTGATTTACGAATATATCCAAAAAGCCCACTATCCCGTACAGAGCTGCGGAATATATTGCGAATTTCGGATGTTTTCCTTGGAAAAACCTCGCAATGAATAATAGGAGGCTTCCGATGAACATCATCAATGAGAATTGGTCTACCTTGGACTGCAATTGCCTATGGGAGCCGAAAAGTATTTCTGCAGTTGAGTTGTTGGTAAGATGGAATATAGAGAAGAAGATGGCAAATAATCCGAAATATAAATTGAATATATCGCTCGGTCTTCTGACTGCCAAAAGAAGATGATAAAGTCCGACGCTGATATACACTGCTGCGAGAAGGAATGCTACACTTAGCTCTAAGCCGAATTTTTTAAAAATGGATTCGGATAGACCTAAGGAAACTTTAGGTCCGCTCCAATGGAAAGGTTTTCCCGGGATCTTACAGATCTTTGCGTAGATATAATTTTCTCCGCCCGGGCGAAATGCTGCGGCAGGAAGTACGGATACGATCCTGCCGTCTTGTCCGGAAAGATATGGATCCCTTCTTCCCGTTTTTCCGATCAAACCTAACTTAGAAGTTTCATTCAGATAAAATTCCGCGAAGTCCGAACTATGACCTGAGTCGATTGCAACCGAGGCTTGCCCATTCATCCATGTACGGATCTTCTCCGGTAACGCGTGACGTATGGAAAGGCATCCGTCGAAGTTTTGGTAAACATCATCGGAACTAAAATCGAATGGAACAGTGATCTTTGTTCCTTTTTTGAAATCGGGATTCGTATTATTGTCGGAAATAAATTCCCATTCTCCGTTCAAGGAAAGAATGGAATCTTCCGCAATCCAGGAAGCTCTCTCACAATTGCCAAGGGAGAAAACTAGGCAGAATATAAGAAGTTTTTGTGAGACAAATCTGTGTAAATTGGATGGAATGATAAAATTCAGTTTGGTCATTATGAATTCTGGCAAAAAGTCTGCTGCAGGGTATAATACCCCGATTTATTGGCAAGAGCTAAATCCTAAGACGTAGCATGATCGTAATTTTCGACCCGGGACGGTCGGAAAATTATTGAAAACCTAAAATATCTCTAACGTACAAATCTTTCGCAGAGTAATTCCACTCTTTTGCGTAATACTTTCGTTTTGGGAAGGTCCGCAGAAAGTCCTTCCAAAGCCAGGAAAAACACTTTTGAAATTTCTTTGTCCCCTAATATTCGTTCCGCGAATTTGATGATTTGACGTTCGTATCTTTCGGTGCTTTTAGGAGATAATTTAGAACAAGTTTCATAAAACTCAGATGTCTTTGGTTTTCCTTCAATTTTAGCCCAGGGTTCTATCAGTATCAGTTCGCATATTCGGAACAGTTTTTGTTTCGGAGAAATATTTTGATTTAAAACCTTTTCCGCTTCTTCGTAACTTCCTTCCAATGTGTAATCGAAAATACCTTCATATAGATCCTCTTTATTCTTAAATTTCAAATAGAGAAGAGGTCGGGACAAATTGGCCTGCTTGGCTATATCATCCATGGAAGTTTTGGAATACCCGAATTGAAGAAAACAATATAAGGCAGCGTCTAAAATTTCCTTTTTTCTTTCCTCGTCTGCGTGTGATACCTTTCGGGTCATAAGATTATTTGACAAATTCATAAAAAAATGTCAACTTTATCCGCGTTCCCAGGTCTGAAAATTGACAAGTTAGATTAAAATTGTCAATATGTAAGAATGATATGCACCCGGATCTTCGGGAGATCCATTCTGAATGAGGAAATAATATAAAATGAAGAATGTACATAGTTCTCGAAAATGGTTCTTCCCGTTTTTAGTGTTAATCTTGGGAGCCACATTTTTTTATACCTGTCAAGCGATGGGTAAAAAGGCGGACGGAGAAAGATTAGTCAGGATACAAGCGTCGCCACAATGGAAAGAAGGACAATTCGTAAATCCTCAACCTTTGATCAACGATTTCTGGATGGCATTGGGAACTATGTTGCGACAAAGCGTGGACGTAAACCCTAAAGATCCTGTTCCGGTGGTCTTTGTGGAAAAATCAAGATTTTCTAAATTACCTGAGTCCGGCTTAAGGATAACTTGGTTTGGACATTCCTCTTCCTTAATAGAATTGGATGGAGTTAGGATACTGACGGACCCGGTTTGGTCGGAAAGAACTTCTCCTTCCTCTTGGATTGGTCCAAAAAGATGGTATCCTCCGTTGATCCCTTTGAAAGATCTTCCCGAGATTGATATCGTTTTAATTTCTCATGATCATTATGATCATATGGATTTAGGGACTATTTCGGAACTCAAAGATAGAAACATATTGTTTGTGGTCCCTCTCGGTTTGGGAGCGAATCTTTCCTATTGGGGAGTTTCGGCCGAAAAGATCGTGGAATTGGATTGGTGGGAAACTAAGAAGATCAAGGATATTGAGATAGTAAGCACTCCTGCACGACATGCCTCCGGTAGATATCTTTTGGATAAAGACGAAAAACTTTGGTCCAGTTATGCGTTGCTTGGGCCAAAACATAGGGTTTATTTTTCGGGGGACACGGGTTTGTTTCCTAAAATGAAGGAGATCGGAGAAAAATACGGCCCCTTCGATCTTACTATGATAGAAACAGGGCAATACAATCAGGCTTGGCCAGACTGGCATATCGGCCCGGAACAAGCTGTGATCGCTCATACACAACTGAAAGGAAAAGTCCTACTTCCGATACATTGGGGATTATTTGCTCTTGCTTCGCATGGTTGGACCGAACCAATCGAAAGAGTTTTAGAAAAATCTAAAGAACTTGGAGTTACGGTCATTACCCCTAGACCGGGAGAAAGTTCGGAACCTGGTTTGCAAAAAGATTATATTGCATGGTGGCCGAAACTACCTTACAAAACCTCTAAAGAGGATCCTATTTTATCTAGTCAACTCGAAGAAGAAACTGCAAGCAGCGAGGTAATGAAATGAAATTAAGAGTGATCATCACAGGTTCGACCGGAATGGTCGGTGAAGGGGTTCTCTTGGAATGTTTAGAAGATCCTAATGTGGAAAAGATACTTCTGCTCAACAGAAAATCGTACGGCATAAATCATCCTAAAGTTGAAGAAGTCTTACATCCCGATTTTTCGGATATATCTTCGATCAAGGACAAGCTGAAAGGGTATAATGCATGCTTTTTCTGTTCAGGAGTATCTTCTATTGGTTTAAAGGAAGAAGAGTTCTTTAAACTTACCCATACGATAACTTTGCATGTGGCAAACACCTTAGTATCACTTAATCCCGGTATGAGTTTTTCTTATATTTCGGGAGCAGGAACGGATAGCACAGAAAAAGGAAGAACGATGTGGGCAAGAGTAAAAGGAAAAACGGAGAATGATCTATTAAAACTCCCTTTTGCAAAAGTATATAATTTCCGTCCAGGTTATATGCATCCAACACCGGGAGCAAAAAATACTTTGTCTGCTTACAAGTATATCGGCTGGAGTTTTCCGATTTTAAGAACGATGTTCCCTAAACGTGTTTCTACTTTGAAACAACTTGCAGTTGCCATGATCCGTGCTAGCGAGAACGGTTATAATAAGAATACTGTGGAAGTGGAGGATATCCTGGAATTGTCCAAATCCTAAAATTGATCCCGGTTTTTACTTGAAATTTTTCTGAAACTATTCGGACTTCAAATGGATGTCCAAGTCGGCCGGCAAAGTCCCCTTGATCCATTTGTCCGAAATTTCGGAAAATTCCAGAGATAAAATATTCTATGCGGGAAGGTTGGAAGACCTACCGCCTAGTTTTTCAGAATATGATAGTTCCCACAGACATTCTTATTTTGCCGTTTTCTATTTTTCGGAAGGAAAAGGAACTCATAAGATCGATTTCCAAAATTTTGAAATAGAAAAAAATTCGATCTTCTTTTTAAAACCAGGACAGGTGCATTCTTGGAAATTCGATAAAAAACCGAAAGGATTTGCATTAAAGATCAGTCCTGAATTTCATTTGGAACAGAATGAAAGAAACTCTGAACTAAGGAGTTTTCCATTCTTTGGCTACGAACCAAGTCTTTCTAAGATCGTCTTAATAGATCCTAGAAAGTTAAAGTCGGATTTTTCTAGATTAGTGACTGAGTTTGAAGAAGGTTCCGAGCCTAAAGTCCTATTTTTACTCAGTCAATTGATCTTGTTGCAGATCAAAAAGGAATACGATACTTCCTCCGAATTATTTATAAAAAAAAATCGTCCTGTTTGCGAATTCCAGAGTTTATTGGAAAAACATTTTCTAAAAGAGAGGGGGACTTCTTTTTATTCCAGGAGATTGGGTATAGCCCCGAATACTTTAAATCGAATTTGCCAAAATATCTTGGGGAAATCGGCTAAGTCCGTTATCCATGACAGGGTTTTATTGGAGTGTAAAAGATTATTAATGCATTCGGATCTGAATATCACTCAAATCTGTTTTGAATTGGGTTTTTTAGATAACGCTTATTTCAGCAGGTATTTTAAAAAACTTGCAGGTGTCACTCCTGAACAGTTTAGGAAGTCTGGACGAAAAGCACAATAAAATATATCTTTCGTCCATTTACTTTCTTCCAATATCCCTTATTCTTCTTTATGGATCCTACGATCCATATTAGGAGATTTTAATGTTGGAAAAGTTTTTCGCAACTGAGCCGAATTTTATTTTTACAGTAGGTAGATTGGTTTTGGGAATTGTGATGATCCCTCACGGAGCTCAGAAACTATTCGGTTGGTTCGGGGGTTACGGCTGGAATTCTACTTTAGGCTTCTTTTCTTCCCAGGGGATTCCTAGTCTAATAGGTGTTCTAGTGATCCTTGCTGAATCTTTCGGAGCCTTAGGTTTGATTTTAGGCTTTTGCACTAAATTATCCGCTTTCGGGATAGGTGTTACCATGTTAGGAGCAGCTATATTCCAAAGACAGAACGGATTTTTTATGAACTGGTTCGGGAACCAAGCGGGAGAAGGGTATGAATACCATGTTTTGGCAATGGGACTTGCGTTTATATTGGCTTTCTCCGGAGGGGGAGCCTTTTCGTTAGACGGCATTTTGTCCGAAAAATTGAAATAGGTTTAAGAAAGTCTGTTCGGTTTCCTGAAATTCTCTCGGAAACCGAACATATTAAAAATCTATGATCTAGATCTTTCTATCTTGAATTCTTTCCATCCTAAATATAAATTCCCTAAACCGGATACTAAGAATCCGACACCCGTCCAGAAAACGATCGTAAATATCCCGATCAAAGGAAAGAATAATACGAATATCGCAAAAAGTAAGGTAGAAATCCCTAATACTAGAACATATCCCCAATGAGAGTTCCTTAACCTGCGAATCTCGATGGAAAAGGAAATTAAGGAAACCGATCGAAATATCAATAAAAATCCGAATACGAATGGAAGTGTTACCGCAGTGATCTCCGGATGAATGAATAAAAGGGAACCGATCAAGATGTCTAGTACCCCTACCACCAAATTCCAGATGAATATCTCGGTATGTCTTCTGTTGTATAAAGAAAATATGATATGGCTTGCTCCTGTAGCCGCTAAGATGACGGAAAAAGCGAGAGCTAGAACTAAAAAACTTTGTCCTGGAAATAATACGGTTATGATACCAGTTGCGATCCAAAGGATTCCGACTAATATTTGGAGCCACCAATGTTTGGATTCTTGTATTGTTATGCTTGTCATGAAATGTCTACTTACGTGTATTCGATAAAAAATCGGCGAATTTGAAACAGATCCGCCGGTATTTAGCTCAGATAAAGTGAGTTCTCAGTTTACTCCTATCTTAACGGATTTTTTCGGTGCCTCTAATTCCTTTCTTGGAATTGTGAGTTTCAAAACACCGTTATCGTATTTAGCGCTAATTTGATCCTTGATTACGTTATCAGGGAGAGTAAATGTTCTGCTAAAAGATGAATAATTGTATTCCCTTTTGCTATAAGATTTATCCTCCTGTTTTGATTCGGATTTCTTTTCCGCGCTTACGGTAAGCTGGTCGCCTTCTAAATCGATCTTAAAGTCCCCTTTTTCTAATCCGGGAGCAGCGAAATCCAATTCGAACCCGTCTTTGGTCTTCACCACATTTACCGCAGGGACATGGTGGAAGGAACTTCTGTTTAGTAACTCGTTCCAGGATTGGACGAAATGGTCCAAACTGGAAAAATTCACTAAATGATCAGTTGGTTTTGTGATGCTATTCATTGCGAATACTCCTGCGAATGGTTTTAGACCATTTTTTCAGACCAGTCAACCACCGAAGTGGAAAACGGCGCGATCCAAGAGGAAAACGCAAACCTGCAGGGTATCCCGCATAATTTTGATTGCAGCGGAACTCAGAGTATGTAATCTAACGATGACTTACTTGAAAATATTGCGGTTTAAAGGTTTATGGGGAACGAGAGAAGGCTGAAAGACGTTCTGGATAATATGCCTATCCTCTTCTTTTCCTTGGACGAGGATCTTCGGCCTGTTTCGTGGAACCATGAATGCGAAAGGGTTTTAGGATATTCTTTTATAGAGATCTTGAACGATCGCAATTTTTCCTTTCGAAATTTGATACCAGGCAGAGGAGAAGGGGAATCTTCCGGATTCGATCCGGGATTTTTGAATTCGGATTTTAAGAATTGGGAATTGGATCTAATCTCAAAGGAAGGAAAATCCAAACTAGTTTCTCTTTCAAATATTTCGTCGGAGTTCCCGCTTTTTGGCTCTACGAATTGGTTCGTGGGAGTGGATATCACGAGGACCAAGGAGATCGAAAGGGAATTAACGAGCTCCTTAAAAGAACTTTCCGATTTTCAAACTGCACTTAACGCGGTTTCTATTGTAGCGATTACCGACAAAGCCGGAACGATCATCTATGTGAACCAAAACTTTTGCGATATCAGCGGTTATTCCAGAGATGAATTATTGGGTCATACTCACCGGGTAGTCAATTCAGGTTATCATCCTAAGGAATTTTTTACGGATTTATGGAGAACCATTTCCAAGGGAAAGATCTGGAAGGGAGAAATTAAGAACAAGGCTAAGGACGGAAGGTATTATTGGGTCGATACTACAATTTCGCCCATTTTAGACGGTAACGGAAAACCTTACCAATACTTAGCGATCCGAAACGATATCACAGAAAGAAAAGAAACGGAAGATAAGGCTAGGCATGCAGAGAACAATCTGAAGATCCTTCAGGATAGGATGAGTCCTCACTTCCTTTTTAATACATTGAGTATCATTCATTCCTATTTGCAGACAAATCCCGGGCTTGCAGACTCGGCAATATTAATGCTTGCAGATAATTATAGATTCTTAATGGACCAGGCAAACCAGCAGCTAGTGCCATTCGATATAGAATGGGAATTTATGGAGAATTATCTGCAGCTTTTGAGACTTAGATTTTCCGACTTTTTGGAGGTCGAGTCAGAAAAGTTGGGAAATTTTAGGCAATGCCTAATTCCACCTTTGACCCTTCAGCCTTTGGTGGAAAATTCGTATATACACGGTTTAAGAAATAAAAAAGGGAAAGGAAAGATAAGCGTCAAGGCCTCGATACAAGACGGTAAAACTTTGGTAACAATTCGGGATAACGGAAGTGGATTAAAGGATTCCAATATCCATTCTAGAAGTATCGCAAACATCTCAGAACGCCTGAAATTTTATCTTTACGGGTCGGAAGTAAAGATAGAGAATCATCCCGAGGGGGGCGCGATCGTAACGATCAGCTTTAAAGCCGCAAAAAATTAGAAATAATATGGTTGAATGGAAAACACTTATCGTTGAGGACGAAGCCCCCACCAGAGAATTACTCGTAAATTATTGTTTGGCCCGTCCCGAATTAAAGTTAGTAAAAGTCGCAAAGGATGGGGAAGAAGCTTTGGAATATCTCCAAAATGAGGAATTTCATCTTGCGTTTTTGGACATCAACCTTCCTATTCTTTCCGGTTTGGATATTTTGGAAAGACTAGAAAATCCTCCTTATGTAATCTTTATCACCGCGCTAAGAGACAAAGCAATCGAGGCATTCGAATTCGGAGTGATCGATTATCTTCTCAAACCTTTTTCTAAAGAACGGTTTTTTAAAGCGGTAGATCGGGCAGTGGATATTTTAGGAAATGAAGCTGGCAAACCAGCTAAGAATGTATTTAACGAGCACGGACTTTTTATTTTAGAAAAGGAAAACCATTTTCTGATCCCTTACGGAGAGATTACTTATATTTCTTCCCGGGATAATTTTAGCGTAGTGCATACTGAAAAAAGACAATATGTGACTTATAAGTCCTTAAAAAGTCTGGAGCTGAAACTTCCTCCCGGAAAGTTTCTAAGAATATATAAGCAATACATAATTAATCTAGAAAAGTTATCCCATTTGCAAAGCGATAATATGGGAAATTATTCCGTACATTTAAAGGACGACGACGAAACACAACTACCTGTCGGAAGAAAATATATCGCTAAGATTAAGGAACTTCTCTAATTTCTCCCTGCGATTTTGTCGTTTAATAACTGATTTTACCGGATCTCTCTTTCGGCATTGACTTAATAAAGAATTTTGCATATCATCGTGCCTTTCCATACAATCTGCAAGAATTACGTCAAAAGGAGAATACAAGTTGGAGAATCAGAACGAACGTCTCGTTAGTTTACAGTTTTTAGGAGGAGTGGGGACCGTTACAGGCTCTAAATACCTTTTAAAAGCCTTCGGAAAATCCATAATGATCGACTGCGGGCTTTTCCAGGGGGAGAAAAAGTTAAGACTTCTAAACTGGGACTCCGATCAATTTTTTCCGACAGAAATCGATCATATTCTTCTTACACATGGACATTTGGACCATTGCGGATATTTACCCAGAGCCGTCAAAAAGGGATTTAGAGGAAAAATATTCGGTACAAAACCTACATTAGATGTATCTAATATAGTTCTGAGAGACAGCGCAAAATTGCAGGAAGAAGACGCCGAACTTGCAAACTCCGGCGGATATTCCAAACATAAACCTGCTTTTCCTTTATATGATAGCGATGATGCCGAGAAGACAATCAAGCTATTTTATGCGGTAGAAATCGGGGAATGGATCGATCTAGAGCCGAATATAAAATTTCGCTTTAGATATAACGGGCATATTTTAGGGGCAAGTTTTATCGAATTTAAGATCGGAAATAAGACCCTTATTTTTTCGGGAGATATCGGAAGAGACGAGGACCCTCTTTTATTTCCCCCGGAAAAGCCGGAAGAAGGGGATATTATTCTGATAGAATCTACTTATGGAAATAGGATCCATAGGGGAAATCCGATCAAACGTTTGGCCCAGTTGATCCACGAATTCTCAACTACTAAAGGAACTATTGTAATTCCTTGTTTTGCGGTAGAGAGAATACAAGCGGTAATGTACCTGATCTGGAAATTGATGAAAGAGGGTGAAATACCGAATATTCCGGTCTATATGGATTCTCCCATGGGTTCTAAAGTTTTAGATCTATTTGATATTTACGGAAGCGAATGGCATAAGCTTAGGGGAGATGAACTGGCTGAACTCAAAGACGATATCATATGTATTACTGAATCTTCCGAGACTAAGAAAATAGTGAGCAAAAGAGGCCCTAAAATTGTGATCGCCGGAAGTGGAATGGCCACAGGAGGTCGGGTTCTTTCTTATTTGGAACATTCTTTGGGAGATCCGAATTCCTTAGTGTTGTTCGTAGGTTACCAAGCAAGGGAAACGAGAGGAAACAAATTGCTTAGAGGGGATACCGAGATCAAGATCCGAGGCAAATACCACGAAGTCAGATGCGACGTTCAGAATATCGACGGTTTGTCCGCTCACGCCGACCAAACAGAACTCATCAATTGGTTATCCAAGATCAAAAATCCGCCCAAAGAAGTGTTCATCGTGCACGGAGAAGAGGATGCGAGTAGGATTTTGGGAAATCGGATCCGCAGCGTATACGGCTGGGAAACTAAGATCCCGGAAAGAGGAGAAGTTTTCGAATTTGAAGTTTAATTCCTAGTTTCTGGCTGCGGATTTTCACCCTGGAAATCCGCAGGAAACCGCCCCAATCAGTAGGATATCCCACCGGCCCTTGACCTTTATTCTTTTCTCGCGTATGGTAAGAACATCGAGATATAAAAGGGACTTAAAACATGACCAGCGCAGTAAAAATCGAAACTGAAACAAACCGAGTTTTACCAAGGGAAATTTTTCCAAAAGAGAAACTTTTCCACCATGAACTTAATTTTACCCGTAGAAAGATTTCCAAAAACGAGATCTTATTCTCTCAAGGAGAACAGGCAAACGGATTTTATATAGTCGAGACCGGCTCTATCCGATCTTATCGGACTTCGGGTTCCGGAGAAAAACAGCACACATTCAAAATTTATCATCCAGGTAACTGGGTCGGAATCAGAGACGCTGCCATCGGAGGAAATTTTCTACACCACGCGGTTGCGCTCGTCGAATCAACCGTCCTATTTGTGGAAGAAGAAGAACTTCGTAGACTTTTAAACTGCGATTCCGAATTCCAAAACTCAGTATTCAGACAAGTGACTATCGAAGCGGTGGAAGCGGAGAATAAGATCTATTCTCTCGGAACTCGCCAGGTTCACGCAAAACTTTCCGAATTTTTACTACAGTTATCAGAATCCCAAGACTCGGAAGAAGATCTTCCATTCACACGCGAGATCATGGCATCCATGATCGGTGTGACTACAGAGACCTTGGTACGTGCCTTGGCTGATTTTAAAAGCAGAGGTTGGGTGGAGATAGATAAAAGAAAAATAGTGATCAGAAATGAAGAGGCTCTTCTTCGTTTATTGGATTAAGCTATCGAACCTTTTCTAAATCGACAATTAAAGTTTTATAAAATGGTCCGATATGATTTTCAAACCACTCTAGACTTTCAAGTAAATCGGGTCCAATTAAAAGGAGAACTTTTTATTCCGAGCCAGGCAGTGTTTTTAGCCGTCCTGGTTTTGGATGAGAAGGATGACAAATTTGCGGATCGATTTTCTAAGATGAGAAATTTTCTTAATGAAAGGGGAGTGGCCACTCTTTTTCTAAAAGGTCTCTTGACTCAAGAAGAAAGAGAGATCCATGCCAATCGTTCCGATGTGAATCTTTTATCGGATCGCCTCTCCGAGATCACTAAACAGGTCCGAAATTTGGAAGGCGCCGATTCTTTAAAAGTTTCTTATATAGGTTCGTCCTCTATTGCGGGGAGAATGTTCCGTGCCGCAGGCAATACGGATTCTCAGGTGGAGAGTCTTATACTGATAGGTAACGGTCTTCAAGAATATAGCGGTAAGTTTTTGAATACTTCCGTATTGAATATTTTAGGTGAACTTGATTTTACCGGCAGAATAGTGAATCGTTCTGCACTTTCTAAGATTGAGACATCCATCAAAAAAGTCTATTTTGTGCCTGGGTCTCCCAGTCATTTTGAAGATAGTACCAAATGGTTTTTAGTTTCGGAAGCAATACAAAGATGGTATCTTTTCCCTGAAAAAAGATCCAGGGAATTCGCCGAATTTTAATTTAAGACTAGTGATGGTGGTGATGAGCGCCACTATCTTCCATTTTTTCTCCCGATTCGGAGTGGTTATGAGTATGATTCATTCTGAATAACATTAAGGAAATAGAAAGAAGAATAATCGCAAAACCTGCGAGTTTAAGTTTGTCTTTCCCGAATTTCGCTAAGATCATTCTAAATCCTAAACCGAACCCGAAAAGCATAGGAAAGGTCCCTAAAAAGAAGAAGAACATACTTAATGCTCCGAACGCGGGTGAGCCGGTTGCAAAAGCCATGACGAACGCAGGATATAAGATCCCACAGGGTAAAAATCCTGTTAACATCCCGAACATAAATCCGATCGCTAAACGAGAGCTTGGACTTTTATTCTCTCTGAATTTTAAAAGTTTGGATCCGACCTTTGAGAATACTTTGGAGAAAAATCTATTTTGGGTCCAATCCTTTTGAAATAGGATAGAAACTCCAAAGAGTAGAATGAATACCGCTCCGAACCAGGCCGCAAATTCTTGTGCAGGGAGTAATAGAGAAAGGCTTTGGTTTGTGACTTTTCCTAAAAATCCGAAACCTAATCCGATTGAAGTGTAGGAGACCAACCTTCCCAAATTATACAAAATTTGTAATAGGACCGGACTTGTCTTTTTATCAGTCGGGGAAAGTGTAAGATTTAAACTTCCCGCTAAAGGACCGCACATTCCCAAACAATGAAAAGAGCCTGTCAGTCCGTTCAAAAAAGATCCGAATAATATCGCAGAAGTCAGTTCCATGATAAACTCCTAATTCGATTTTTCCTGTTTATCTTCTTCAAATAACATCCTGTATTTTGGCCCCTCAATGTCTTCGTATTGGCCAGACTTAAAATTGAGAAGGAATACGTAAAATGCTCCGAAGGAGATCACGAGTGCGATTGGAATGGTCAAATACAAAGCGTTCATGTAAATACCCTATTTTTTAAAGAAATGGAATTTAATACTACTGTCAAGGAGCTCAGCGTCATGAATCCCGCACAGATAACTGGGAGCATTAATCCTCCCGCTGCCAATGGGATCATTATAGAATTATAAACTAAAGAAAGGCAAATGTTCTGCAGAATCACCCGTCTTGTTTTTCGTGCGATCAATATCGATTTTGGAAGGGAATCCAATCTATCTTTTACAAGAATGATATCGGATTTATCCAAGGAAAGATCCGAACCCATTCCCATGGAAATTCCCAGATCCGCCTGTGCAATACACGCAGAATCGTTGATACCATCTCCCACCATAAGAACAACTTCTCCGGAAGACTGGGCCTCTAAGATCCTTTCTTTTTTTTGGATAGGCGTTAGATTGGCTTTGAAGTTTTGGATCCCAAGTTCTTTAGAAAGTGTTTCCACCTTCGTAGGAATATCGCCTGATAATATCTCCATGTTAGGAATAAATGATTTTAGTTCTTGGACGGAACCCTTCGCTTCGGTTCTGGCTTTATCTCTAAATTCCCAGGCAACTAACGGAATGCCGTTTTCGGAAAGATGTATCCAGCCGTCGTTTTCAGGTTTATTTTCCCAGGCGAAATTTTTCTTTCCGATACGATAGACCTTGTCTTGGAATTTTGCCTCCATTCCTTCCCCTGGAATTTCTTTGTAGGAATTCCAATCTGTGAAGTCACAAGAGAGGCCCTCTATGGAAATATTCTCTAAGAACTGAGGCGTCTCGTTTGCGAATGCCTCGATAATAGATTTTGCGATCGGATGAGAGGAATGGGATTCCAATCGAATTGCAATCTCTCTGAACTTGGAAGGATTTTCCTCTAATGAGAAACACTTCTCCGCATTTAATTCCAATTTTCCAGTAGTCAATGTACCGGTTTTATCGAAGAAGATGCGATTTGCTTTCGCTAAAATTTCTACCGACTCTGGATTTTTAACGAGCACACCTTCTTTTGATTGTAGTAAGTGGCTGATCACGAGTGCAGCCGGCACGCTCAATCCGAGCGCACAAGGGCAGGCTACTATCAGTACACTGATCGTATTTAAGATTGCGTCTTCAGTGGAATGGAATTTGAACCAGTAGATAAACGTTCCGATTGCGACGAATAGAACAACTTTTATGAATACTGCGGCCAGTTTGTCCGTACTTCTTTGGATTTTCGGCTTTGTTAATAAAGAATCTTCTAATATTCGACCGATCTGGGCGAGAGAACTTTCGTTTGCGTTTCCTTTTGCTTGGAATTTTACATTAGTGGAAAGCGAAACGGAACCAGCTTTGATCTCTGCTCCAGAGGATTTTCGGATCGGCTTGCTTTCTCCCGTCAAAACGGATTCGTCGAAAAATGCTATTTCGGATTCTAAAATGCCGTCTACCGGCGCCTTACTTCCCAAGGATAATTTTACTATATCTCCTCTTTCAATCGAAGAAGCGGAATGTTTGGACCAAATCCCTTTTTTGGAAACTTCGTATTCCTCGGGTAAAAGGGAGAGTAATTCGCCTATTTTTGCGCCAGCTTTATAGCGGATCATCGCTTCGAAATATTTTCCAAGCAAAATGAAGAAGTAAATCGTACAAACCGAGTCGAAATAGACTTCTCCTTTTCCGGAAATGGTTACATAGATACTGTAGAAGTAGGCGAGGCTTACTCCTGCGAACAGTAAGGTATCCATTCCGAGTAGTTTTCTTTTCCAAGATTCGTAAGCTCCTTTCCAGAATGGATAACCGGAGTAAAAATAAACAGGAGTCGCAAATATCCAGGAAATATAATGGAATAGATTCTTAATATTGAATTCCATCCCTTCGAAATATCCCGCATAGAGGCTCGCGGAAAATAACATGATATTTCCCCAGCAGAAGCCTGCTACTATCATCCGAATGCTTAATTCTTGAAATGGTTTCTCCACTTTGGATTCCGCTTTTAGTGGAGAGTAAAGTTTGGCCTTGTATCCCAAACTTTCGATTGTTTTGATAATTTTACCGAGTGTGATCTTAGAGAGATCGAATTCTACTTTGAGCCTTCCTGTTCCGAAATTGATCCTTGCTTCTTGGATCCCTTCGGTTTTTGTAAGAACGGTTTCTATCAGCCATACACAGGCGGAACAGTGTAGGTTCGTAACTGTGATATATACGTTTGAATTCTGACCGTTCTTCTTTTCCAAATATTCGGAATATACGGTTTCATTGTCCAATTCTTCTGGGGAAAATTTTTGATCTTCCGCATCGATCGGTTCTAAGGACTGTGTTCCTCTAATTTGGTAGAATTGATCCAGTCCGTTTGAGAGTAATAGATGTGAAATTTCAGCACATCCATTACAACAATATTCCCTTTCTAAACCTTGCTCCGTTCTGCGTATGGATACTCCGTCTATTTCAGTATTACAATGAAAACATAATGTTTTGTTTTCCAATACTTTCAATGGGTCACCTTAATCGATACGGTCTTTTCTAAAATTCCTTCGGGGATTTTTGCGGAGATGGAAATCCTCCATTCACCGGGAAAAGGGATCGATAACGCTCCCTGATATTTTCCGGGAGAAGTTTCCCGTAAGACGATACTTTCATTGAACTTTTCTGTAGCGGTTTTATCCAATTGGACTTGGATTTGTGCTCCTTTGATCTTTTGTTCTCCATGTTTGAATTCCAACAGGAGATCTTGTTTTCCCGACCTGAGAGAGTTTGGATTTTTGATCCAATCCGCTTGGAATCCATAACCCGCTTCTATCATTTTCCTCTGAGAGAGAATAGACTGTTCGTATTTGAGTCCTTTTTCGTAATAATTTGAATCGATAGTTGGAGTGTGTCCGGCTAAAGCAAGTTTTACGGTAAAAAATGTGGCTACGAACAAGGCAAGAAATGCGATCTTGATCACCCAAAAGGCTCTTTTTAAACTAACGTCCATGGACTATCCTCTCGTCATTTTGTATTTTCCATCCGGAGATTGATACCGGAAGTAGGAATGGAACTGTCGTAGATTTAGAATATTCGAAATCTTGAATGTCTATTACTTTTAATTTGATATCGTGACTTCTTTTTTGGGCGTCTTGATCCGCTATTTTTAACTCTATAAATAGCCTGTATCTTTCTTCCGAATTACCTTTTAGTTCTACCGTAGCTTCCTCCGTTCCTCCTACGAGTATTTTTCTTTCTCCTTGGAGATCCGAGTTTTCTATTTCGAATTTTAGGGTCCTATCTTTAGAAGTTAAGTTCTGCATTTGTACTTCGTAAAAATTCCGAATTACTCCGTTTTGGACCATCATTGGTTGTATATTTCTATCCGGAAGAACTGATAGGTAGAGAGGCACTCTGCTGGATAATAAGATTCCGATGGCGGAAATCGCTAGTATTAAAAAAAGCCCGTAAACAACGGTTCTTGGTCGGATCCAGCGGACGGGAGAACCTTTTTCGGCGATCTCGTTTTCGGACCAATAGCCTATCAAGGTTTTCTTATTTTCCTTAGCCATTTGTTTTGTGCATGCATCCGAACATTTTCCGCAGGCGATACACCACGGATTAGCTCCTTCTCGGATGTCTATCCCGGTAGGGCATACGACAAGGCACATATTACAAGCTGTGCAATCTCCGATTTTTGTGGTTCCTTTTCGTCTAGGTTCGCCTCTTACATAATCGTAAGTGATATTTACGGAATGATTATCCATCATCACGGTTTGGAAGCGTGCATATGGGCATGCATATTTACAGAATTGTTCCCGTATGAACGCAATGTCCGCATACATCGCGAATGTAAAGAATCCCAAAAATAAAGACCAAGTAGGGAATTCTAAATTAGGATTTTGAAAATAACCGATCATTTTGTAAGGATCGATAAAATAGGAGATCCAAGCGAATGATGCGGCAAAGCTGACTATTATCCAAGAGATATGTGTTAAAATAACTAAAGCCGGGTTCGCATCTTTTTTTCCATATTTGGAGTCTTGGATCTTTCTTCCTATCCAATCGAAGATATCCGTATAGATCGTTTGAGGGCAGGCCCATCCGCACCAAACTCTACCGATCAGAGTTGTGAAAAGAAAAAGGCTAAGTCCCGCTGAGATCAGGAAAAGATGAAGGAAATATCCTTCTTGTGGAATAAAAATATGACCGAATAGAAAGAATTTTCTATCCGGTATATCCAATCGGATAACTTGAAATCCGTCCCAGCGAATCCAAGGCGTTATAAAAAAGAGAAGAACCAAGAATACCTGGACGTAATTTCTTGCGGTCCTTATCTTTCCCTGCATTGGTCTTGAAATGATCATTGTGCCCCTCCTTATGATCCTCTGAGACGGTTGAATTTATTTGGAAGATTTAAGCTCCGGATTTTTGGAAGCTAACCATGCAAGCACTTGATATACTTTTTCGGAACCCAACGAGTTCTCGTGTGCAGGCATCGGTCCTCTGCCTAATTTAGCTCTTTCTACTGAAATTCCTTTCATAACGGTTTCGTAAAGTTCCTTATCCGTGTTTCCGTGTAGCCATTCCTTATCCATTAGATTTGGGCCGACTAAACCTTCTCCAGTCGGTCCGTGGCAGGCGACACAATAAGTTTGGAACGTTTTTTGTCCCGCATTGATCGCATCTTGGTTCTCTCTGAACGGATTGGATCCGTCCTTGGATTCTACCGCAACGTTACGATTCGGAAATTCTTTTTCGTATTCCTTTATTTGGGCGGCATAATATTCGTTTGTCCCCCAATCCGAAAAAACGTGGAAGTATACCGCGTAAATTCCTGCGAAAAGGATACATCCTAAGAATACCCATTTCCACCATTCAGGAAGGGGATTATCAGATTGTCTGATCCCGTCGAATTCCTTGTTTGGATCGCTCATATTAATCCTCCTCCAACATTCTGAATTTAGGTTTTTCCATTCTTTCCTTTCTGGAACTTCTATATACGTATAGGATGATCGTAAATATGGAAATTACCAGGATTGGAAGCCGTAACGATTTATAAATTTGTAATGTATCTAGATCCATGTTTCATCTCACTGTAAACTTTTGGATAATTCGGCGGTATCTTTTCCCAATTTGAGAAGATACGCGATAAGCGCATCACCTGCCGTTTTCCCAGCCAATAAGGTGTTCGCGGAAGCGATATCTTCTTCGGTATAAGGAACTCCTACTTTTCGAAGTCCTCTCATATGGTCCGCGATCTTAGAAGCATCTATGGTAGAAGATTCTTCGAATAACCAAGGATAAGCAGGCATAATGGAACCTTTCGCAGTATCTCTAGGATTGATCAAATGTGTCTTATGCCATTCCGCAGAAGGTTGAATCTGGGATTCATGCGCTAGATCCGGTCCTGTTCTTTTGGATCCCCATAGAAAAGGGTGATCGTAAACATACTCTCCCGCTTTGGAATATCCGTCTTTTCCGTAAGAATGTCCTGGGTCGAAACGATCCACCTCCCATTTGAAAGGACGTATCATCTGAGTGTGACAGTTATTGCATCCTTCTTTCTGGTATACGTCTCTTCCCGCCAATTCTAACGCGTTATACGGCTTTACATTCTGGATGGGTTCCGCCGTTTTCGTGAGGAAGAATGGAGGAACCAGCTCGAATATTCCACCGATCAAGATTGCGACGGTGGTGTATAAAGTGAATTTAACTCCGTGTTTTTCCCACTGATCGGTAAAACCGGAGAACCAATCCAATAATTTGTCGAACCAATTCATACAACTTTCTCCTCTTTTGATCCGATCCTTAGATCGATTTCCTTGAATCCGGAGCCGGAATTCAGGATAGTGCGAACCACATTATAGATCATGATGATCAGTCCGATGAAGTAGAGTCCTCCTCCGATACCTCGGAACAATCTATAAGGTTTCAAAGTTTCAGTGATCTGCACCCAGTTAGGGAATTTTAGAGCACCTGTTTCGTCTATCGCTCTCCACATAGAACCTTCGGTAATACCGGATACCCACATGGATACGATGTATAATAAGATCCCGAGTGTTGCGACCCAGAAGTGAGTGTTAGCTAGTTTTTCAGAGAATAGGTTTGTATTCCATAACCTAGGCACGAGATAATAAATGACGGCGAACGACATCATTCCCACCCAACCTAAGGTTCCTCCGTGAACGTGTCCAATGATCCAGTCTGTGTTATGGCCTAAGCCGCTGACAGCTCTGATCGATAGAAGAGGACCTTCGAATGTGGACATACCGTAGAATGTAAGTCCCACTAAGAGCATTTTTAAAGTTGCGTCCGTTTTGATCTTTTCTTTGGCTTGAGTCAGAGTCAAAAATCCATTCAACATTCCACCCCAAGAAGGCATCCATAACATGATACTGAATACCATTCCTGTAGTTTGTAACCAATCAGGAAGAGGAGAGTAGAGTAGGTGGTGAGGACCTGCCCAAATATATAAAAAGATCAAACTCCAAAAGTGAATGATGGAGAGTCTATGACTGTAGATAGGCTGTTTGATATGTTTTGGAAGATAATAATACATCAATCCCAAGAAAGGAGTGGTGAGAACGAAGGCAACAGCGTTGTGTCCGTACCACCATTGGATGTTTGCATCGTACACACCTGAGTAAACCGAATAGGACTTTATCCAACTTACCGGGATAGAAAGATTATTAACTATAAATAGTATCGGGATAGTGACCCAAGACGCGATATAGAACCAGATTGCAGCATATAGTTGCTTTTCTTCACGCGTAAAGATCGTCGCGAAATAATTGATTAGGAATATCACGAACCAGATCACGATCATAAGGTCAAGTGGCCATTCTAATTCGGCGTATTCCTTAGATTGGCTTAAGCCTAAAGGTAAAGTGATAGCCGCAGCTATGATCGTAAGATTGTACAGAAATAAGTGTAAGTATGCGAGTTTGTCGCTCCAAATCTTTACTCTACAAAGTCTTTGTACTGTGTGATAACCTGTTGCGAATATGATACTCAATGCGAAACCGAAAATTGCCGCATTCGTATGCAAAGGTCTCAGCCTGCCGAAAGTGAAGTAGGGTCCGAAATTTAATTCAGGATATACCATTTGGAAAGCGATCCATACTCCTACAAGCATGGAAGCCACTCCCCAAACCAATCCCGATATCAAAAATCCTTTGACGATCGTATCGTTATATTTTTGTTCTGAAGAACTCATTCTTGATCTCTCCGGTTTTTTCCGTGAAGGATAATTCCACTTTTAGATTGGAATGTCGAAACGCAAGGAATCCGACTTCTTCTTCCTTCAAAACGGTCTTGATAATTGTCAACAGGAGTTTTACGGTTTGCGTTAGGATGTCAATAAATTAGTGTTTAATGAAATTCTAATGTACGATAGAACGAGTTTAATTTTTTCGATTTTGAGAATTAAAATCCTTTGAACCTTTCGAAAGCTTCTCTTTCCAGAGATTCCCTGTGGTTCGGGTGAGCGATCTGAGTGAGAAGTTTTGCTCTTTGTTTCAGATTTTTGCCGTAAAGATCTGCAATACCGTATTCCGTGATTATATAATGAACATTTGCTCTGGTAGTAGTTACACTTGCACCAGGCTGTAATATCGGAACAATTCGGGATTTTCCATGGGATGTAACGGAAGGAAGCGCAATAATCGGTTTCCCTCCTTCGGAAAGAGAGGCACCTCGGATAAAATCCATCTGTCCTCCAACTCCTGAATATTGTCTGGTTCCTATCGAATCCGCACATACCTGCCCGGTAATATCCACTTCTATCGCGGAATTGATTGCAGTTACTTTAGGATTTTTGCGGATATTTGCAGTGTCGTTGATGTAACCTATATCTAAAAACACAACCCCCGGATTATCATCCACGAAATCGTAAAGTTTTCTGGTTCCCATCACGAATCCGGTTACAATTTTTCCGGGATGGATTTTTTTATTTTTACCGGTGATAACTCCTTTTTCCACCAAAGGAATTACGCCGTCGGAAAACATTTCCGTATGAATTCCTAGATCTTTATGGTTTTGTAAACAAGATAGAACTGCATCCGGAATGGCGCCGATCCCCATTTGCAAAGTGGCGCCGTCTTCTACAAGACCCGCTATATATTCTCCGATTTTAGCCTCTACTTGGTCTGGTTGAGTATGTTTTGCCTCTAATAAAGGAATATTACCTTCTACTAATTTATGGATCTTGTTTATATGAATGATCCCATCTCCATGGGTCCTAGGCATAAAACGATTTACCTGAGCGATTACCATGTTGGCCGAATCGACTGCCGCTTTGCATATGTCCACGGAAACACCCAAAGAACAAAAACCGTGTTTGTCGGGAGGAGAAACCGTGATCAAGGCGACATCTAAGGGTAATATCTTTTTACGGAATAGAGAAGGGCACTCACTTAAGAAAACAGGAAGATAATCGGCTCTTCCTTCTTTTACCGCTTCTCTCATGTTTGCGCCTACGAAAAGTGCATTCGTATGAAAAGAAGTGGCCATTCCGCTTTGTGCGTAAGGAGCTTCTCCTTCCGTGTGGATATGGACCATCTCTATATTTTGTAGTTCGGATGCTCTGGCGCTTAATGCTTCCACTAGAAGTTTAGGAGAAGCGAATACACTGTGAATGAAAACTCTTTGGTTGTTTTTGATCTCTGAAACTGCTTCTTTAGGGGAAACAAAATGTAAATCCATATCGAAAGAATTTTCTAATTTTCGCCGAGTAGAAGTCAAGGGACAAAATTTTTGAGAATGTATTGATATTTCTTTGTTTTTACCCTTCAGCGGAATAAACGGGTCTATTTCAAAATCTCCGGTCTCGAAAGTCCGGAGATGTCTACGATAAGAAGAAGGTCCGTAGGATCGAAAAGATCCCTAGAATAAGGGAGAATTTTGCTCTTCCTATTTCCTTCCCGAATACTCTTACATAATATTAAAAAGGTTTATAAATCCGGAATGGTCTGAAGAATAAGTGCAGATGGTTTCCGCGTCCTCTCAGAAATTCCAAGGAGTTTTACTGATCTCGATTTTACTTTTTAGTTTGGGATGCGATTCGGGATCCTTATCGAAGAAAAGACCTAGGGTCGAAAGCGGAATATTAGACCTGAGTAATCGTTGGGATTTCGAAAAAGAAGAGCCTCTTAGTATCGAAGGAGATTGGGTATTCTATTGGTCCCAATTGTTTTCGGAGATCAAAAGTCCTTTGACGTCGGATCTAGGTCCGACCCAAAAATCAAACGGACAAATCAAATTCGGAGACGTGCCTAATGTCTGGAATGAATATAAAGATCAAAATCGCAAATATCCAGGCTTCGGATTTGCTACCTATAAAATACTAGTTCGTTTAGATAAACCGGAAACCGATATGGCGATCAAGATGTTGGAAGCTTCCACTTCTTATTCACTTTATGTAAACGGAAAAAAGGTAATCTCCAGCGGGGTGGTGGGAAAAACTCCCGAAACAAGTCAGCCATTGTATAGGCCGGGAGTGAGCGAAGTATTTGATTTAGGAAGGGAGAATGAGATTGCGATAGAGGTTTCCAATTTTTCGCATTTTAAAGGTGGTCCTTGGGCAAAGATCTTTTTAGGAAAAAGAAAAGAGCTAGTCTCTATCCGCCAAAGTAATATTAGATTGGATCTATTTATAGGAGGAGGGCTTTTTGTCTTAGGCTTATATCACCTGAGCTTATTCGCGTTTTTAAGAAGAGAAACTTCCACACTTTATTACGGAATTCTAACGATTTGTTCCACTATTCGTATTTTGATCACTGGAGAAAGAATATTATATTCTATTTTTCCGAATTTCGATTTTGAATGGGGATATAGATTGGAATTGATATCCAGTTTTTTCATTAGCATATTTTTTCCATTATTTATCAGGACCTTATATCCCGACGAGTTGAACAAAAAAGTCGTTCGGTTTTTTATCAGCATCATCGTCGGGCTTTCCTTTATCGTATTATTCTTTCCTTTGATCATATATTCCAAGACCATTTCTATTTTCGGGATTTTAGTAACTATCGCTTGCATCTATCTAGTATACGTTTTTTGGAAAGCGATCCGGAACAAAAAATTAGGGGCAGAGGTCGGTCTATTCTTCTTTCTACTTTTTTTTGCGGTCGTGACTAACGACATATTGTATGCGAATATGATCATAAACACAGCATACTTCTCCTCTTACGGAGTGGCTTCTTTTTTCGTGGCCCAGGCGTTTATGGTATCTCAAAGATTCACAAGCGCTTATAAACTTTCCGAAAAGTTAGCTCATGATTTACGGGAATCCAATCAGAGATTGATCTCTTTGGATAAACTAAAAGACGAGTTCTTAGCAAATACATCTCATGAATTAAGAACTCCGTTGCAAGGGATCATCGGTATTGCGGATTCTTTAAAAAGAGGAGTAGGAGGACCCTTAACCCAATCCGTGGAAAGACAATTGGGAATGATCGTCACTAGCGGGCAAAGGCTTTCTAGTTTAGTAAATGATATTATTGATTTTTCTAAATTAAAGCATAAGGATTTGAATCTGAACTTAAGATCCGTGGATCTATACCAAGCGGTGAATTTTACTCTGGAACTAAATAGGATCTCTACAGACGAGACTAAGATCAAATTGGTGAACGCTATTTTGCCCGAGTTTCCAGATTTACTGGCGGATGAGAATCGATTACAGCAGATCCTTCAGAACTTAGTCAGCAATGCGATCAAATTTACGGAGAAGGGAGAGATCGTCGTTAGCGCTCGTATTAAGGCGCTTGGAATTGCTGAGATCAGCGTTTCAGATACGGGGATTGGAATCGATCCGATAGAACATCAAAAAGTATTCGAATTTTTTGAACAAGTGGAAAGAGGGGATTCTAAAAATAGTTCCGGTGCGGGGTTAGGACTTGCGATCAGCAGAGCATTAGTCGCGTTGCATGGAGGAGAGATTGGAGTGGAATCCAGTCCTGGCTCAGGTTCTCGTTTTTATTTTACAATTCCATTAGTATCCGGCAGGATCCCGAAATCCGATGGAAAAGAATTAAAAAATTATAAACAAGGAAATCATCCCGGATCAACCGCCGCTATTCAAGATGAATCCTCCGATTTCGAGAAGAATGCGAGGATCTTGGTGGTAGACGACGAGCCGGTAAATTTGCAGGTAATACAAAACTATCTTTCCCTGCGAAATATTTCTTCGGTCACGGCAAAAAGCGGAATGGAAGCCTTGGAAATATTACAAAAGGATAAGGCGTTCGATGCAGTGATCCTGGACGTAATGATGCCTAAGATGTCGGGGTTAGATACCGCTAGAGAGATCCGTAAGACAATGAGCACATTAGAGCTTCCCATCCTGATGTTGACTGCAAAAAATCAGGACAAGGATCTGATGGCCGCCTTGAACAACGGAGCGAACGATTATCTACTCAAACCTTTCGATTTTGAGGAGTTGATCTTAAGGATCAATAACTTACTCGCTTTGGCAGACGGTCACAAGAGTCGTTTAAATCAGGAGAACGAAAAAAGAGAGGCCGTAAATAATGTAAGGCAAAGGATCAATATAGATTTACACGATCACTTAGGCGGAAAACTCACCGACCTAAAATTTTTATCCGAAGAATTGATGGCCCAAAACCAGGAAGATAGACCGATCTTTAAGAAGATCAACGAAGCGGTAAATCAATCCATACATATTCTAAGAGAACAGATGTTGAAGATAGAAGATCTCGGATTATTGTCCGAGAATTTTATCACCGGGATCAATTTGGTCTTACTTAGAAGATATTCGGATGTGGAAAGAGATTTGGAATTCGAATGCCAGGACGAACTCCTTCAATTTTTCGAAGAAGAAAAAAATGAAACTTCCATTATTGAATTATATAGTATCGTAAACGAGATCACGAACAACGACCTAAAATACGGGCAGGGCGTAGCCAAATGGAATTTCTATTTGGAAGATGGGAACCTGATCACCGAAATGAATGCAGAGTCCTCTTATCATCTAAAAAAACATAGAACTGGAAGAGGCACAGAGAACCTGATCTATAGGATCTCCGGCCTAGGCGGAAAAGTGGAAATGTCCTTAGTCGAAAACGTATATAAAATAAAAATCAATATCCCGATCGGAAATTTTTCCGTAAAAAAATAAAGGTGTGAATACTATCATGAAAAATTCGGAAATCAAAGTAGGAATCGTAGAAAACGACGAAAGTTTTAAGGAACAGATCCTGAAGACCTTGGAGTCTATTCCGGAGATAGGCGGAGTATTTCATTGGGGATCTGCGGAATCATTTTGGGAAGATGAGAAGGGAAGGTCCTTAGATATTATTTTCTTGGATATCATGTTGGCTGAGATGAACGGGGTAGAGCTTGCCGGAAAAATTTCCGCAAGAGATCCTGAAATCGCCAAAATTATGCTCTCTAATATGAATTCCGACGAACTAATTTATGAATCATTAAAGAACGGTGCGATCGGTTATATCCTGAAATCCGAATTAAAGGATATTGCCGACGTGGTCGACACGATCTTAAAAGGGGGAGCGATCATTACTCCTACCATCGCATTTCGCGTGCTGAATAGTTTTAAACAAAAGGATTATTCAGGAGAATTTAAGCTCACTCCGAAGGAAAAACAGATCCTGGACGAGATGGTAAAAGGAAAAACGATCGGAAGGGTCGCTGAATTCCTAAAAGTCAGCAAATATACGGTCCAGCATCATGTTAAGAATATATACAAAAAACTGAATGTACATAATAGAGCTGAACTAGTCAGGAAGGCCAGCGATATAGGTCTATTACCGTAGGAAGAAAATAAATTCACTTAGGCGTTTTAGGTCCCGAGATTCGACAGCTCGTCCAGGAATGCCACTGCGAAACTCCCTGTGCCTGAGGATCTTTCGGCAGCCTTAGAACCTGCAATCGCAAATACAGCGGATGCAGATGCAGCAGCACGTAACGGATCTTTTTGAATTCCTAAAAATGAGGCAATCAATGCCCCTAAAGAACACCCCACTCCTGTAACCTTAGTCATCAAAATATGACCGCCTGGCACAGAGATCGTTTCTTTTCCGTTGGTTATATAATCAATTTCTCCGCTAACAGCAACTACGGCTGTACTTTTTGCGGCCAGCTCCCGAGCAAGAGGTAACGCGTCGGACGAAGAAGCGGTTGAATCCACACCCTTTCCTCCGCCTATTGCACCTGCAATCGCCAAAATCTCGGAAGCATTTCCTCTGATTACAGTCGGTTTATGTTGTAAAAGGTCTTTCGCTATCTCAGTCCTATATTTAAGAGCACCTACTGCGACCGGATCTAAAACCCAAGGAGTTCTCGCTTTTTGTGCAGAGATCGCAGCCGACTTCATTGATTTTGCATCAAAGTTATTGATGGTCCCTACGTTAATCAGCATTCCGCTCGCGATTGCCGCAAAATCGGAAACTTCTTCTTCTGCAATAACCATTGCAGGAGAGGCCCCGGCTGCCAGAAGTACATTCGCGGTCCAGTTAGTGACTACGATATTTGTGAGTATATGCGTTAGTGGTGCTTGTTTGCGAACTTCTGCAAGATCTGAAACGATCTCCGGAGAAGGCCAGGTCTTTTGTGGGATATCTGCGAATGACATATTTACAATGTATACTAGTATGAATCCGTTTAAAATGTCGACCTATTACTCAAGAGACTCATGGTCTTAGGTCGGCTACTTAACACCTATCTTCCTATTTTTTGCGAAATTTTTTGAAATTGTAAGACATAGTGTAGGGATTTTTACTAAGATCCGTCTACATTAGTAATCACTCTTATCTAGTTTCATTAGGGAGGAATAATGAAGGGAAGGATTGCCGGCATCAATGAGAAGTCGAATAAAATGATCATACTCACCGAACACGGTTATACTTTTGGGATCGGTAATGTTGAATATATGCAATTAGATCATGTAATAACCGGCGAATTAAGAAGCAGTGGGACTGAGATCCTTACCAATATTACTTCCGGAGATGATTTTGTGTTGGATATAGAAGCGTATGATTGTTCCAGAGAGATTGCGCTTACATTATTGAACGCGGAATAAATTTTGTTTTTCTAATCGTTTCGAATAACGTAAAAATCCGAAGCCGGGTAAAATCCCGACTTCGGAGAAAAGTTTATCTTCCGTATTTTGCGGTCAATTTTCCTTCTGCAAGTTTTAGGGAATTAATGTAAAACCCTACTAACGCACCGGACGCTTCTCCATCTAGATCGATCTTATCCTTTAAAGCAAACACCTTGAAGATATAACGGTGAGGCTTGTCTCCTTTAGGAGGACAAGGGCCGCCGTATCCAGGTTTCCCAAAATCGGTTCTACCTTGGACCGCTCCTGCAGGAAGAGGTCCTTTATCATTTCCCGCTTTTGCCGGAAGACTTGTTACAGTCGCTGGAATATTGATCACAGTCCAATGCCACCATCCGCTTCCGGTGGGAGCGTCCGGATCGTATGCAGTTACGGCAAAAAATTTAGTTTCCTTAGGCGCGCCTGACCATTGTAAGTCGGGAGAATTATTTTCTCCCGAACATCCGAATCCCGAAAAAACATGAGCGTTTGTGATTGTTCCTCCTTCTTTGAGGGCGGAGCTAGTGACCTTTAGGTCTCCGGCAAATGCTGATCCAGCAAAGAATAAAACACAAAGTAAAATACCGTTTTGAAACGATAGGAATCTCTTCATAAAACCTCCGAGTTCTTGACGATGCAGAATAACATCGGAAGTATAAATAAGCATTCGAAATTTATGAAAAAATAGGCCTTATGTCCGGACCCGATCAAGGATTGTGCCGTTCCGATCACGACCGGCTTCTCTCCTTAGCATAGTGGGGGAATATCCGAATCTATCCCGGAATCGGACTGCAAATCTAGAAGCAGAATCGTAACCTGCTTCTCTCGCGATCTCTCCTATAGTACGATCCGTTGCTTGTAAGAGGGAAAGGGCGAACGACATTCTGACATCGATCAGTATTTCGGAAAAAGAAGAAAGTTCAGAGGAAAGTCTTCTTCTCAAAGTTGCCTCGCTCATTTCCAGGCGATCCGCAATTTCCACAGCAGACCAGTCCTTTGCGGGATTTGCGCTCAAAAAAGACCGAACCTTTTGTGAGATATTATCGGTAGAAGGTATCTTAAATTTTCTGCCATATTCCCCTAACCAGATTAATATCTCCGTTGCCCTATGGATCGCAACTTGGTCGGAGATCAATTTGTCTGTGGTAATGGATTCTCGTGCGAGTCTAAATGCCTCCGAAAATCCAGAAGATATATTAGAAAAAATGAATGCTGGATCTATGTCCTTGGTCCCTTCAGGATTATTCTTGTAATTTCGGATCACGTTCGGATGGAATGCGATCCACGCCGCCTCGAATTCTCCTTGATGAGGCCGATTGATCACATCGAATGCTTGGCCTCCGGCAATTGCCACCGCTTCTCCTGATTTGATGTCCAGCTCCAAATCGTTATGCTTTAGGCTTTTGACCCCTTTTTTTACGAATACCAAAGTAGGCAGATCTGTCACTACTCTGGAAAGGTATAATTCTCTTTTTTGGATCACAGTGGCTGAAAGCCCGACCCCTTCTCTAGATACAATGGAGCGTTTCATAGGTAATAGATTCCGAGTTTGCTGTTAGACTAACTATCCCAGAAAGATAGGCAAGATTTTTGTTCTTTGCGTTTCCTATTTTTAGGTCGTTATATAGTTTAGTTCGAAAATGAAATTTTATCTATTTCTCTCTTTTAGCATATTAAGTTTTTATTATTGCGCAAGCGTGGAATATCGGGACCCAAATGAGGCTGAAGGCACAAAACAATGGGGGGTAAAGGAAGTTCGAGAGACTGTTCAAAATATGAGCGGTTCACTCTCGGATTTTTACAAAAAGGATTCCGTTAAAGGATACTTAGAACTTCAAAAATTCAAGAACAATACTTCGGAACATATAGATACTAAAATTTTAGCCAATGAGATCGTTAAAAATTTAACGTCATATAAGATCCCATTCGTAGACATTTCTGAAAGAAAAGCCTCTTTAGACGAAATCAGTTTAAATAAGGCGGGGATAACATCTTCCAATAACAAGCTGGATAACGTTACTGGAATTTTTTCAAAGGAGGTGGTTTTTTCGACTTCCTTTTAAACGGCAAAATTTTAGAATCCGGAAACTTTTGGTTGGTCTTAAACGATAGAGCAATAGTAGCCGGTTTTGCCGGCTTTTAAAAGAAAGCTAAAGATGCTCAGGACTTATTTATTCTTTCTAAAGAAGAATTTAAGCCCTTCTAAGTTTTTCGGCTTAATAGACTAAATTTCTCAGCTGTTGGAATACGGAACCTGAGTGAGCTCTTATATAAAGAGCGTAACTGGTGGTTATTATACTCAAAACAAGCGGAAGAAATTTAAAAAACTTATTTTTCGCAAACGAGAACAGGACAAACGCAGGGAATACTCCTATGATTGGTATTAACGATCCTAAAAATAGGAAGAGGTAAAATACCCAAAAGGAAGCTATTTCCGTTTCTTCCGGTTTTCCTGTTCTGTACTTAATTGGTTTTTGGGGCTGAGCTCGTGAATGAATCACGACGCCGCCCGGTTGGGTTCTCATTCGGTACTTTTGGTCCGATTTCTGGCTTCTATTATCCATTCCTTAAGTGTAGATCTTTTTAAGTAAAGGAGCAACCTGATTCGACTTATTTTGAAAATTAATAGAATATTACAAAAATCAAAATATGATCGAATTTAATGAAATCGAATGAAAACGGATATTTATTCGTTAAATAGAATTAAGAACCTATTATAAGGTTGGAATTCCTACTAAAACGTGGATTTTCGTGCTTTACCGATTTAAAGGGATACAGACTGCAATTCTATGATCATCTTAGTACCATGATCCAATTCACTTTCTGCATAAATCCTGCCATTTAGGGCTTCTACCTGAGACTTAGTAAGAAACAGTCCTACACCTCTTGCATCCGGATGTCTATGGAATGTTTTATGTAAACCGAACAATTTGTTTTGGTATTTTTTCAGATCTATACCTAATCCATTGTCCTCCACAACGAGTACATATCTTCCGCCCGTAATTTCCGTACGGATATCTATCCTAGGATTACGATTTGGAGATCTATATTTAATGGAATTTGAAATTAGATTTAATAAGATACTTTCGAGATAGGTCCTATCGTATTCGAATTCTTCCAGTGAGGAAAAGTCGTAGCGGACCTCCGTGGAAGTTTCCAAGATCTGACCTTCCAAAATTCTCAGGATCTTTTTAAGAATAGCTTCGAATCTTACTGTTTCGATCTTTCTTTTAGTTCCTTCTTGTATTTTTAATACTTCCACTAGACTATCCAAGGTTTCTTGCAGATAATCCACGGAGATCTTGAACTTTCCGATTAAGGAATGGACCTCTTCTTCGGATTTTGCTTCTTCTACCAATTCGACTAAGGATATTAAATTACTAGTAGGCGCTCTTAGGTTATGAGACGTGATATGCGCGTAGTTTAGAAGTTGTGCATTCTTTCTTCCCAATTGGTCGGCTAAAATTTCCAATTGTAATTTAGTATCTTCCAATCTTTCCAAATACTCTTGAGCACCGGATACGTCGGTGCCAATTCCTAAAAATCCTGAAAGTTTGGAATCAAGTCCTTTGACTGCCGTAATGATCATTTGTGCCGGAAATACACTTCCGTCCTTTCTTCTATATTTCCAGATCCTAGAATCGTAGGATTCCCTTTTGGCAACCTCGCTGAATATATCGAAACCTTTAATTTCTTTATTGTATAGTTCCGTAAGTTCCTTACTTCTTTTATTCATATCCTCTTTTTCGTGGAGTATTTCCGGAGTATATTTTCCGACCAGTTCCTCTTCAGAATATCCGAATAAATTCTCTGCCCCTTTGCTAAAAACAGTGATCACTCCATGTAGATCCGTTTTAATAATAGCGACTTGAGTGGCAGAATCCAGGATCTGTTTCATCTCATAGTTTATCGCAATCAATGATTGTTCTGCGATTTTCTTTTCCGTAATATCTTCTATTTGAGAAACAAAATACAAAAAGTTTTCGAATTTATCTCGGACGGAGGACACACTTAAGTTGATCCAGATAATGGATCTGTCCTTTTTGAAATATCGTTTTTCCATCTTATAGGAGCTGATTTCTTTATCTAAAATCTGTTTTACGTAATTTAGATCTTTTTCTAGATCTTCCGGGTGCGTGATATCTTGGAAGGTAAGCGAATAAAATTCGGATTCTTCATAGCCGAGCATCTCGCAGAGTTTTCTGTTTACCTTTAACCACTTTCCTTCGGAAGAAACGAGCGCCATTCCGATCCCGTTGCTTTCGAAGGCGCCTCTGAACATGAGTTCGCTTAATACAAGGCTATCCTGATTCTTTCTGGATTCTTGATCGGCAAGTTTGACGCGAGTGATATCCCAATTTGTTCCGATCATCTGGACCGGATTTCCTTCCGAGTCTCGAAACACCGTTGCATTCGCTTTGATATAATGAATGGATTTGTCCGGCCATATGATCCTAAATTCTGTATCGAATTCTTTTTTTCCGGCAACCGCATCATAAAAGTCTTCTATTGCTCTAGTTTTATCTTCCGGGTGAAGGGACTTTTCCCAAGCCTCGTATGCTCCTGAAAATTCCATTTTAGGAATTCCATAAAGATTGTACATTCCCTCATCCCAGACTAGGATATTTTTGATCAGATCCAGGTCCCAAATTCCTACGTTAGCCGCTTTTGTTGCTAACTTTAATCTCCTATTACTTTGCCTGAGAGATTCTCTATCCGCCTTAAGTTTCGTGATCTCTTGGAATAGGAATATGAATTTTCCGGAAACCTCCTCGGAGGCTTTCAAGTAACGTATTCCGACCTTGAAGTATAAAAAATTACCGTCGACTCCCGCTATTTTCAACTCGAAGGCATCCGGGGTTTGCCCGTTTTTTGCAGAGTCTATTTGTAACTCTATCTTTCTCCTGTCTTCCGGATGGATCTTTGTGGTTAGAAAGGAAAGAGAGATTTCAGATTCGTATAAACCCAAACGTTTAGAGAGTTGGGAAGGGATCTTGCAATGACTTATATCTTCCGTTTCCCAAACATAAGTATCCAGAAGTTCGGTTAGGAAATCCAGGGTCTTGGCAGTTTGGTTTATTCCGAGTTGTTCTTTTTGAGGCATACCGGATTTAACTAAGGCAGATGGAATCTTAGACGTAAGATATAAGATGTCAACACCAAACAAAAAAGTTCTTTCTGTATTATGGATCTAGTTTTTTATTTAGGCATGTCAGATCTTCCATTAGTTACAAATATTCACGAAGTTGCGGGCGGTAAAATTTTTCAGATCACTATGAATCGTCCGGAGGTTCATAATGCTGTAAACAAGGAGATGGCGGATCTGTTTCTGACCGCTTGGAAAACTTTCCAAGAAGATCCGGAACTTACCGTAGCCATATTACATGGGGCGGGAGATAAAGCATTCTGTTCCGGAGCGGATCTTTCCGGTTTGGACAAAATGGCAAATCTGTATCTGAATAAAGAAGAAAGAGAAGAATATGCAAAGAATGATCCCGGCCCGTTGGGAGGATCTAGGATCGTACAGAAAAAACCAGTAATTACAGTATCTCACGGTTATACATATGCTGGCGGTTTGGAATTATTTTGCCACGGTCATATTCGTATTGCGGAACCTCAGGCGATATTCTCCGTTGCTTGCAGAAGATGGGGAGTTCCTTTGGTCGATGGAGGAACCGTTTATCTTCCTAGATTGCTGGGTTGGGGAGCGGCACTTCCTTTGATCTTAACGGGACAAAGAATTCGTGCAGAGAGAGCCTATCAACTAGGCTTAGTATGGGAACTTGTGAAAAAAGGAAAAGGTCTAGAAAGGGCATTTTCTTATGCAACTCAACTTTGTAAGCAACCTAGAGACGCAATGTTTGCGGATCTAAATTCAGCTTTAGTTGGTTGGGATCTTCCTTTACAAGAAGCATTAACTGTAGAAGCCAGAAATACTTTTCCCGTAATGGAAAGCAAAAGCACCAAAGAAGGTGTAAAACGTTTCTTAGAAGGAGATCGTTTTTGGTTCCGTTAAAATAAACGAATATATAACATTCTCTGTTTCCGGAATTGTATTGTTGGTTCCGAAGAATAGAGATCTAATCCTAAAACCATTGCGGAACTTTATCAGTCGGATATTGTTTGAAAAAATTATCTGCCATAATATGGAGAATGTTTATGCGAACTAAAAGAAGGATTTTGATCTTACTATTGGTTCTATCTTCGCTTGGTTTTGTAAATTGTGATGCATATAACGATTTATACGGAACCGGAGGAAATGATAAGAACGACAAAAAGAACTGTAGTGCGGCAGCCGCGTTGTACTTAACTTGTTCTAATGAAAACCCGGGATATGCGAATACCGCATGTTCTTCCCAATATCTATTGGCTGCCGCCGCTTGCGGATACGGTGGGGGAAGTGGAGGAGGAGGCGGGGGAGGTTACTGAACCTTTTCACCTAGAGAAAAGAGCGGATCGATTCTCTTTCGATCCGCGTATTCGTTCTATTATGTTAGGAAAGAATTTCTACATTCCATTCTTTTAAATTAGTTAATACGAAATTCAAAAGTGTTTCCTGAGCCTTTCTTGCGTCCTTGGTGTCTATTTGAGGGCCAAACTTCATATGGATCTTTCTGTCCCTATAAAGACTACCCAGATCTTTCCAGATCTTACCGTTCTCCCAAAAATCGGTTTTGATCGCAAATGGAACGACCGGAACTCCTGCCCTGGAAGCAAGTTTTACAGCAATCGAGTTGAATTCTGCAGGATTAAATGTTCTAGTTCTAGTACTTTGAGGAAATACTACGACTGAAATCCCTTTTTTCAAAAGATTTACACCTTCTTCCAATACCTTTACCAGGTCTTCTCTCGGGTTATCTCTCCCTACTGCGATCGGGTCCCTGCTTCTCATGATAGGACCGAAGTAACCTTTTATTAAACTTTCTTTAACTACATAAGTTACCCTTCTATGAGGCACCAAAAAATAAGAAAAAACGAAAGTTTCGAGGACACTCATATGGTTTCCTGCAAAAACCACTGGTCCTTTAGGAGAGACAACATTTTCCAAATTTTCAATTTGGAATTTTCCCTCACAACCTTCGATCAAATCCAAGATACCGCCCGATAATTCGATCCAACGAGGATCGAAAAACTTTCCTTTCAAAGCATTCTGTCTTGCGATTATGATCTGTCGGAAGTATCCGTACAGAAAAGTAAGATCGGAGCCGAGTAAGATCCGATCTAAAAGCCATCTTCTCCTATTGGGAGGAGTGACATATCTTAAACTCACTCCCTCTCTTAGCTCAATCCTACGACCTAATTCTTCCTTTGTTAAGTCGTAGATCCCGGTTTTCAAGGCTGAATCCGGGATTTTAACTATAGGCGATGTGATCTTATCATGAATGGACTCTGTTAAACTCACTCTAGGTTCCTTTAGAAGCGAAAGAATGACGAACATATTAATTTTCCCCGAATTCTTTTCCAGCTAATAAAAGGTTTTTTCAGATCAATTGTGCAGAGCACCGTCGCAAAAATTTTAAGGAGAAGTTTCCCAAGAGACTACCAAAAACGGCATTTCTGCTTTACGTTTTTGTTCGAAATCCAGGATCTCTTTTGCATTTTTCAAGGTAATATCAATATCGTCCCAACCGTTTCGTATCCGATTTATGGATGCGGGATCTAAATGAAAGTAGAACTTTTTCTCTCCCGCCTGTACTTCTAAATTTTCCAGATCGATCCGAATGGAATACCCAGGATTTTTAGAAACCCATTCGTTTAGATAAGAGATCTCTTCTTCTCTCAAACGAACTAACGCGATTCCGTTCTTTGCCGAGTTGATGGAGAATATATCCGCAAAAGACGGGGCTAAAATCGCTCGGAAACCAAAATCGGAAAGCGCCCAAGGTGCATGTTCTCTACTGGATCCGCAGCCGAAATTTTTTCCAGCTATAAGAACACTTGAATCTTTAAATCCGTCCCGATTTAAAATGAATTCAGGATTTGGAATGTTTCCTTCCAAGTCGGAATATCTCCAATCATGAAATAGATGTTTTCCAAAACCTTTCTTATCGATCAGTTTCATGAATTGTTTGGGAAGGATTTGGTCCGTATCAATATCCTCTCTTGGGATAGAGACTGGAATTCCCGTATGTATCGTCCAAATTTTAGAGTTCATGCCAATTTCCTCACGTCTGAAAATTTTCCGGTCACTGCTGCCGCCGCTGCCATGGAGGGACTGACTAAATGAGTTCTTCCTCCTCTTCCTTGTCTTCCTTCAAAGTTGCGATTAGAAGTGGAGGCACATCTTTCTCCCGGTTTTAACACATCGTCGTTCATCGCGAGACAAAGAGAGCAACCCGGTTCTCTCCATTCGAATCCAGCTTCTTTAAAAATTTTATCCAGACCCTCGGACTCCGCCTGACGTTTTACGGAACCGGAACCTGGTACTACTAACGCTTGCACTCCTGGGTGGACCTTTTTACCTTTGGCGACTTCTGCTGCGGATCTCAAGTCTTCTATTCTGGAATTTGTACAGGAACCTATGAATACCTTATCAATTTTGATCTCGGAGATCCGTGTTCCAGGTTTTAGACCCATGTATTCTAATGCATTCCAAGCGGTTTCTTTAGCTCGCATATCTTCGAATTCTTCCGGGTTTGGAATAACATCTTCAACAGACAACGATTGTGAAGGATTTGTTCCCCAAGTAACCTGAGGTTCTATTTTAGAAATATCTAATTCGATAAGCTTATCATATACGGCGTCCTTATCAGTGAAGAATGTTTTCCAATATTCCACCGCTTGATCGAAACTTTTTCCTTTGGGGATCAGCCTTCTATCTTTCAAATAGTCGAATGTGATCCGATCAGGCGCGATCAAACTTGCTCTTGCTCCCGCCTCTATACTCATATTACAAATAGTCATTCTTCCTTCCATGGAAAGGGATTCGATCCATTCTCCTTTATATTCCATGGTGAATCCTCTTCCACCAGAGGTCCCTATTTTAGAGATCAGTTCTAAGATGACGTCTTTGGCAGTGATCCCGAAACCCGGTTTGCCGATAAAACGTACTAGCATGGATTTTGTTTTGGCCTGCTTTAAAGTTTGGGTCGCAAGCACATGCTCTACTTCGCTAGTCCCGATCCCGAAAGCCAATGCACCGAACGCCCCATGAGTTGCAGTATGAGAATCGCCGCATACGATAATCGAACCGGGGACTGTAAATCCCAACTCAGGACCCAATACATGCACTATTCCTTGATCGGGATCTTCCGGACCAAATAAGCGGATGCCGAAGTCTTTGCAGTTTTTTTCCATAGTGTCTATCTGCAATCTGGAGACGGGACCTGCAGCATCTCTGTTCTTACGATCTCTCGTGGAAACATTATGGTCCACCACTCCGAACGTTAGATCTGTCCTTCTTACGCTTCTATTCTTATTCCTTAAGCCTTCGAACGCTTGGGCCGAAGTCACTTCGTGAAGAATATGACGATCCACATATAAAATGGATTCCGAATCGGAATTTTCGGAGATCCGATGACTTTCCCAAATTTTGTCGTATAGAGTTTGTCCCATATTTCCCTCTCGATAAAGAAGGTATCAAATTTACTAATATAATGCAAATAAATTGATTTTATAAAATATATAACTAAAAGTTATATGTATATATGGAATTCAGACAGATCGTTTATTTTCTGGAAATTTCGGAATCCGGGACCTTCCAAAAAGCAGCTTCTAGATTAGGTTTAACCCAGCCTGCGCTTTCTAGACAGATCTATCTTTTAGAAAAGGAATTAGGGGTGAGCGTTCTGGAGAGAGGGGGAAGATCTGTTAGGCTCACTCACGAAGGAGAAAGATTTTACCAGTATTCCATAAGGATGAAAGAATTATGGGAAGAGATACAGGACGGTTTTTCCAAGGAGAATGAACTAAAAGGAAATTATTCCATCTCCGCCGGCGGAACTGTTTCCGCTTGGATTCTGCCTCAGATCTTAAAAGAGATCCTGAAAAAAAGACCGGGACTCTCTCTTTCGGTAAGAGAAGGAGACGCAGGGGAAACAAGGGACGCGGTTTTAAAGGGAGAAGTGGACCTAGGGATCTTGACCGGTCCAATCTACGAGTCAAGTTTGAACGTTCTGGAATTTCTTTCGGATCGGATCTTTCCAGTGGCAGCAAAAGACCATCCTATTTTTCTAAAAAAGAAAATACGAATAGAGGATCTGAAAAAACAATCCTTCGTACTATTCCATCCGGGGTCCGCTCTAAGAAAAGCAGTGGAGAAGAGGATTAAATCTTTCTCAAAAGAGTTCGGCCCTAAGATAGCAATGGAGCTTAGGAGTGTGGAGTCGGTTATCAAGTCTTTAGAAGCTGGATTAGGGATCGGTTTTTTATCCGAATATTCCATAGGCCCGAAGCTCAAAAAAATAAAATTCGACGAATGGAATACGGAACGAAAGTTTTATCTTTGTTATCGAAAAAAATCGGGACCGGGACTCGCTTTACTTGCGGAAGAAATTTTAAGATCCGCTATGGAATGGGGATCGGAGAGGAGGCCTTCTTCCCTTTGAAAGGAAGAAGGCGATCATTTTATTTTACTCCGGTTTTATGTAAGAAGTCCAAAACTTCCTTTTGGACCTTAACTTTATCCGAGAATACATGTTTAGAAGTTAGAACATGGCTTCCTTCTTCTATCTGGACTTTTGTATTAAGAGGGTTAGGATTATCTCCTCCGATCTTATCGAAACATTTCAGCATTGTAGTCACGCTGGCCGTTTTGTCCTGGTGTTCCTTATCTTTATAATAATATACTAATAGAGTAGGGACTTTGATCTTTTCCAGACTGTGTTGGCTAAGAACGAACTTAGTCGCATTGCTTACGTGTTGGATAGCGGATAAATACTGATCCTTGTACCAATACTCGTAATAATGTTCACCCATACCGTCGTCGGCAGTTTTTGGAGGGGACTTTCTGATCTTTCCTTGGATCGTTTCGCCGAAAGTCATTCCGCCCGGATAAAAGAATATTTTTGCCAAAGGAACTGCAAAATCGAAAAATGGGGAGAATAATACGAGGTCTTTGATCTTATCCGGATACTTTCCCGCAAGATAAACGGAGATCAGGCCGCCCATACTAGTTCCCATTAGTATAGTTTGATTTCCTAATTTATCCATCATCAATAGACTTTCCTCCGCCACCCTGAGATATTCCGTAAACGGTGTGTCTCTGTGATCCTCGTTGTTTGTTCCGTGGCCTGGAAGTCTTAGATAATAGGTATTCGCTTTGAGAGAGGCCGAAATTTTATCGACGGTCTCTTCTCCTTCTGCGCGGGAAGCACCGAAACCATGTATGTAAAGAATTGCATATTCCGTTTTACCCGGAGAATATCGGATCAGTCTTTCTTCCGAGCCTGGTCTACCATGAAGAGATTTAGTTTCTTCTAATTTAGTTTTATAAAACGAATCGAAACTTTGAGTTAAGTCCGCTTTTGGATGGAATTCGTATTTGGGAAATGTGGCGTAATAGACCCCCAAATAGGCGATAAGCACTGCACCTAGGCCGATCGAAACCCGTTTGAATATTTTTTTCATCCTTCTCTCCAATTGTTTTGCGAATTGATATGAGCGACGAAAAGGATATTAGGAACCCTTTATTTTGAGGCAAGGACTTTACGCCCGCTTTTTCTTCTCGGAATCCAATTGGAAGAGCACGTCGGAAAGATGGAATTCGGCTAGTTTCGCTTCGAGAGCCGATTGAGCCTCTTGGAAAATTCCGGTCAAAGTGGTTTGTATCTTTTTACCCACAGGGCATTTCGGGTTCGGCTTGTCATGGATAGAGAATAGAGGAGCCTCCGTTTCCACTGCCTTATAGATCTGTAAAAGTTGGATTTCCTCGGGGGATTTGGCAAGTTTAGCCCCAGCTACACCTTGTTTAGAAACCACAAGGCCCGCCTTTTTTAATTTTCCCAGAATGTTTCGGACTACTACCGGGTTAGTCCCAATACTATCCGCCATAATTTGAGAAGAGCTTGCTTCTTCTCCATCCCGGTCCACCAGGGAAAGAATATGGATAGCTATAGAATATCTGCTCGGAATCGACATCTTTTCCCCTTAGTTGATATTGAGCGACATGATCGGTTTCGCCAATCATATTTTCAGACGACCCAAATATCCCGGAAATCTCCAGTTGGGGAATAAAAAACAAATTGGAGCCTATTTTTTCGTTTTCCCCAGGTTTCAGAAATATATTTCTGATTTCTGCAATTTCTCGGAGGCATTCTTATGTTCGCCAAATATTCGACTCTATTATTAGGAGCATTGTTCTTTTTTCACTGCGGTAAAAAATTGCCTGTTTCCATGATCACGGCCACTTCTATGGATAGCGGGCTTCCATTCGAGATCCTTGATGGCAAAAAATGGAGGCCGGAAGAGGGAGCCAAATTCGTTAAACTTCATTTTTATCCGGACGAAACGTTCTTATTATCCAAGATAGAGGTAGAATCCTGTAACGGCGACTTTTCGGATCCCATCACTGCCTATATTAATTTTGATGAATATAGTCAGGACCTTTCCACCGGTTCCACTGCTGTGGTTTCTTTTGACGCACCCAAGAGCACTCGTTCGGTCACTTTTAACTTTCATAGGAACGCGAATTTATGCGTTCAAAAGGTGAACTTTTACGACGACAAAGGCTCCAAAATGAAATGGAAGGGACCAAAGGTCGTAGAAGCTTCCGTGACCGCGTCCGAAACCGCTAAGCCGAATCTTTCTTACGATGTGATGAACTTATTCGATTCTAGATATGAATATGCTTGGGCTTCCGACAAAAAAGGTCCGGGTGTGACTTTAGATTTCGACTTTAAGGAAACTCAAAAAATAAAATCCATCAAGATTTGGAACGGCTACCAGAGATCCGACAGGCATTGCCAAACGAACGGAAGATTAAAAACAGCAACTCTGACAGGTGATAACGGCTTCGAGGAAAAGATAGAAGTGGGGGATATCATGGGTCCTCAAACCATCCAATTCTCCAAAACTTTCGAAGGCAAAAAATTAAAACTCAAAGTGGATTCCATCTACACCGGAAAAGATTATAAAGGACTCGTCATTAGTGAGATTCGTTTTTCAGACGGAGACGATTGGATCTTGCCGAATCCGATGGAGCAAGTTAAGAAGATCGCAAAGAATAATTTTTTCCAATTCACTGCGGCTAATGTAGACAATGTCCTGAACTGGAGTTATGTGGGAGGAGAATATACCGGAGATATTCCTACTTCTTCCAATACGAATGTGGAACAGTCGGCACAAACTACCGAAACCAATCCAGAAGGAACCACAGGGGAAGAACAAGCTCCGGAATCCGGACTTATCTCTTCTAACTGGACTTTGAGATTGAGATCCGACGGAAGTCTTTTCTTCGAAGGGAATACCACCGAGGTAGACGGATCGGAGCAGATCATTAAAAGTTTCTATGCATTAGGAAATTATGAAGTGAAAGAAGCCAAACCTGACGGTTTAAAACTCCGTATATTCGGTCTTGTTCGAAAAATGAGTCAAAGAGAGTATAACGAGGATTATTACGGCGGCGACTGTAACGGTTGCGGAAGGGACTGCAATAATAGCCAGGACGGGGAGAACGGAGAGAAAATTTTCCAAGAACAGATACTTCTTCGTAAATCCGGAAACAAACTTTTTATAAAGAACGAAAACCCTGGAAAAGTTTTCCAGTTTGCTACTTTGGAATTGGTCCAGGAATAACTCTTTGTTCAGAAAAGTTTACCTGATCCTTTTCATTTTGAGCTCTCTTTCGCTTTCTTGTGAAAAGGAAAAAAATTCGGATCCTTCTTTTTCTCTGAATCTATCCGGAAAAAAGGGAGGAGTTCCTGTTCGTATAGATTGGATCTATAAAGGTTTTCCGGGAGAAATGAAAATTTATGAACTGGCTTCTCAGAGGCCGGTTCAGCTTTGGGATACGAATACAGTTTCGGATCTGGATCTGGCTCCTGTTTCCAGTTTGATAGAAGATTCAAAATTAGTTTTGGGTCCGGGTGAAACCCGCAAGTTTGCTCTGGTATATAAGAACGAAACAAAGGACAAGTTATACTTCTTTGCGGCTCCTCATTCAGTCAATCCGCCTGAATTCGGTTTCGGTTTTAAATTCAAATGCCTTTGTGTGAATCATTTATTCCAAGTGGCACCGGGCGCTATTTGGTATAGAATTGTTGAGATCCGTACTATGCCCAATTGGGCAAGTGATCCGTTCCAGATCACTCATACTTTGGTGAGAGTGGATCCGAGCCAGGCAAAAGAATGGAATAATATGGGAAATCACTCTCATTCGGACGAATGAGAGTGACAGTTTTTTGAGAAGAGAATATTAGGATAATCTAAAATGTAAAATGCCGCGACCGCGTAAGTCCCGGTCCGGTGATTGAGTCTATTGTTCGGTTTTAGGTTCGGCCCCTGGTTCTTGTTTTACACATACTAAAACCTTATTTTGCAGATAACATTCCGTTTCCGTTCCGTCTTTCTTTCTATACGGTCCCGGATTCGAATTGCTGGAGTCTGTGAATTCGGTCACTAAAACACTTCCGTCCGTAAACGTAACTTTTCCTGAACCTTTAATGATCCCTTTTGCAAAATTTCCCCGGATCACGGTTCCGTTCGACCAGAAATACATTCCGTCTCCTTCTTTCAGGTCGTTCACGTAAATTCCTTCGAATTTGTCTCCGTTCTTGTAGACGAATTTGCCTTTACCTTCTCTCATTCCGCTGCTGAATCCACCCGTATAGATGTCTCCTGTGGAATATACATAGGTGCCGGTGCCATTTTCACAGTTTCCGGATTCACAACGACCGTCTTCCGTTTCCTGGTCGGGATTAAAAGATCTGTTGGAAGAGGAGTTTGCGCCTTCCGATCCGGATGAGCTTGCGCTGGCATTATTGGAAGATCCGGAAGAATCCTTTGTTTCCGTAGAAGAACAGTTGAATATTATGAAAAATGCGAAAATGGAACAGGTAACTGTGAAAATTCGAGCCATGGTAAAATTTTCGACCCTAAACTTAGATTCGTCAATCCGATTTCATTGTAATAATTCTCGGACAGGCATCCCCTGGCGGTTGATAAAGTCCGGGAGTTTGTTTTTGATCCCTAAAAATACCAAATAGTAGATCTTACGCAAAATAGGATGAAATAAGATTTTGTCTCTAAGCCTGTAGCGACTTCTGTTCCTTAAAAATAATTTCAGGATAAATCCTAGGAACCGAGACGGTTCAGACTTGGATGCCTGGAATTGGAAGCGGAAAGTTTTGGGGTATTTCTTATGATATTCTTTTGCGAGTCTTTTGGATTCGGCTAACAAAGCGGGATTTTCGGAGTACAATAATTTTCTTGCATTTAGGATGAGCTTAAACGTTTTTTTCTGGAATTGAGAATCGTAAGGAAGATCCAGTTTTTCAGAAATCTTTTTCATACGAGAGAGTTTGGAGAAAGCTTCTTCTCCTAATTGTAAGGATCTTTTCGGATCCGGATTTAAGATCGAATATAAGAATCGGAAAGGATCCGAAACTGTGATCTTGTCCCAGGTAATATGAAGAATAGGTGGGATACGAACACGATGCAGATAGAAATTTTGTGTAGCAAATCCGGGATCGTACAAAAGATTTAGGATCAATTCTTCGCTTAATTCTAAAAATTCCAAAAATAGATCCGCATTCTTTTTTCCGTAGAATTTCAGAAGGATCTCTTCCAAACTTCTTTCCGGTCTTGTGAATAATTGAACGGAAACGAATGTATTCAGTTCGTTCCAATAAGAAGAACGTTTTAAAAATGTGATATTTTTAAAAGATGACCAGCCTCCTGTTTGGGTCCAGACGCTGATCCCGGCAATATTCGCCTTTCCTAAAAGTTCAGATCTGTATCTTTCATACATCCAGCCTACAAAGCTAGGATATTCCCCGAAACCCTCGTATTCCCTTCTGGCTTGCAATTCTAGAAGTTTTGGCTTATCATCTTCGAAGAATAACGGATTGATCGGAAGATATCTGAAAAAATCACCTTCTCCGTATTTTAAAGAAATGACCAGAGATTTACTTTGTATGTTTTGAAACACCTTACGATATGTATTAGGATTCCAGATCAAATCTCCGATATCATAGGCTCCTAGTGTCCAAGTCCTGAATATTAACGTTTTATTATGTTTTTCAAAAATTGGTAGGATCTCTTTTAAGAATGAGTTTGCCTGCTTTGGGGTTTTAAGAAGAAGTTTGCTCCTAAAATCCCCGGTTACATCCACTCCGTCCGATTCTCCTATACGCAAAACTATTCCGGAAATTTCCGAAAAGCTGGAAAACAGATCTTCTAAGGATTTTTTGAAAAGTTGAGTGATCTTATCCAGGTTTCCATCCGTATATTCCAAAATGGGATCATTAACGGAGAAAAAATCGCTGGTAATGAATACCTTCAGGTCTTGGGAGGAAGCGATCTTAAATAGTTTTTTATACTTTTTGCGATAAGAAGATATCTTACGTTTTAGATCTTCCGGATAAAAATCTCTTTCGGAAAGGTAACAGAGTTCATCCAGGCTGATCGCATTAAATCCTAATTTGGAAATTCTTTTAGTATATCTAGAAAAGGATTCTCTTACACGTTTATGTTTTTTCTTGGAAGGTAGAGAAAACTTCTCCAAATGCGCCAAAGGTGCCTTGGACCAATTTTGGTGTTTTTCTTTGGATTCTAAAAAGAAGGGGGCCGATCCGTCTACGAGAGAAAGCATTTTTTATTCCGTCTTTTTTCTGAATCTAAATGATTCGAAGGCCGCAGCGAATAGGATCATTGCTCCTCCGATGAATTCTTCCTTTCTAGGAACTTCTTGCAAGATTGCCCAAGCAAGGATAGCGGAATATACGGGTTGCACCGTGGATAATAATCCTGCGGTTTTGACCTTCATCCTAAACACGGACTTGATATAGAATGTATGTCCAACGGCCGTGAAAAATACTCCTAATAATACCACTAATCCCCAATCCTTAGGACCGACGAATAGATCTTCGAAAAGTAAGACAGGACTTAAGACAAAACAAGTAACAGCGGTTTGGTGGAACATGACTTGTGTGGATCCATGTCCGGAAAGATACTTTTTAGTGAGAATATTCCGAAACGCCATCGCCCAGGAAGAAGCAAGTCCAAGTCCAACGCCTAAAAGATATTTGTTTTCTAGATCAAAACTTGGTACGAGTATCCACATTCCGAATAGAACGAGGACTGCGAGAGCAAGATCCAAACTTCTGATCTTAGAAGGAAAAAATAAAGGTTCTAGTAAAACTGTCCAAACAGGATGAGTGAATAATGTAAGCACCGCGACCGCGATAGTCGCTTCTTGGGCAGATGCAAAAAAAGTTACCCAATGAAATGCGAGTAAGACCCCTAATGAAAAGGAGATCCAATTTTCTTTTTTGGTGGGGAAGAAGAACGGTCTTTTTCTAAACCAAAGAACGAAACCCAATAGACTTGCTGCGAATAATGTCCTTCCCCAAGTGATTAAGGAAGGGGAATAGGAAAGAACCTGAGCAAATAGTACGTTTCCGCTGATTAAAATTTGGGAAACTTGGAATTCAAGATAGGTCCTAAGTCTGTTTTCCTGCATCTGGCAGGACTAATTTCGGATGCCTATTCGGAACGGAAAGGAATTACTTTTGCTCCATAAATGATTTCTATAATTTGTAATAATCTAAAAAAAAGAAGGATTCGGATCTTCACCCGAATCCAATACCAAAGTAGAGTCTATATTTAAGCCGCTAAGACTTGTTCTTTACCCAAACGATTCGCCCTGAAAATACTTCCGAAATCGTTAAATCTGATACCGTAACGTTTCATCGCAGGGTGAACGAAAGGTGCCACCGCTTGTCTGAGATAAAAAGGTTGGTTCACTACAAAGTGGTGTATTCCGTGAGTACTTCCAAAATTAAAGCAAAATAAATGAAGAGGAAATAAGAACCAACGATTCAAAACTTGAGTTTGATCATGCAGTCCTTTTACATCCCCATAATAATGCATATTAGAAGAAACAATTTGGATGCTTGTCTGTCTGATCCAATTCGGGATCGTATAAACTACCGCCGAAATATTCAAGAAATGGCGGACAGTGTCCAACCAAGCAGGAATTTCTACAGGTTTTCCCAATAATTCATTTCCGATATAGAAAAGATTAATGAATAGGAAATTGTACCAAAGGTGAAAATAGATTACGAGGTACGGCCAACTGGAGCGAGTGATCTCACTTCTCTTGAATTTGGGAGCCTCTCTGCGCAAAATATGTGATTGGAATAAGAAGGACATATTCCCGTCCATCATAGTGATAAAACGTTTTATTCCGAATTTCATTCCGTTCCCGATGAGACGTTCTTCAATATCTTCTTTATGACCGGATACTTTATGATGAAGAGTATGGATCATTCTTCTGTACCAAGGACTTACGGTATTCCCCCTAAAGATCCAAACCATCCAAAACATGAAGTTCTGGATCTTTAGATTATCCTTATAATATAAATTATGGATTAAGTCGTGTTCTACCTCATGAAGAATGGAGGCAAGCACTCCGTTTGCAACAATACATACCCAAGCAGGAATGACCCCTACGATATAAAGTCCTGCGAATAGTATCATACCCGCGGCGGAACCTAAAGTGATCGTAAGACCTAACTCGTCTTGGTGTTTTAAAAATTCAAATTTACCACGTAGTTTTCTGTCCCTGAATCGGATCCATTTCATGATCTTCTTACTTTTTTCTTTTTGGGACAATCTAGTATAAAGTTTGGTTGGAACCTGAGCGGTCGCTCTTTCAGCAATGGCGATCATCGGTTTCCTCCGTATTTGTTTTCGGTTGTCCATATCTTACGAAAATTTTTGAAAAGAGTCGTCTCAATTGATCGAATGCAACTGCGGATCCGGTCTCAATCTATAAATTTTTACCGATTCGAATCGTAAAAGCTGTTTAGTTTGGTCCCAAATGAATTAACTTCCTCTGAATTCAGAAGGGGTTTTACCCGTATGTTTTTGGAAAGCTCTATGGAATGATGACTTGGTGGCGAATCCGACTTCGAATGCTATGTCCAGAATGGATCTATCCGGTTCTTTTTGTAGAAGTTCGCATGCTTCTTTGATCCTATAGTCATTCACAAACGCAGAGAAGTTTTTTCCCAGTTCTTGGTTGATCAGTTCCGAGACTTGGTGAGTGGAAAGTGCAAGTTCGTCTGCGAGATCTGCCAGGCCTAATTTTTCATCCCTATATAATTTTTCCTTTTCCATAAGCTGTGTGAGGCTGTCTTTGAGCGCATGTCTGTTCACACCGGAAAGTAGGGAGCGTGCGTATTTTTGCCGGGTAGCCTGACTTACTTCTTGGAGTACTTGGAAGAATGCAGGCCGTTTGTGTCCGATCAAGTAGGCAAGACAAAGGCTGACTCCCATCATAGCGGAGCAGGCGAGAAGGAAGACTGGAGACTTGCTGGAAAGATAAATCGCACCGAACCCAAGGTTCACGAATGTGGAAATTACCATGAATGCGAGTATCCTCGCGGTCCATTCTTCCTGTAGAACTTCCCACCGAAGTAGGTCGGAACTTCCTTTTAAGATCAGAAAAATATAAAAGATCAGGATTAGAATGGGAGAAGAAAGTAGGATTTCTCCCTCGTTCCAACCGGTTTCCCTCAAGAAAAGTGAGATCTTTTCTAAGATCCAGTTTTGGGGAAGAACTAGGACTCCCAAGAAATAGGCAAACCAGACTAGGCCAGGTAAAACTAGGTGCTTTTTCTCCAACCCTAAATAAGAGATTTCATCCGAGTCTCGGTCTTGGCTTACATTGTGGATCCCGAATAGGATAGGGCCTACAGATGCTATAAGCGGGAATTGTATGAGAGATAGCCTGGGAAATTCTGAGTATAAGCCGGAAACTAAGAGTAGGAAGCTCCCCTGGATCAGGCCTAAAATTAGGAAAATCAGGGCCAAAAGCCTGTTGAGAGCTGATTTTTTCTCCATAACAAGCTGCCCTAGAGACATCAGGATCCCAAGTGCGGTCCCGAATTGGGTGATTGCCCATAAGATTTGGAACCAAAGTCCTGGATTGTAGTAACTATGACTTCCCATCGCGTCTGGAGGCATGGCAGGGAGAATCCAAAACTCTGACTAAGCTGTCAAGGATTCCCTTTGCAATTTGGAGTCACCGATAGCGAGACCAATTTTGTAGGCACTTCTACAAGTTAGAACAAAATCTAGAATAAATTATACAAAACACTTGTTATTTTTAATCCATCTCATAAGGGATAGATGGGTAGTTTCAGTTTTTGTAATATAGTTCTAATTCGAATGGACAAAATCGAAGTCTCAAAAGATAGATTGAGACCTCAAATCGAAAAGAACTATATTGGATAACAATTGTTATTTTAAAGAGAGCCCAAAATCAGCCGGAAACTTTTTATAGAGTCCCGCTTATTTTTTTTCAAATGCGCCGGAAATATAAGCCTGATATAAGCCTACTTTATGTAGCGATCGCTATGCTGTCCACACTTGGAAAGAAACTGTTAGGATAAGCTAATAGATATGAATATAAAGAAAGCACACATTCTTTTCTCGCTTTGTTTGGCTCTGGGGATGGGCTGTCAGGCGGGTGGAGATAAATCAAGCGCGGATACTTTTTACGATAATATCGATTATAAAGGAATTCGACTTTTCAATTTGTTCGACGATTATCCTTCCATTAAATCGGGCTTTCAAAGTTTAGAACCTATTCATTTCAATCTGAAGTTAGAGTCTTCCATGACCATTCCTTATAGAGAGGATATCGTGGGATTCTTAAGAGTTTCCGGAGATCTTCTTCTTAAACCGGAAGCTCATGTGCGTCAGTCGCTCATTAGAGTTCATTCCCTTTTAGACCGAATCGAAAAGGCTCCGAATAACGCGTTCGATGTTCTCCAGCCTTGGCTGGAATCTTTACGCACTTATCGTAAGCCTGTACTTCGTAATATGGCGCCTTTAAGCCAGACCGCTTTGAAGTACATGTACACAAATTATTCCAAAGAAACTATGGAAACCAAGTTCAAAGAGGTTTCTGCAGTATTAAAAGATCCTGAAATTCGTATCCTTTTTGTGGAATTGGAAGATGTGCTGGATAAAGCGATCAATCGAAACACAAATGCAAAGCAGGCGATTACCGGTCTTTTACAAGGAATGGTGGATCCTTCTCTTATTTCAGACAGAGTGATGAAGGAGAAAATGATCCAGATCATTTCCGCTCTTGGGAAATCTTTCCGCCAGAGAGCAGGTTTTAGCGATGCTAAGTCTTCCGAGACTGTTCTGAAAAACCTCGTAGTTAATTTAGAAAAATTTTATACTGCAGGCGGTTCTGTTTATTCTGATCCTGCTTTTGCGGATTACAGGGACGCAACATATCCTACCGAATTCGCTACCGTACTCTCCGAGTCCTTCCGTTACTTGAGACCGATGCTTGGAAGAGGAGGAAATTACACTTCCGATCCGAACGTCATTCTTTCTTTGGAGATGGCTAAAAATTTCGCCAAGTTCGACTTCTCCTCTAACGTAACCGGTGTGGACAATTCTCTTAGAGAGTTGATCCGTATGGATGCTTCCGGTCTAGACAGAGCGGATACTGCAAATATTACTAGTAGCCCGATTACAGCACTGGAATCTTTGATGTTCATCCTGACCTTATCCGATACTTACGGATTCCGTTGGGAAAATCCTGCAGATACTTCTATGATGAGACTCGAGCCTAACGGTTCCGGGAATGGCGGCCCCATGACCGGCGGGGTTCTCACTGTAGGGGACAGTATCTATTCGATGAAGTCTGCGATGACCGGTAATATCGGTATCAAGGCATTCATGAATCAGAGTTCTGCAGATGCAGCGGTATTTAAAAATGGGGATGCAAGCACTCCTACTGCGCTTTCTATCGGGATCAATACTCCGACTTTAACTTTATTGGAAGCTCCAGATCCAAGTATTATCCCAGCTGCAAACGACCCGGTTTATACTAAAACAATCCCGTTCATTATGAAATTGATCCGCACCGTTCTCATCTCAGGCGGCGGACCTTATTATAACAAGAATCGTGTGGATTCCAGCGGGAACGTTCTTACTTTAGATGGAAAACTTTATAGAGATTCGAATGGCGTGGACCTGATCTACAAAGAATCTTGGAATACTTCCGAATATAGGATCAAAGTTTCGAATACTGCAAGCGGTTCCTGTACAGGTGGAACGATCTGTAAATGGGTAGGTCCAGGCGGACGAGAAACAAATGCAGTGACTGCTAATAATTCATTTACTCCTGTAGCTGCGGGAGTGAACGCTTCCGGTGCAAAAGGGTGGAGTATTCCTGTTTGGGAAATCGCAAAAGACAATACTACTGAAAGAGCCGTAAATACTGACGAAGAAGCGATCTATAAGAATTTCCAATGGCTTCTGCATGAAAAACGTATGGTAGCTGTAATCCCTCTTAGAGCTTCTTTAGGAGCCGGAGTCCCATACAAGATGGCGGCTTACGTAACTCTGATCGCTAACGGTCTGACCGGTCTTATGAATGCAAGGCCTGTCCTGCAAGACGGATCTGCATGTGCGGATCGTATTAACGCAATTTGGAAGATCAAAAATACTTTCTTAAAACCTGGATGCGCGAGTTCCACTCAGCCGAACTTTAGACAACCGGGAGTGCCTATCTTACAAGAGAATTACTCCGATATTCCGGGCGACAGTATGTTCTATCTGGAAGCTTGGGACTATGGCACTAGCGGCGCTAGTTCATTGACATTCAACAGTTTGGGAGACGCTTCCGTTTACAGCATCTTCTATCCAGATCCTGAAAATTCTTACGGGGTCATTCCTCAGGTGATTGCGGCTAACTTTGCCGTCATGGAAAGACTTTCTTTCTTAACTCCGGACAAGGTCCTTCCTTCCGGTCCAAATGTGGCTTATGGAAAATCCGTAGAGGATGCTTGGGGTCAGAGAAACAGACTTCTTCCTTTAATACTATCTCTCGCGTGGACCTTGGATGACCAAGCAAGTCCAAGTTTGAATAAAAATCCGTTCCAGATCTTAACAGGACTGAGTGCTGCTCTGACTAGACCGCTTCTTGCAAGGATTACAGATCCGGAACCAAATAGCGGCGGAAGAACGATCGATGTAGTTAAGATAGTCAACTCTGACTCCAGCGTAAGAAGTAACTCTGCAACTGAAGGAGAATACTTCTTCAGATATTTGGATCCGGTCTCAAGTAAACCTGTACGTTCTCCACTTTCTATCCTGGCAGAAAACGAAAGAAGATACCAAGACGGACTTCTGAACCTCATGTCCAGAACGGACCTTCTATCCACATTCGTACAAATGCTTGCGGAGATGGGAAAACCGGAAAGAGCAAGCGGCGCGCTTCTTACCTTCCAATCCATTGCGGATCTGATCGGAGAAGTGAAACTTGCGAATGAAAGTCCGACAGCAGTTCAATTCAATTTGGAAGCATACTTGGGAGAAGTGAGAGATATGCTGGCTGCATTCCCTGACTCTCGAGTTGCAAATATCTATGACCCTGAATGGGACAGGTTAGGGAATTGGGCAGTTCGTCTTAGAGACTACTTCGATCCTGATTCAGTTTATAGTTTGATCCCCACTTTGGATTTCTCCATGGATATGATCATAGACAATGTTCCTACGAACGCTCAATTGACTGCGATCGTGGATCTATTGGGAGGACTCACTCGCGATCAGTCCAGCACCCAGGATTACTTAATTACGAATTTATTAAGTGTGGATACTGCGGATCTTGCACAAGTCTCCGCTCCTTACGGAAGAAGCACCGTGGGAGTGTTGATGGGTATAGTTAAGACCGGAGAATTTTACTCTTACTTAGAAGCGGATATGAGAAGTCCGTATTCGCTCAAATCAATATTCAAAGACGCTAAAAAACTTTTGGTGTCGGATATGATACAAACACAAAGAGAAGACGAAAGCTCGCTGATCTATACGGCGGGAATGTTGATGGGTATTTTTGCGGATCTTGCTTCTACGGGTAAAAAACAATTCCCGGACGGATTCGTATTCTATGACAGATTTAACGAAGATGAAAACTCGGACACCTATTGGGATAGGTTCGTTACGGTATTCACCCGGTGAGAATAATGAAGAGAATTTTTTTGGGAAAAATGAGTCGAGGGCTGGAAATGAATCTGAAAAATATAAAAATTTCTAACGTCTATAAGGGAATCAAACTCGCGATCCTTTCCATTTTATGGGCGGGCATTTTAGGATGTAGCCCTGAAAAAATGAAAGGATTTGCAATGTCGGATATTTTCGACTTGGGTTTCTTTTCTGGAGGAAGAATATTCGGCGCCAATCCGAATCTTCAACCGCCTTATAATAGCGTGGATAACGATACTGCGGTCCTTCCCGTAGATTTCGGTTCTACTAATCCTCAAGCTACCTTATTCATTAACTCCACAGAAAACGTGGACAGATATAAAGAGCTGGAAATTCGTTTTTCCCACCCGATGAATAAGACTACTGTCGAGCAAAACTTTACCATCACCGGAACCTCCGGGAATCTTTCCGGGCCAACTCCCGGCGGAGAATTCTATTGGATGAGCGGTCAGAAACTTCGTTTCAATCCTTACAGAGAATTAAAACCGGCAGAGTCTTATACGATTACGATCACTCCGGATGCGGCAACTATCGGTGGAGTGGCTCTGGAAAATTATACGATCACTTTCCGAACCGGATTGGATTATAGCCTTACGAATAAGATCACCCAAGGTAGCCAATACACTTTGAACGGAACGAATGATATGACATTCGATCAGTCCGCCGCTTTAACTTTGGCTTCCACCTACTCGAACCCTGTAGTAGGAGAGAATTATATCCAATCGGTCCTGTTGAAAAAGATCGGCTCTAACACTTCTCAAGATATTTGTACTACTCCTCCTTGTTCTATGAGCGGTACAATATCCTTGAACCTTAACACTTCCCAAGTTCCTCCTACTATCGGTGGGAATACCTACTATTATGAGATCGCAACTACGAACGGAAAAACTTTCCGCAAGTATTTCAGCTTTAACTACGGTAAATTGGAGAATGCAAACGGTGTTCTTCCTTACGTAGCAAACGGTGTAATGGATGAGGCTCAGATGCTTCCGTTCTTAGGAAAAGCCATCCAGAAATACACTACAGGCGCTTTCAAAGTAAAAGATTCAACCGGAATACCTCGTACATTCCAAGAATTCTTATTAGGAATGCCTGATTTTCCTAAGAAAAAGTTCTATGAGAACGGAGCTTGGACCATCGGCGAAGCTTGTATGAGACAAGACGGTAAGATGTCCGGTAACGCGAATGAAGCCGCATTTAAAGATTTCGATTATATTCCTGTGTTCGGAGCAAAATCAGGCGGCGCTGGAAGGGGATATTGTTGGGTAAGGCACCCTGACTGCGTTACGGATAACGGACCTCCTTATCATCCTAAAAAAAGGAACGGGATAGATAGAGACCAATGGTGGAATATTTACAATAGTAATAACTGCGGTCAAAACCAGAATAACGCGAATTATCCTCAAGCTTGTAAGAACCTATTCCATTGGGGCGAGGCAGCTTGGAGTCTTTGCCATTATCCTACAGATGTGAAATCCTATAAAAACGGCGGATACACTTCTACTGTGTTCTCCGCTTTCGGTAGACCGGAAGGTGATATCGGATCAGCGGGAGAAGACTTGTTAGATTGCGCATTCCCAGCATGTTTCTTCGATTCATATCATATCGAAAAAATAGCTCCGGGACCGTTCTCAAAATACAGCGCTATCTTAAACGTTGCTTCCGGTGGAATTGCGGACGGAAGTGCAGCGATCACTTTGGACGTATACGTTACGGACATGAGACTTCCTAAGTTCGTTAAATGCGGATCCAATAACGCAACTCACGGTTGTGCTGCGGGGGTCGGAACTCAATTAGGGAATGTTGTTGCGGACTTAAAAGTCAATCCTGGTTCCGGAGCGGTGGCTCCGGGATTAGGTCTCGACCTGAAATCCAGATACACCGAGGTGGATCTACTTGTAGTGTCCCGCTTCGAAGACTGGTATGGAGCATTTAACGGACCTGGAGCTCTGCTCGTGTTCAGAACGACTGCTAAGTTGAACTGGGATCCTGCAGTGGAAGGTGTATTAAATCCTTCAGGCTACGATTGGAATAACGTTCAATTATCCAAACCTCGTTTGGCCTTAGCTCGGACCCGTAATAATATGACTGTGACTTCCGACGGGTTGATCAATATGACCGTTAGGACTCCATTCACAGTAAATGACGATTACTTCCCGGATAATCCTAGCGTTTCGCAGATACTCGCGAATACGAATAACTTCTTCATTCGTCCTTGGGCAAACCCGCTGCATATGTCCTTAGCAGGTTTATATCCTGGGGAAGATACCTCTGACTTCATGTATACCGAACCGATGACCTATATTCATGGTAGTGAAGGTTTCAACACTATCATTGAAGCTCTCGTAGGCAGATCGGAGTTGAGTAATATGGCAAACCTGACTGTGGACCAGGTGAAACAGATCATCACTCAATACATGCTTAGAGATATCGTACAAAGGATCGCTCCGAACGTTCTGAACTCGGTGATTGCCGACTTGAGAGACACAGGAGTGACCATCACATTACCAAGTTATCTTCCTGCTCCTCTTGGAAACTTCCCGTTAACTGTGAAGTTCAAGCTGAATACGGATGCTGCCATCAAACATGATGGAACGAATAAAGGACTTGTGACTTCTTTGGACTTTGCGTTCACGAGCGGTTATAACCCTGCGGGCGGGCTCAGAACACAATCCGGAAAGACCGGAATGGTCACCACTAGGACTTGGACTGCAGCTAATCCACCTCCTTCTACCTATCAATTCAGCCAATCTGCAGCGAATCCTGGGTTCTTGATCTCCATGCATACGGATACGATCTCTCAGGCCGCATTCCATTTATGGCAGAGAAGGGGATTGGATATCGTTCTGAATAAGGCATTCATCGACGGAATGAACGCTTTTGCAGGTGCAGATCCGTTATTCGCATTGACCACTTCCTTCTTAAAAGCTTCTCCTTTGGTTACGATCCTTGTGCCAGGAAGAAACAAGTTACAAGGTCTGAACGGTTCTAATGCGATCGCACCTCCTGTAAAATCGTATGATGATATAGATATGGTGATGTCTCCGATCCACGCACCCAATGTGAAGTTCAAACCAATGACTTCTGCTGGAGTGCCTAAGATGAGATTGTATTTCACCGAAATGCAATTACAGATCATCGCTAAGAAGCCAACCTCTTGCACTGGTCTTGTGGACGAAGAGCTTACGGATTGCCAAGCGGATACTAGAGCGAACGGTTACCAACAAACTTTGGGAACAGTTAGGATCAGTTTTGCGGCGGATGCGGACTTCCGTTTCAAAATGTTCTCTAACCCTACAAATAACCCCGCGCTTACTAACTTGAATGCGCTTCAAGTGATCTTGGATCCAATCAACAACTTGGATTATTCAGTGGAAGTATTGGAAGGACAAACTTACAATCCATTCGGTTTGGATCCTGACGGTATCAAGTCCGTGATCTCTCCGTTAGTCACCACTCTTGTGATCCCGATGGTAAACAGTATTATGAAAGAGATCCCAATGCCTCCTGATATCACTTTCCCTAAATTGATCAACCCTGCAGGAACTCAGTCCTGCGCGATCAGTGCGAAGAGTGATAAGGTACAATTCTTCACCTTGAATTCTCCTCAAGTTGCAGATCCGTATCTGTTAGGAGGAATGAGATTTGTAGGACAAGCTGTAACAGATCCTGCATCTCTGATTGTCTGCCCTTAAAACACTCCTATCTATTTCGAAAAACTAGATGTCGAAATGACCGAAAGGGAAAGACCCTTTCGGTTTTTTTTTAAGGAAGAGCTTCTTGGATTACTAAATTACAAAAAACTTATGAGTGAGTCTTCACTCAATTAGTATTGCGTAATTTTGATTTTCTTTTGCTACAGTTTCGCAAAAGTTTTCGTTCGATTTGTATCGAACAGTATTCATTATTTCATAACGATCGTTAGAACGTGCTATAAAAAAGAAAAGGAAATCCATTCAAATACTTGCATTTAAAAATAGTGAGCATTTAGTCACAATTTTTGTCCCGTTTTCATAAATGGGTTGCAGGAATCCGGATAAGATAGGAAACGAAAAGTGGATATGACGTATTACCAGCTTTCATGTTACTTGGTGGTGACTGTATTAGTCTACCGTACGATTCATAATTTAGTTTTATATTTTAGAAATCGAAAACAAGCGTATCTTCTATACTTTGCACTATTGCAAGTTGCATATGGAGGATATCTGTTTTGTTTTATCCAAACCATCAACGTAGATAATCCAGAAAAAGCTTTAATATGGGAAAGAATGGAGAATGCGACTGCGGCTATATTCGCAACGTTTATCGCGCTCTTCGTGAATAATTATAAAAAACTTTTTAGCAGAGACTTCATTCTTCTGTACGTTTTTATGAACCTGATCCTTGCAGGAATATTATTGCAGGATCCGAACGCTTATACTATGAGCGTTGCCCACCCAAAACATTTTCCTTCTTTGGGCATTGTGATCTACGAAACCGATCAGCCTACTATCATGCAATTTATCTTCCTCTCCGGGATTTTGATGATCGTATGGACGGTAATTAAGGTAATGAATCAGTTCAGAAAGAACAGATTCAGGAACCATTTCCTATTCTACGGATTGGTATTATTTTTTGCGAGTTTGATCGCAGATATATTGGTCGCGAGCGATATACTCGGCATCCCGTATACTTCTCATTTTAGCTTTTTGATCCTTATGTTCTGCGTAGATAGCTTCCTTACGGTAAATAAGTCCGAAAGGGAAGTTCGAATAGAATTTAAGGAATCCGTTTCCAAATGGCTCACCAAACCGGAAACTTCTTCTTTTGGATCACAAGCTAAGGAAACAAGCGGAGAAGGTGCCGATTCCAAGTCCCTCAAAGAAAAAGGCCGCAATCCTAAAAAGTTAAGTGTAAGGGCCCTAGGTCCGTTGGAATTGGACCTGGATGGTAAGAAGATCCCGGCAGCCGAATATTCCAGTAAGAAAAAACTACTCAAACTCATCAAACTTCTGTTAGTTCGTTTCGGCAAGGGAGTTCACAAAGAAGAATTATTAGAGAATCTTTGGCCTGGGATGTCCGAGAAAAATGCGCTCAATAGTTTGCATGCTCTACTTTTCCGTCTCCGTAAAATATTAGGAAACCCGGAAGCGGTTGTATTTGCAGAGGATAGGCTCTTCTTCCATCCCGAACTGGTCGAAGCGGACTTTGTGGAATTTGAGAAAAGGTATGAAACTGCAGGTAAACTTCTTCGTAACAAAAAAGAAGAAGAGGCAGTACAATCTTATAGAGAAGCGCAAGAGCTGTATACGGGAGACTTTTTCGAATTCGATCTGTATTTTCCTGAATCGGAACTGAAACGTGAATATCTGCGCAAGAACCTGATCGAAATTTATAGGATCTTATGCGAATATTCCCAGAAGGCAGGGGATGCAAATTCTCTACTTTCCGATTCTGAAAGTTGGATCCGTTTAGATGATCTGGATGAAAGAGCTTGGAGATTTCACTTTGAGTCTTTACAATCTCTTGATCGTAAGAACGAAGCTTTGCGTAAATTCGAAGACATGAAGAAGATCCTGAAAAAAGAATTAGGTGTGGAACCTGACCAAGAGACAGTTTCACTCATAGAAAAGATACGTGTCACTTCTCCTGTGGGTTGATTATTTTTGGAAACACCGCACTATAAAATAAAACACCCATTAGAAAAAAAATATTGGACGAAGTAAATCCCTTCTGTACGTTCTTCCAGAATCCCCCATATTCTAAGTAAAAAATAACCCCCGAAATAAAATGAATAAACGAATCCTTTTTTTTGTAACGATTGTTACAATTACCCTGGCAAACTGTTCCATCGTATATAGAGTTACCGGTAAAACTTTAAATTCTTATGCCCAAGACCATTTGGTCCCTCATTACCTTGCTTCCGACGATTTGGATGCGATCTGTACAGGTGGAACGGCACTCGGACCTTTGGTAGCTTCTTTCGAAAGGACCGGAGCTTCTGTGGAACTTGCTACTATGGTAGCGCAAATGGGCGCGGGAATGTGCGCAGAGAAGCAAGCCCAAGAAGCAGAACTTTTATATATTGCGGCTGTTCGAAAAGGTAAGGGAGAGGAAGCTCTGGATCACCAGGCAAGACAGATCCGTTATCATGGGGTAGCTGCAAAAAGATATGGAGACGCGCATAATAGATTTCTCCAATACTTCGGAGAATGGAATGGAAAATGTCCTTCTATCAGCGAAGACGAAGAGTTATATTATTTAGTAGGACTTTCTTCCGGCTTACTTGCGATCCTTCACGACTTTGCATCCCAAGGATATGCAGGGATTACTCGAGAAGTGCCAAGCGTAGTTGCAGGCGCCTCCAGATGTTTGGATCCAAAAAAATGGTGGGGAACTCCTTTAGCATTGGAGGCCGTTGTATGGCTTTCCGTTCCTGGTGCTACTCCGGAAGGAAAAGATCCGAATAAACAAATGGAAGAGGCGGTAAAGATAGGCGACAAAGTGGGAGTCCGTTTAGCTCGTGCATTCCAGATCCAAGCAGCTGCCGGAAAGGGCGACGTGGAAAAGATCAAAAAACTTATATTAGAACATTCTAAAGTTCTCAGCCAGATCCCTGCGAAGAAAGAATATCTATTCTTGGAAGCGTTTGCGGAAAATTTATCACGTCATGAATCCGATAAAATTTGGATGAAAGAGACCGGACATAGGGGACCGATTAATTTCTCCTCTTTCCCGGGAAAAAAGAAAAATAATAAAGAAGAAGACGATCTATTAAAAGATCTTTGAGCGGGTTCTTGGGTGGAAAACGAAAAAAAAGGGACCTTAAGGAGAAAAAAATATATGAAGAAGTTTCTCATTCTATCGGTAATCATTCTCGGGACTTGGATGTCCGTAGGTGTGGGAGCAGCGGAGACGGTGGATCGATCCATGTGCGTATTCGATCCTTCCGGAGCGCACGGAGATGTGTTTAAAGCGGCGCAAAGATACCAGGCGCAAGCTTTAACATGGGGAATTCGTCTGGATCTAAAAGCTTATACGGACGAAGTGGTGGCCAACTCCGATTTCAAAGCCGGAAAATGTAATATGGCATTCTTAACTTCTCTTAGAGTAAGAAGTTATGTGCATGAGTCAGGATCCATCGAAGCGATCGGTGCATTGCCAAGTTACGACCTTTTACGCAAAACTATCGAAGCATTATCAAATCCTAAAGTGAGAGAACTGAACACAGACGGCGAATATGAGACAATGGCTATGTTCCCGGGCGGTGCGGTTTATCTCTTATTAAGAGATAAGAATCTGAAAGATATTAAGGACTTGGCCGGAAGAAAGATCGCTACTTTAACTTACGACCAAGCTGCCACTACCATGGTGGACATTGTAGGAGCTTCTATGGTTCCTGCTGAGATCGCTACTTTTGCGGGTATTTTTAATAACGGAAGAGCGGATGCTTGTTATTCTCCTGCGATCGGGATCAAACCTTTGGAACTCATGAAAGGAATTTCTCCAAATGGCGGGATCGTTCGTTTTCCTATTGGGCAATTGACTTTCCAGATCGTGGCTCGTCATAAGGATTTTGCGGAAGGTTTCGGGAATACTTCCAGAGCATGGGCAGCAACTCAGTTTGATGCGATGCTTTCTTTGACCAAAAAGGCGGAGCAGGAAATTCCGGCAAAATATTGGATAGAAGTTCCGAAAGATCTTCAGAAAAACTATTTCGAGAAATTTAGAGAAGTCAGGATCAGGCTGAGAGATAAAAAAGTATATCATCCTACCATTCTGAAACTTATGAAAAGGGTTCGTTGCAGCGCGGATAAAGAAGCCGCTGAGTGCGCGGATAACCTGGAATAATTTCCAAAACTAACAGAAAAAAGGCGGGAAAAATCTTTCCCGCTTATCTTATATCAACCAATCGCAGATTCCAGAGGATATTCTATGTGGAGAAAAATCGTTTCCTGGGCGGTATTATTCTTTTTATTTGTACCCCTTGTTCAAAGTGGAAGCCAGCTAGTCCAAGCTAGACTGCTCGGCTTAGGCGGCAGTATTTGGCCTAACTATGCAATGATCCGAAATGTTTGTATTGCCGACCCGAATGCGGAAGCGGATACAAAAGCGGAAGTCAGCCAAGCGGACATGGACGCTTTGGATGATATCGGTCTTGGGGATACTTCGGGTGAGAAGAATGTAGGAGCTCCAACAGGGCCTACCGAAACACAATTGGAGCTTACGAAGCTTGCAGGCTCTCTCACTACCGGTCAGAAATTATATTGCGGATTCGAACGTAGGCTTTCTTGGATCACTATCTCTGCCATAGATTATATTCCGATGACTATGGTATTCTTACTGATCGTAGCCGGAACAGTTTCTACTACCAGAAGATACCATATCGCATTACGAAATCCTGAAAATTCCAAAGAGGAAAAGATCACCGAATGGAGCCAGATTATCGCGAATACGATCGTCATGGTTTCTGCAGCGTTCATGTATCCTCTTCAAAAAGGTGTGGAAGCACAGATCCAAGTGCTTTGGATCGCGGGACTTATACTTTTAGCAGGTTTAAACTTCTATAATTTAAAAAATCCTGTTTTTAAGAATGGAGAAGGTAAACAAAATACCAAATTTTCCCATGCATTATTATGCGTTCCTTTATATGCTTGGATGGCACTTGTCTGCGGATTATATTTTTTCATTCTGGAAAAACACCCGGCCGGACTTGCGATCTATCTGCAAAAATTGACCGCGCATGCTCAGCTTTATATCCAGATCGGTCTTTATGTTTGGACCGGTATTCTTTTGAGAGATACCTCTTTGGGAAGAAGGTTCTTTGATCTTCTGAACCCATGGAAATTCCCTTCGGAACTAATGGCGGTGATCATTGTTGTTGTCGCAGCTCTTCCTACTGCTTATAGCGGAGCTTCCGGGATTGTAGTCTTAGCACTGGGAGCTACAATCTTCAAGGAGTTGAGAAGGGCAGGTGCAAGTCAGGAAAGAGCGCTGGCAGCCACCGCGATGTCTGGAAGTTTGGGAGTGGTTTTACCTCCATGTTTACTCGTTGTGATCGTAGCTTCTTTAAACTTGGAAGTGACAACCGACGAATTATTCCATTGGGGTTGGAGAGTGTTTGCACTTTCTTCCACTCTATTCTTGATAGTGAGTTGGTTTAGTAGAACCGAGTCATGGAAGATCCGTCCGGAACAAGATGCATTCAAAAAATCTTTGTTAGCATTTAAATCGTTCTCGGTGTATTTGGTGATTTCTATCGCTATCGTTCTTACGATCGTTCTTGCACTCGGAACTCATTTCGATGAAAGAACTGCACCTTACATACTGCCGATCGCTATGTTGGCGCTTCTATTCATAGATTATAGAATTTCCAAAAAGGAAAAACTGGAAAAAGGAGAAACTCATAACGAAGAAGTGGAACTTTCCAGAACTTCTTACGATGCGGGCTCACATTTGGGAGCGCTTCTCCTTCTGATGGGATTGTCCGCTTGTATGGGTGGGGTTTTCGAAAGATCGGAAGTGATCAATCTATTCCCGACTCATCTTGGTTCTCCATTCTCCGCGATGCTGATCTTAACATTCGCTCTTGTTATCATTGGAATGCTAATGGACCCTTACGGTGCAGTGATCCTGGTTTCAGTGACTCTTTATCCGATTGCAAAAGCAAATGGGATCCATCCTTTAAATTTCTGGATGACTGCGCTTGTTTCCTTCGAGCTGGGCTATTTGACTCCGCCGGTTGCACTCAACCACTTGTTGACCAAACACGTAGTGAGAGACCTTTTGGTAGAAGATAAGAGCCTAGAAGGAAAAGGTTTTTTTGCAAGGCATGAACATATCGTAATTCCGATCATCGTTCTTACACTGACCTTACTCGTGACCGCTTTCGGGCCGATCCTGTATTCTAAGTACGCCGGATAAAAGACGCAAAGGGTTCTCACGCAGAGCCGCGAAGCCGCAGAGGGTTTAAAGTAAGGTAGATGTTGGAATTCCTACAAAACTTTTTTCAGTTCTCCGCGACTTTGCGCCTCTGCGTGGGAATTAAGCTCCATGTGATATTACTTCTTCTTTTTCTTCTTATCTTTTGTTTTTGGAAATTCCAATTTGGAAGGACCGAAGTTTCCTTTTGCAAATTGTTTTTTCTTGGCCTCGATCCAAGGTAGAACCCAGACCAGTTCTTCCGCCAAAGCGAATAAGTTTTCGTTAATATCTACTAACTCTTCTATCACTAAGAAGTAGGCTACGCTAGATTTTAATTTGCTGTCTCCTTTGCGGATACGTTTCATCTGATTTTTGTAGATTCGGACCTTGAGATCCGAAAGTTCTTTCGTTTTTTTAGCGGATCTTGCCTTTTCCACTAAGCCTGGGACTTTGTCCGACTGTGCTAAAAGTTCGAAAAGATCTTCCGCTAGTTTACGTAATTCTTTTATATCTTCTCTTTCGTCCTTGGTGAGCGCTGTTTGAAAACGATCTATCTTTTCGGAAGTGTTTCTATGGATATTTGTAAGATTTTCAGTGATACGATCGATATAACCGAGTGCGTTCGTAAAAGGATGGATGGATTGGAAATCGGATTCGTCGAAATGTCTATCTACCAGACTTAAAAAACCGGAGATAGAAGATTCGTAATTTTTTTTCAGGTTCTTTAGTGTTTTAGAAGCCTGTTTGAAATCCTTCTTCTTTCCTCCGATATAACCGGAAGAAAGTGTATTCATCGCCTTCTTCGCTAATAACAAATTTCCTAATAGGGAAGAAAGAGATTTTGAAAGCGCTTTTTCAGGATGTTTGCTGAGTAGAAGAAGTTTTTCCAGATTCTCGTCATATTCTGCCTTTCTTTTCTTGTGAATTCGATTGAATGCGAGAACCAGAAAAAATGTGAAACTTAAAACGACGACTACTGCCGCAAAACCGAAGTAATAGAATAACGCCGCGATAAATCCACCAGTGAAGGAGGCAAAGACCGCAGTCATGAACCATCCGCCTACGACCGTTAAAACTCCGCTAACACGATTGACCGCATTTTCTTTTTGCCAAGCCCCGTCTGCGAGCGAGGTCCCCATTGCAACCATGAAGGTCACAAAAGTAGTGGATAGTGGAAGTTTTTCGATCGTTCCGATCAAAATAAGCGCGGAGGCTATAAGTATATTTACGGAAGCTCTTAATAGATCGAATGCATCGCTTTCATGCAAACGAACTAATTCTAAGGTTCCGCTTTGTTTAAATCTGGAAGAGATCCAATTACGAATGATCGAAGGTAAAATTCTCTTAATTGGATAATAGATACCGACCGCAATCTGGACGAATACTCTTGCAACTAAGCTGGATTGGTATGCCTCTATGGTTTCTCCTTGAGAACCTAAACTTACTTCCGTTCTGGTGACAGTTTCCGCCTTCTTGGATTTGAATAACGCGAAGATCATGATCAATGCAGCGCCGATCAGAAGCCTATTGTCGGTCATGACTTCTTTTCCTAAGCCTGTTGCCATCGTGTTTGCGTCCCAATTAGCGGCTTTGATCAATTCGTGGGTTTGTAAACTTGCGATAGGTACGCCTATGAAGTTCACTAGGTCGTTACTTGCAAACGCCATTGCAAGCGCTGCCGTTCCGAATAATACTACTATCTTTAGAACGTTTATTTTAGAGAGGATCAGTATCTGAAATAGAATTGAAAAACCTATAAAGCTTAATACGAGAATGGTCTTAAAATTGGCCTGGATCCAAGCTAATGTTTCATTGTTTAAAAAAGTGGACCCTTTCATTGCCGTAAGAAGAATGAAGAAGATCACAACTGTGACCGCGAGCCCGGAAAATATTCCCCCGAACCATCTCATCGTTTTATCCAAACGGAAACTGAAAATCAATCGGAAGAAGAACATCAGTATCAATCCCGCAAAGAATGCGAGTATCACAGACAGTGCGATCCCAAAGATGATTTTTAATGCGGACTCCGAGTTTATGATCTTAAATGCATCGTTTAATGTATCCGCTTTGAGAAGCGCCAAAACCAAAGACGCGCCTAATAATTCGAACACCAAAGACACGGTAGTAGAAGTAGGAAGTCCTAAAGTATTGTATAAGTCCAGAAGGATGATATCTGAAACCATCACAGCTAAGAATAAGAACATCAACTCTGCAAGGCTGAAAAATTCAGGATGAAAGATCCCTTTTCTTGCGACCTCCATCATTCCGCTGGAACTCAATGCTCCGAGTAAGATACCGAATGTAGAAACGATTAGGATGATTTTTCTGGAAGCCGCTCTAGAACCGACTGCTGAATTCGTAAAGTTCACTGCGTCATTGGAAACTCCGACGAGTAAGTCCATTACCCCGAGTACAGCCATAACTGCTACGATGATTAAGAAGATATCCATGTAGTCCTATCCCGAAAGGGTGTTTTGGGTAGTATTTAAGGCAAAGTAGGAGCCTCAACCCAAATTTCCGCGGGTTTCTTTTTCAAAATACAGAATATGAAATGCGCTTTCGATTTCCCCCCGACCTGAAAGAATGGGTGATCTAACCGGTTTTTTAGAAAGCGAAGGACCGGTGAATCGATCGTCGCGAAATAAGAACCTGTCTAACGGCCAGGTTCTTGAAGCCCGAAATCAAATACATATTGGGTACCTATGTTTCGGGACGGACTATAGAAAGGAGGCGGTATGAAGATTTCAGTGGGCAATCTTCCCCAGGAATGGAAGGAAGAAGATTTGGAAAAATTATTCTCCAAATACGGAAAGGCCGAACATATTTCCATTAAAAAGGATAAACTCACGGGGAGATCTTTGGGTTACGGTTCTTTAGAAATGGAAGATGGGGCGGCAAAAAAGGCCCTGGAAGCTTTAAACAAGTACGAGGTTTCCGGAAAAGTATTAACGGTGGTAGACGCCGATGAATGGAAAAAGGAATTCGATAAAAAACAAACTGTGAAAGGTGGGCCAAGTCACAATAAGGTACATGGTAGCCAGACCACAGGAGGTTTTGGAAGTTCGGTCAGACGTACTGGAGGTAGAGGAAAATGAATTTAAAAAGAATCCATATATTAACCGCAATTTTAATCTCAGCATTCGTTCTGAGCCTGGGAGTATTCGCTCAAGGCAGCGGTCTGGTGATTAAAGACATCAAAAAGGGGACCGGAAAAGAGGCCTTCAATGGGTCTAACGTAACAGTTCACTATACAGGTTGGCTTACCAACGGAAAAAAATTCGATAGCTCCAAAGACAGAGGAACCCCGTTCCGTTTTGACCTAGGTGCTGGACAAGTGATCCGAGGCTGGGATAAAGGGGTCCAAGGTATGAAAGAAGGTGGGGTCCGTAAATTGACCATCCCTCCCGAAATGGGCTACGGAAGCTCAGGAGCCGGCACCATCCCTCCGAATTCTACCCTGATCTTCGAAGTAGAATTACTGAAAGTTTACTGACAATTCTGTGTTAAATCTGTTGCTTCTATTCTAACGGATAAGAAGCAACAGTAGTAAATTATCACGATTTCACTCCAATTCACGACAAACCTGCATCTCAACTTATCCTAGTTCATCTTTTTTTTCTAAAATTGTAATATTTAAACAAGCTCTCTCTTCCCATTTATTATACAGAGAAAATGGGGAGGAAGAAGGTTTTGAATCAAGAACACACATTAACCAACGCATCTTCTTCCCAATATCGTACTCTATTTGAATACCAACCGTTAGCTGCTTTTTTAGTGGAAGCGGATGGGACAATTGCCTTAGTAAACCAAAAGTTCGAAGACATCTCCGGAAGAAAAAAAACGGAGATAGAAGGAAGAATGAAATGGTCCCAGTTCGCGCATCCGGACGATACGGAAAGCCTGATGGACGCATTCATGGACAGATTTAAGCATGAAGTCCCTAAAGTGTTTTCCGCAAGAACAAGACTTCTTTCCGTAAACGGATATAAGAAAGTATATGTAAGAGCGAACAGGATCCCGACGGAAGAAGGTAGAGTCCTTGTCCAATTACAAGAGTTGGATGAAGAAGGACTTCTAAAGGATTATTCTTTAGAAGATTCTGACTATCGCTGGCGTTCTTTCCTGATGGAGGGAATGGATTTTGTGGTTATCATGGATCTGAACGGGAATGTATTATTCATCAATAAAACGTTTACCGGCGTTCCTGCAGAAGAGATCCAAGGGAAAAACTTTTTCGAAGTATTAAAAACATCTGATTCATTAAAATTACAGTCTGTGATTTCCAGAGTATTGAGCACAGGAAAGCCGGAAGCATTCGAGGAATGGAGTAGTTTCACCGGCAAAAGAAGCCATTATTATATTAGAATTTCTCCCGTTACTAAACAGGGAGAGATCAGCGCAATCTTACTTGCGATCTCCGATACCACTCAACAAAAAGAGTCAGATTCAGATCGTTTGAGAAGAATGGAGTCTCAAAGACATAGACAAAAGTTGGAAGCTTTGGGGACTTTGGCCGCAGGTGTTGCGCACGAGATTAATAATCCTCTTACAGGTATATTAAATTACGCCGAACTTGTTCGCACTCAGGTAGAAGAGAACGAATCTCTTTCCAAAAATATGGAAGTGATCATCCGGGAAAGTGAAAGAATTTCCGGGATCGTAAGAAGTCTATTAGGTTTTGCTCATAAAGAAGAAGGTTTAAAGGCCCACGTTTCCACGGGAGAAATATTATATTCTTCCATTCAGCTTCTAATGCCATTTTTGGTACGGGATGGGATTCGAGTAGAAGGATTAGACAGTTTGGTGGACACAAACACCGAAATCCCGCTTGTGATCGGTGAACCTCAAAAACTAAAACAGGTTTTTCTAAACTTGATCACTAACGCACGAGACTCTTTGAACGAAAAATACCCTTTTGAGACCGATCTTAAGAAGTTCCAAGTATCACAATCGGTTGTTGAGAGGGGAGATACCCGGTTTGTTAGGGTCACTGTCAAAGATTGGGGACTCGGGATCTGCGAAGAGAATCTAAATCGGATTTTCGATCCATTCTTCACCACAAAACCAACCTCGGTCGGAACCGGGTTAGGACTTTCAGTCAGCTATGAGATCGTTCGGGAAATGGGCGGAGAGATAGAGGTAGAAAGTTCCGAGGATGAGTTCGCCACATTTCATATCATGATCCCGGCTTCGGAAAAGATTTCTTGACCTTGCTTTAGGCGAGGAGATACTTTTGATCTCCTATGTCAGAAGCAGAGGAAAAAACTTCCGGAATCCGAACTCCTTTCCAATCCGCTTCTAGAAAAGATGTAATTCGGATCTTAGAAAGAATTACGGACGCATTTTTGTCCTTAGACAGAGAGCTCAGGATATTATACGCCAACTTCGAAGCCGAAAAACTGCTGGATATTATCCGGGAGAATTTAGTCGGCAAAAGATTGCCCGAAATACTTCCTCAATTCAATTACACTTCCTTATTCCCCGCTATGATAGAGTCAATGCATTCCGGACTCCCCAAAGATCTGGAGATCTTAGATCCAAAGGAGAATATCTGGTACGAGGTCCGCATCTTTCCCTCTATCGAAGACATAGCGGTTTACTTGCGTGATGTAACTTCTAGAAAAGAAGGAGAAGTCAAACTCAAGGAATCGGAAGAAAGGCTTTCCGAACTTGTAAGAACTTCTTTAGATTCCATTCTTTCCGTGAACGAATCTATGGAAATCGTAATGATGAACCCTGCAGCGGAGAAGTTATTTGGATATTCTTCCTGGGAAGTAAATGGAAAGTCTTTGGATTTTCTACTTCCATCCAGACATAAAAAATATATTTCCAAAGTATTATATCAGGTGGGGGAAAATCCGGACCGGGGGATCTTTGGTCCACTTCGTGCGAGACGTAAGAACGGAACGGAACCCATTTTAGAAGTTTCCGTCTCCAAAGTAAACACTTCTTCCGGAAAAGGATATACTCTTATTCTTCGAGATATTACCGACAGAATTTTTATCCAAAGGAAATTAAGGGGAACAGTAGAAGAGCTCAAAACGGTCGACAGAGAAAGGTTGGACCTCCTACAAAATTTGGAAGCGGAAGTGGAATCCCGGTCTAAAGAACTTTCCAAATTTTATCGTTTAATGAAAGAGGAATTGAATCTGGCTAAAAGAGTGCAGAACAGTTTGCTTCCTCCGATCGATTATTCCATTCCGGGAGTTCAGACTTTTGTAAATTACGTTCCGGTAATGGAAGTTGGAGGGGATTGGTTCGATATATTCGAATTTCGTCCCGGAGTCCTTAGGGTAATCCTGGCAGATGCTACCGGTCATGGGGTCCAGGCTGCACTTGTGACGATGACAATCAAGGGGGTTTACGAACCTCTAAAATATTTGGCTGATTCTCCTTTAGAACTGATCAAAGGGATCAATATAGATTATTGCAGAAATTTCAAAAATCTGCAGATGTATTTTTCCTGTTTTATCTTGGATGTGGATACGGTAGAAAGAAAAATCAGATTCGCATCCGGAGGTCACCCGGCACTTTTATGGAAGTCCAAATCAGGGATTAAACCTTTGGAAAGAACGGGATCTCTTTTAGGTTTGAATGCAAAAATGGAATATCTGGAAGAAGAATACGATTATTCGGAGGGAGATTCCATATTAATGTTAACCGACGGGATCTTTGAGGAATTCGATTCCGAACAAAATCCTTTCGGAGAAGAACGGATCGAAAAAATTTACAAAGAGTCCGGACTGAGCGGACTAGAATTACATTCTCAGATCATAAAGGAAATGAAAGCCCATTTGGGAGAAAAGGATCCACAAGACGATATCACATTGATTTCTTTAAACCTGACCTAATCTAAGTTGACCTAAGAGCTTATTTGGAAGGACCTTCTTTACGTGTCCGAATTTCTTATATTATTTCCATTGCTCCTGATCATATTGGGATTCGGATCGGTAGAATATATTTTTCATATCGCCAGAAGGAACAAGATCCCGGTCCGAATACATGTAAACGGAACTCGAGGAAAAAGTTCAGTCACAAGACTCATTGCATCCGGTTTAAAAGAAGGCGGGTTCTCCGTTCTTGCTAAAACCACAGGAACAGTTCCTAGACTGATCCTGCCTAACGGTGATGAAAAAAATATCATCAGATATGGCGCTCCCAACATTTTAGAGCAGAAGTTTGCGATCAAAGAAGCAGTTAGGCAAGGGGCGAATGTAATCGTTTTGGAATGTATGGCTCTTCTGCCGTTTAATCAGAAAGTTTCGGAAGAAAAATTAATCAAGGCTACTCATGCAGTCATCACGAATGTAAGAGAAGATCATTTGGAAATTATGGGCCCTGAGAAGAAGGACGTAGCTTTGGCTATAAGCGGCTCCATCCCGGAATCAAAAATCTTATTCACTTCGGAAAAGGAGTTTTTTCCGTTTTTTGAAAAGATAAGTAAAAGAAAGAATACGGAAATTGTTCCCGCTCGTCTCGAAAAATATGCTGATCTAAATTATATGCAAGGTTTTGCATATTATGAACATCCCGAAAACGTTGTTTTAGCCCTAGAAGTATGTGGATCCTTGGGGGTAAAACCCGAGATTGCGATCCAAGGAATGTGGTCCCATTCTCCGGATTTGGGGGCTACGTTCTTTACGGAATACGATATTGGGACAAAAAGAATCGCATTTGCAAACGGTTTTGCGGCGAACGATCCTAAATCCGCCGCAGATATTTGGGAGAATGCGATCCTCCGATTTACTGAATTCAAATATAAAGTCGCTCTTGTTAATTGTAGAAAGGACAGACCGGAAAGATCGGAACAAATGGCAAAAGAAATCCTTTCCTGGAATAAGAATATTCCAGACTTAATTTTGATTACGGGAGAAGAAACGGAGGTATTTAAAAAGACCTGTTCGAAGTTGAATGTAAGAAATTCTAAATTAGAAGATCTGAAATATTTAAATGCTAATGAAATACTAAATTTTTTAGAAAGGTCTCTACCTTCCGATTCGATGGTAGTCGGGCTTGGGAATATAGGCGGCTTGGGTTTAGAACTTCTGGAATGTTTAAAACGAAAGGAAATGCAGAAAGGTTAATATGGATTTATTAAGCATTTCTATAGGATTAGGTTTAGGGATCAGTTTATTCTTTTCCGAATTTTTCGGGATAGCCGGCGGGCTCGTAGTCCCGGGGTATTTCGCATTAAGATTTCAGGAACCAATCAGCATTCTTCTGACATTATTCGTGAGTGCTTGTGTTTTCGGTTTAGGAAAGATTATTTCAAAATTTGTAATATTGTACGGAAAAAGAAGGACTGCAATTCTTCTCTTGCTCGGCTTCGTGTTGGATACAATCTGCAACGAATGGTTTTTTCCCTTGTTTTTTACGGAAATGATCCATCTGGGATCGGAAGTAAAGGCGGTCGGTCATATCATTCCTGGGCTTATCGCAGTTTGGATGGATAGACAAGGTTGGTTGGAAACTTTTGCATCTTTACTCACTGCTTCCGTAATCGTTCGTTTGATATTAATTTTATTTCTCGGAAAGGAGTTATTGCCTTGAAGGGAATGTATTGGAAATCTTCCGACAAATCCGTCGTCTATTACCTGGTCCTTGCATTATTTTCGATTTTTGGAATGTATCTTGTGGAACATTTTCGTTCCGAAAAAATACAAGAACACTATTCCGAAAAAATAGAAGCTGCAAAACTCACTGAAAAAGCGTTCGAAGAGATTAAGCTATACAAAGGATCTAAGAACAAAAAGATCGATTTGGATTTTGATCCTTCCGGTTCCGGACTGATCGGAGAATTTTTTACTCCTATTACTAGCAATTTAGGATCGCTTCGAGCAAAACAAACCTCTATTAATCCGAACTTTGGCGCTTTAGTTTTAGAGTATTTGATACAAGCAGGTGTTCAAAAAAAAGATACAGTTGCAGTTTCTCTTTCCGGTTCTTTTCCTGCTTTGAATATTGCAGTGTATTCCGCCGCTAAAACTTTGGAACTGAAACTCGTAATTATCTCTAGTATGACTTCTTCCCAATGGGGTGCGAACGATCCCGAACTTTTATGGCCGGATATGGAGATATTATTTTATACCAAAGGGTTATTTCCTTATAGGTCCTTAGCCTATAGTTGGGGAGGAATAGAGGACCAAGCTTTCGGAATATCGAAAGAAGGGTTTAAGAAGCTACAAAATTCCGTCTCCAAAAATTCTCTCACAATGCTCCATTCTAAAAACTACTCGGAAAGTCTGGAGGAAAGAATAGGATTATATTCTTCGGAGATCCCTATTCTGAAATACAAGGCTTATATCAATGTGGGCGGAGGGACTGTTTCCGTCGGAACCAAAAAGAATGCGGGAGAATTTTCACCCGGTTTGAATCTGAAACATCCCGTGATCAGAGACGGAAAAGATTCCGTCATGAGACGATTCGCAAATTTAGGAATTCCGATCATTCATTTGGTCCGAGTAGAGGAGCTTGCGACTCAAAACGGATTTACGATCCAGCCTAAAAAGATCCCGGCTATTGGAGAAGGTAAAATATTCAAAAGATCCGAATATGATCTTCGTTTGGCGTCGGCAGTTTTAACAGGGATCTTAATTTTGCTTTATGTATTTTTTAAAAGAGACCATTTTATCGAAGAAGACAGGGACGAGTCGCTTTAATATTTCAAAAATTTGAAAATCTCCAGGTCTCTTTCCTTATCTTCCAATAATACGGATTCATAATGATTTTTGTCCGGGAGTTCGTAAACTTTTAGATTTTGGATCTTTTCTTTCATCTTCTCGATAGCGGAAGAAGGTAAAAGTTCATCTCCCGGTTTGAAATTCGGTTTTAAAGCTCGGATCACAAGCACTGGACAACGTAATGTCGAGTAGGGCATTATCTTGTTTTCTTGGACGGTTTTGAAAAATTCTTTCGGATCCTTAAATATCCTGGCAATGATCCCCGCGGGTTTCATCGCTCCTCCCATATTTTTTAGCTCCGAATCTATTACAAAAGGTGGAATAGAGCAGAGCACCGGACCGTAAAAAGTATCCCCGGGCATTAAAGAATTAGAAAGTATACCGACCGGTTCCAGTTCGTACAATAAGAAATTCTGAATATTTCTATTCCAGGCGGAAAGCAGAGGAGATTTTTTAGCTTCTTGTAGATAGATTTCCTTGCTAGGTATCCTCCTGCCAAGCCGTGCCAAAGAACCTTGTATCATGAGTAGATTGGAAATTTTACGTTTGATGGAAAGTTCACCGCCTCCATCTATCAGAACTGCCTTCTCCAAAAAACTGGAGAATTTTTCCGCAAATCTGAGAGTAATCCATGCGCCCAAAGAGTGAGAGAGGATCGATATTTTAGAATATCCTAATATAGTAGAAAGTTCTTTCAGATCCTGTGCGTGAATTCTTGCGGAATATTCTTCCTTAGGTTTGTCGGAATTTCCTCTTCCTCGCAGATCGTATACGATCACGGTGATACCTTTTTTGGAGAGTCCTTGAGCGATCGGTTCGAAGTTTTTTAGATTTCCCGTTAGGCCATGAACGCAGAAGAGGGGGACTTTGGATTTGCCTGGAAAGATCCGATAGGCGATTCGGATTCCGGATGGTAGAGTTGCTATTTTGGAATCCGAACCGAATTGTAACATTCTGTAATATTTAGGAAACTTCTGCTCCGAGTCGGATCAGAATATTCTCCAAATTTTTTTCCATTTCTGATCTGAATGCTAAATGTAGTAAAGCAATCTTTTCCCTTTTTTTGACTGCGGAGAATCCCTCTCCTTCTCTTTGTAACTTAAACCAGATCCTGGATTCGCCTAATCCCGAGAATTTAATACAAAAATCGTCTTCTTTCAGATCGAACTTTGTAATAGCGCCTAATTCACCTCCGGAGATAGCTTTTGTCAATTTCCGGAGGAAGGACTCAGGATCCGATTCGGTAACCTTGATCAGCTCCATATTACACCGTGATCATGTAGATCCCTTGTACAAGACCTACGATTGCACCTAAAACTGAACCGATCAGTATAAGAACATACTCATCTTCTTGGAAGGCGGATCTTAAGATAGGTTCGAATTCTTCAGGAGGAAGATCTTTCATACGTTTGAACATATTGTTCTCAATGCTCATCGCTCTTCCCATATAAGTTTCTAGTTTCGTAGAACTTCCTGCTAGGGAATCGCTTACCTTACGGATGACTTCTTTTTTGGTATTCTCGAAATCCGAATCTTCTCCCTTGTTCTCTTCGTCTAACTGTCCGGCTAGATTCAGGCGGGAAGCAGCGGATTCTGTTTCTGCTTGGATGGTTTCTACTAGGGTTCTGGCAGCTCTTTTGTACAAGATCTCTTCTAATACGTTTCTTGCAGTGAGCACTTGTGTTGCGAATACGTTGGAATATTTTTTGGAAACTTCTTCCTGTCTTGCGATGAATAATCCTCTGTATTTGATCGGTCCCAGTTTTTTTTCGTAAAGAGGTCGGAAGATCATAGTAAGCGCGACCCAGTTCGTAATATATCCGACGATCACTCCTTGGATAGGAAGAGTCCACCAGATAGGAAGATAATTCCAAAGTACTGCCTGTGCGATCCCGAGCGCTCCACCAAGAGCCCAGCCACAATGTTCGATAAATTTGAATTCTTTAGATCCGACTTCTTCGAATATGTTTACGATCCTTTCTACATTCGGACCTGTGAGCTTACGTAATACTAAGGATCTGAAATTGAAAACGGAGGATACGTTTTCCTTTACCTGCGTCATGATATTCTTCACAGTATGAGCGCATTTCTCTTGGACTGCTCTTACGATCTCTTCTCCATGTCCGTTCTCTAAATGTTTTCTAAGAACTGGATTGATATGATGAACGATCTCATGAGTCGCGGAAGGAATAAGCTCGTTTAGAACCGGTTGGAATTCGGTCTCTAATTGATCCGGATCTACTTTGGAGAAAAAGTCCTCTACCTTGATAAGCCTCTCGGTCATTATATTTACCGATTTTAAGGCCAATTTCTGGGCCTTCTTCGGAACGATCCCTTGCCATCCTAAATAAGGAGGAATTCCTACAAATTCCAATGGGTAGAAGGTCATTTTTAAGGCTACCACATTGGTAAACCAACCCACGAATCCGTAGGTAAAGGGCATCATGATGATCCCGATCAATTCTTTGTTTTGACTGAGGAAGGACAAATCCATATTTTCAATTCCTGTAGCGTGCGCTATACTATTCGGTTCTATTGCAAAGTCCTTTTCGAGGGAATGCACTGCAAGTTATTTTTCCGTTTGTTTTTCGGATCTGAACCGAGGTTTTGAAAAAAGATTTTTCAGAGTCGAATAAATACCGGAAAAAGTCCTCTCCAGTTTAAAACATGAAATCCTCCTTCTTTCCATACTGGTGCATACTTCTGGATCCTTCCGGATTGATCATTGAGACCAATCTTCCTTTGGAGTCCTGGAGACAAAACCCACTCTCTTACTTTTTGGATGGGACGGAGAAGATCCAAGGTGAGAAGGGAAACGCTGTACTTTCGTGGCAGCCGGGAAAAAGCCCTCTCTCATTTCCCGGGAATATCGGAATTATTGCAAATTGGACCCTTACTCACGGAATATTTTGGATCAGGATGGAACCAATGGAAGAAGGTTCCGATGCTCTTCTCGAAAATTCTTTTTGGAAGGAATTCCTATCCAGCGACAGACCCTTTCGCCAAATTTTTGAAACGAACCAGGCAATTAAATGGATCTTAGATCCGGATTCAGGTGATATTTTATACGCAAATCAAGCAGCGATCCAATTTTACGGATACAGCCAAGAAGAACTTTTGCAAATGAAGATAACGGATATCAATATCTTTACGAAGGAACAAATTTTCGATGAAATGAAACAAGCGGCGCTTGAAGCCCGGCAATATTTCCGATTCAAACATAAATTAAAAAACGGAGAAATCCGTGAGATGGAAGTGTATAGCGGGCCGTTACAATTCGGGGGCAAAAGAGTATTATTTTCCATATTATACGATGTAACGGAAAGAGTTAAGGCGATCTCTTTATTAGAAGAAAGTGAAAGAAAATATCGTTCTCTAGTAGAGAGCGCTTCCGATTCCATCATCATTACAAATTTTGAAACTAAAATTTTAGAAGTGAATAGAAGGATTTGCGAACTTTTGGAGTATACCAAAGAGCAACTCCAAACATTCAGCTTAAAGGATATTCTGGATGAGGACAGCTTTGCAGATTCAATGCGTAGGATTCCTGCATTAGAAATGGGCCAACCAGTCATCTTAAACAGAAGATTCAAAAGTAAATCGGGTAAAATTATAGAAGCGGAAGTGAATGCGGTCCGTATCGACGATTCCCGTTATATGGGAATCGTAAGGGACGTGACCGAAAGAAATTCCATGACCCGGACTTTGGAAAGATCTTTAAAAGAAAAAGAGGCAATGCTCCAGGAGATACATCATAGGGTCAAAAATAACCTACAAGTCGTTTCCAGTCTTCTTGGCTTACAATATGAGAATACGGATGATCCGAACTTGAAAAGGATCTTGCAAGAATGTGAGAACCGAGTCAAGTCCATGGGATTCGTTCATGCAGAACTCTATCGATCCGAAAATTTTGCTGCGGTGGACTTGGAAAATTATTTTACCACTGTTTCTTCCAATCTGATACGGGCCTACGGAGGACTTCCCCGCATCCAACTCCAATTGGATCTGAGTTCTTTGGAAGTAAGTATTGAAAAAGCTATTCCTCTGGGATTGATCTTGAATGAACTTCTCACCAACTCCTTAAAATACGCATTTCCGAAAGATCGTGCGGGAAAAATCCAAGTCTGCATTTATAAAGAAGAACAGAATATCGTCTTCTCATACTCAGACGACGGGGTAGGCTTTCGAAAAGAAAATCTTAACGGCTCCGGAACCATCGGCATCCAGCTCATTGAGATCTTATCCAGTCAGCTCAAGGCAAACTCCGAATTTACTTCGGAAAATGGAGTTGTTTTTCGTCTTAGAATTCCGGACCGGAAGCCAGGAAAGTAGCTTGATGGTTTTTTTCTAGGCTCAATACTCGGTCTTTGGTAAGGAACACATGCAACACACTACAGAAGAAATCCTACACCAGATTTATTTATTTTCCAGCTTCTCTATGGATGAATTAGCCAAAATAGCGGAGAAGACAAAATACAAGGTGCTCGAACAAGGGGACGCGGTTTACCAAGAAGGGAACGATGCAAAAGCGTTCTATGTGGTAATGTACGGAACCCTAAAAATTTTGACCTCCACCGAAAAAGGGGACGATGTGAGCGTGACTACGATCGCCACAGGTGATCATTTCGGAGAATTCCCGTTTTTGGATCAGGGAAAAAGAGCCGGAACGGTAGAAGCAATGGAACGTTGCGAACTTTTGGAAATTCCTTTCGAACACCTGCAACAGATTTTAGATTCAGATAAGGAACTTGCTCTGAAATTTTATAAAGGGATCACCACTTATTTGGTGAAAAGAATGAGACTTTTAACTCATGACTTAGCATACGCTAGAGAATTAAAGAAACGTTATTCGTGATCTAACTATGAATCGTAAATTTTTCCCAATCTACCTTTTTCTAATTTTATTCGGACTGACCTATTGTTCCGAGACACTCGTTAAAACCGGCATCGGCTATGAAAGATGGAAATCCGGTCTGGAAAAAAAACAAACCAAGATTGAACCTTGGAACTGGGTGTATTTAGAAGGGGGAGAAGGTAGCGAAAAAATACTGATGGTCCATGGATTCGGCGGAGATAAAGACAATTGGACTAGATTTTCCAAATGGCTTACTCCTACATACACCGTAGTGGCGGTGGATCTTCCCGGTTTTGGGGAGAATGATCGAATTGCGGATCAGGATTATAATGTTACTCAGCAAGTGAAACGACTGGATGAGTTCGTTCGTACATTGGGTTGGGAAAAATTCCATATCATAGGAAACTCCATGGGAGGAGCAATCTCCGGAGTGTATGCGGCAACTTATCCTCAAAAGATATTATCTTTAGGATTATTCGCTCCTTCGGGCGTGAATAGTCCCGAAAAAAGTGAATTGTCCAAAAATTTGGAGAAGGGTAAGAATAACTTAGTAGCGACTAACGCGGAAGAATTTCAAGAATTGATGAAATTCGTTTTTGTTACGCCCCCTCCGATCCCTTCCTTCTTAGCCTCTTATTTTGCGGAAAAAGCGGTTAAAAATTCGGAATTTAATAAATATATTTTTAAACAGATCAGATCTACAGGTTATCCGTTACAGGAAAATATGAATAAGATCCAAGCAAAAACACTGATTCTATGGGGAGATACTGACAGAGTATTGAGCGTCTCCGGCGCTGGGGTCTTAGAAAAAGGGATCAAAGGATCTAAAAAGGTGATCTTAAAAGATATGGGCCATGTTCCTATGTTGGAAAGGCCCGAAGAAGTAGCGAATACTTACAAAGAATTTTTAGTGAAGTAAGCTCCAAGAAAACTTCGGTTTTTTAGGAGTTGTTCGGAGATACGATGGCTCTTGCCAAACTTCTAAAATGGTTTCAAAATCGGAATCTTCGGAAAAAAATAGAAAAAGAGATCCGCGCCTTCGCGCCGGAAGTGTTCAACGATTATCTTTATCGAGTAGACGTACTAGATAATGGAAATCTAATATTAAGTTGGGCAAACGACGGATTCCTGAAATTCTGTGGGATCACTGCGGAAGACTTAAGTCATCCCTGGGCTGCCGCAGACCCAAAATACTTTCACCAAGACGATCTGGATCTGATTCGGCAAAGGGTCCGATCATTATTGTCCGGAGCTTCTCGAACGGACGAATATAGGGTATACGGACCCGACGGGCAGATCCGTTGGTTGAGAGACCATGCTCATCCGATCTGGGATCCGGTTAGAAAAAGAGTCACTCAGATCTACGGTTCCATCCAAGATTTAACCCCATTAAGAAAGAGTGAAATAGTACTTCAAGACCAACTTTCTTACACGAATATCCTTTTGGATAGCACGGAAGAATGGGTGATCCGAGTTAACCAAGCGGGGAAGATACAATATGTAAATTCTTCCGGAAGATCGGAGGTTAGAAGGCAATTCGGGATAGAATTACTTCCTGATTCAAGGATACTTTCTTTGATCTCGGAAACCCATAGAGAAATTTTCCAAGCTCAGCTAAACAAAGCATTTTCCGGAGCAAAAGTTAAATGGCATTTCTCCAGACTATTCCCGGTACAACCAAACTCCGAACTAGAAGTATCCTTTGCCCCTTTATCGAAAGAAGGCGCAATTAAGGAAGTCGTAATATTCTTAAAGGACGTGACCCTCAGGACAGTTTGGGAAACAGCCCTGCTTGCGAGCGAGGAAAAGTATAGAAAATTAGTGGAAGTATCTCCGGATGCGATTGGATTACATGCGGATGGAAAAGTAATCTATATCAACCAAACAGGTCTTAAAATGTTGGGCTATGAAACTATGGAGGAGATAGAAGGAAAACCGATCATAGAATTTATCCATCCGGAATCCAGACAGGTTGTAGCGGAAAGAGTTCTCAAAGCGATGCTCAGGTCCGAACCATTGGAACCGATAGAGGAAAAATTCATTCGAAAAGACGGAACAGAGATCTCTGTAGAAGTTTCCGGAGTGGCATTCGAGCAAAGAGGGCAAAAGTTAATGCAGGTGATCGTCAGGGATATCACCGAAAGGAAAAAAGCGGAACTCGAACTAAGCGAACTTAGGAGAAAAATCCTACAAACCAACGATAGACTCCAAGCAATTATAGAAGGTGTAAAGGATTCTATCTGCGCTGTGGACATGGATCTAAGGGTCATCTCATGTAATACTGCATTCGAACTCATGGTTTGGAAAGTATATGGAAAAAGGGTCACAGTAGGCCAAAGGATTTGGGATATCGCCATCGATGATCCGGAAGAAAGAGAAAGAATTATCCGAAATTGGAGTAGGGCATTGACCGGCGAAGTTTTCAAGATGGAGAGAAAGATTTCTGGTTTAGTCAAAGATTCCATCGTACTCGAGATAACTTATAGTTCTATTCGGGACGAAAGCCATAATATGATAGGCGCCACTCAAATTATCCGAGACGTAACGGATAGATACCAATACGAAGAAACGCTAAGAAAATCCTTGGACGAAAAGGAAGTGATGTTGAAGGAGATCCATCATAGGGTTAAAAACAATCTTCAGGTAGTCTCCAGTCTTTTGAGTTTACAAACGGATTTTATCGACGATCCAAAGCTAGTTTCTATCCTGAAAGAATGTGAGAGAAGGATCCAATCCATGGCGTTGGTTCACAAGGAACTATACCAAAACGATACCATAGCTGACGCGGACTTCACGGAATATCTAAATAACTTACTCGTAGCGTTAGTCCAATCGTACGGCGCAAATAAAAAAGTCGGTTATTCCATCGAATCGCAAGATATACGTTTAAATTTGGATTGTGCGATACCGCTTGCATTGGTATTCAACGAACTAGTTTCAAATTCCTTAAAATACGCCTTTCCAGGAGATCGAAAGGGAGACATTTTTATCTCCATTTCCAAAATGGAAAACGGGCTTTCCATCTCGATCGGAGACAATGGAGTAGGGCTTCCTAAAAATGTGGATGTCAGAAATTCGGAAGGGTTAGGATTACAATTGGTCGGAATGTTATTGGATAAATTGAAAGCTAAATGGGGACTGGAACCGGTAGATACTGGTACCAGATACAAAATAGAACTTCCCATCCCTAAATAGGTCTTTAAATGAATTGATTCTCATCCGGTTTCAAAAAGGCTGGAAGCGATGAATCTAATCTCCGTAGATAAGATCGGCAAATCCATTGGCGAAAAACAACTCTTCCAAAACCTAAGCTTTGGGATAGACGAGGGAGAAAAAACAGGATTACTCGGGATCAACGGATCCGGAAAATCCACTTTGCTTAGGATCTTACTCGGAATGGAAGAACCGGACACTGGCAAAGTAGTCCGAAATAGAGAACTCAAAATATCATTCCTATCCCAATTTCCCGAATTCGATCCTAATAAAACCGTACTAGAACATATACTTTCAGGTTCGGGAATACTTTTAGATACAGTTAGAAGATACGAAAAGGCCTGTATCGAATTGGAAAAAGGCGGAGAAGAAGCCGAAAAAGAATATCATCTCGCAATGGAAAAAATGGATTCGAAGCAGGCTTGGGAACTCGAATCCAAACTTAAAAACATATTAAGAGAACTGAATATACCTGATCTTTCCCGAAAAATGGGAGAACTTTCCGGAGGAATGGCTAAAAAAGTCTCTCTTGCGCAGGCATTAACCGACGAATCTAATTTTTTGGTGTTAGACGAGCCTACCAACCACTTGGATATAGATGCGATCCTTTGGCTCCAGGATTTTCTGAAAAATACGGAAAAGGCGGTACTTCTTGTCACCCATGATAGATATTTTTTAGAAGAGATCGCAAACCGTATCTTAGAAATAGATAGAGGGAATTTTAGGATTTATCCCGGAAATTACGATCTGTATCTCGAAAAAAAAGTGGAGATGCAGGTAATCGAAGAGAAGGAAGAAGCAAAAAGAAGATCTTTTCTCAGAACGGAACTTGAATGGCTCAAACGTCAACCTAAAGCGAGAGGCACAAAACAAAAGGCCAGGACAGATCGTGCAATCGAAGTAATGGAAAGAAAGAAGGCTGGTAAGGATATAGTCTTGGATATTTCCGTTTCCGGAAGAAGATTGGGCGGAAAAATATTAGAATTAAAGAATATAAAAAAATCATATCCGAATATGGAGTTAATCTCCGGATTCTCTTACGTCTTCAAGAGTAAAGAAAGGATCGGCATCGTGGGACCGAATGGTGCCGGAAAGACCACACTTTTGAATTTGATCACTGGAAGAGAAAAAGCCGATTCTGGAGATGTGGCAGCAGGTTTAAATACAAGTTTTGGATATTTCGATCAGTTGGGAAAGGAACTCCCTGGTCCGAAAAAAGTATTAGAATATGTTAAAGAAGAGATTGCTCCTACGATCAAGATGAACGACGGATCTACTTGGACAGCTTCTCAGTTCTTGGAGAGATTTTTGTTTCCTCCCCAATTACAACAGACTAAGATCGAAAGATTGTCCGGTGGCGAAAAGAAAAGGCTTTATCTTATTCTACTTCTCATGAAAAATCCGAACTTCTTAGTTTTGGACGAGCCCACAAACGATTTGGATATTCCTACACTGTCGGTGCTTGAGGAATTCTTAGATGATTTTCCGGGAGTGGTACTTGTGGTTTCTCACGATCGTTACTTCATGGATCGGGTCACCGACTATCTATTCGTATTCAAAGGAGATGGGAAGATCGACAGATTCCCCGGCAATTATTCTGAATATCTGGAATATAGAGAATACGAAGAGAAAGAAACCAAGACAAACACTCCTAAACCGCCCGAAAAACAACCGGACAATAAGAAAAAGGGCCTAAGCTACCAAGATAAAAGGAAACTGGAGATCTTGGAAAAAGAGATACTCTCTTTGGAAACGGAGGAGAAGGAGTTGGTCCAAAACTTACAGTCTCCCGATCCTGAGCTTGCCAGAAAATCGGGAGAAAGATTGAGTCATCTACAAGAGGAATTACATAAGAAGGTCGCCGATTGGGAAGAGCTAGCTTCTAAAGAATAGAATCTGCTCTAATCTAACAATAGAAAGCCGATCCCTTATACTCACTCAAACTTTTATCTTCATTAAACAGTGTTAAACGAACTAATCCAAAGTGATTAGTTGTCATGTTCGTATATTCCTAATCACATGATTTTTATTCCTTAGTGTCGCTCGATGCTTGACTAAAAAAGAGCTATAACCATCTTCCTTCCTATGAAACGTCTGACATTGTTATTCTTATTTTCTTATCTTTCTTTAGCCAATTGTGGTAGTGATTCCAAACAAGATCTAAGCGGTTTACTATTATTATTGGCAGGAGGCGGGGGATTAAATTCTTTCCATTGCGGTCAGACGGTTGCGAATCCTGTAACGTTTGCGAATGCTAATGATGCTTATATTAATAGCGTCAACAACGACTCTTTTATCACAGCGTTGGGAGGAAATAACTGCGGGACAGCGACTCTCGTGGACAATGATAATGGAACGGTTACTGATTCCAAAAATCACTTTTTATGGACTTTGTGCACTGGATTCAATTCCGGAACCGGAACCATTTCATTATATGATTATGTGACTGGGGATTGTAATGCGGGCTCCGTTACCGCGAATGATTTCAATATTACCCAAGCCGAAGCGGAAACATTCTGTGATAATTTAACGTTAGCTGGTCATTCCGATTGGATGCTACCAGATGCAATTCAATTGTATTCTTTGTATAGCTCAACGAATCCTTTTGCTTTGAGTTCTTTTGGAACTAAAAGCTCTTTGGCAAGGGTGGGGGGAGCTTGGTCAACTACTCAAAGAAATTCGCAGAGCATCGTAAATGTTTATGGAAGTGCAACTGATCGATTCTTTTCTACTAACGCTACTTCAACAGCGATTTCTAGTTTCATCTGCGTAGCAAAATTATGAAATTATTTTTCGATAATTTAATTTATGCTGTCTTTTAGAAACAACCTGGATCGTCTCGCTCGAATGCTCCGATGGAATACCCATCTGAACCGAATGGTGTAGTTCCACCGGAAGATGAGGTTCTTGTTACTGGTGCTCCAATGACTGCGTCCAACTTATAATTCGGATCGAAACTATTTAGATAGGAAGAAGTTTCCACACCGCCAAACGCGATTGAGCAAGGTCCACCGGTAGCCGTATTCATAGACAGCCAAGGTTGTGCTATCGGATAACCGTTGAAAGAAGGTGTCGTTACAAAGTTTTGGTTTGATCTAGTTGCAGTTAGAACATCGTTCATAAAAGCATTAGCCACAAGGCAGAGACCGGAAATATTAAAAGTTCCATTTCCACTACAGAAGATCGCAAAATTCGTAGCTCCAACAGTGACCGTTTTGCCGGATGGACAATCTAAACTGTTTCCTCTAAATACTGCATTAGTAGACGGAGTGGTGCTAAAGGAAGAACAGACTGCACTTGTTCCCTGTCCAACAATCAGGTTATTTGCCATCTGCGCGTTCGTTGCAACTCCGGTCATAAATATTCCGTAGTTAGAACCGACGGTAGCTCCACCCGAATAGATCGTGTTTCCCGCTATATAGAACTTAATTAGAGCTGTATTCTCTTCATTACGGATTCCATAAGTAAACTTAGAGGTTACGGAACCATCCGAATACGGGCGGAAGTTCATTGTATTATTTATAATTGCTACTAAGGAATCTACAAAATTTACAAGCCACACTGAATGGGAATCGTTTACAGCTTTATCTCCACTTATTCTATTTCGAAGTAAGTATAGATTAGAATCAGTACTATAAACCGCCGTAGAATTTGATGCACCAAATCCACCCTTGATCACATTCGTATCGATTTGGTTATTCGAGGGAGAGCTAAGAAGGTAGATCCCACCTCGTGTTCCGGCGGAATTTTCGACTCCTAATCCTCCTTCTCCTCCGGAAATATAATTTCCGAAGATATAGGAGAAACTATTCGAATCTCCGTTTTTGATACGGATACCGAAAGAGTTTTGTTTAGTTTCATCTGCAAATATACTAAACCCTTGGATTACATGTGCTTTGGTTGAATCTCCACCCATCCCGCTTGCGGTTACCGTGATCGGAGCACATTCATTAGAGCTTAAAATGGTTCCTGGACATTGAGCGACAGTCCTATTATCTGCAATTCTGCTCGGGGTTAGATCCAAACTTTGTGTGCTAAATGTCGGGTCAAAACTTCCAAGAAGTCTTACTCCTCCGCTAGAGTTTAGAGTAATGGGAGAAACGCTTCCTGAGATAATATAATTCCCACCTTCTACAAATACCGTGCAGATACTCGAGGAAGAACATTGGCTGACCGCTGTTTGGATTGTCTTACAGGATACGCTCGGATCCAAACAGCTATTTGAATCGTTTCCTGAAGTATCGCTTACGAAATAAACGTCCCCATCCATCATTTTGACGGTCACGGATAGAGTAGCCCCATTATTCGCTGCTGCCACCGCATCCGCACATCCTGTGAGAGTAAAGCTTACTTGTAGCGGAAATGTGAGAGCTCCAAAAGACCAGGGGAGAGTGGTCGGAGCAATCTTTGCCCCATTCCCAGCGTAGGTAATTCCAGGGCTTCCACTGGCAGTACCCGCGTTATAAGGAGGACCGCCGCCGGTAGAATCCAATATGCAACCTGTTACAGGTCCCGAGAATGTGAAAGTCATTGCCTTAGTGGAAGGCATAAAACTTCCCGAAGCCACGCTTGTCTTCATCAGACTCAAACAACTGATCTGTAAATTTACATCCGCGCCGCTGATAGTCCCGTTCGCAGGAGAAGTCACTACTTGACAGGTATGGGTAGAAGGGACTGTAGGCACTGCTCCGATAGTGATATCGTATCCTAAACCGTCTCCCACGTCGAAACTGACTGTCCCGTTGGAGGTCCTCGTTTTTAGGTCCGTGCCATTATTATAAATTTCTAAATTAGTAGTATTTGTGCTGTCTATCCCCGTGATACTTACGTTCGCCTTGTACCAGTTTTCGGCACAGTTTACCACGAATGTTTTATTATAGAAGTTAAGATTCAGATTTGGATTACTTATGATACAGGTTTGGGTCGGAGAAGTTGCAGGCTGTGCAAATATGTTTAGAGTATAAGTTTGATTATAATCGTAAACTCCGGAAAAAGTGTCCGTCAATGTTCCTGCACCGGCATTGAAAGTAATTTGTTCTCCTGTGCTAACTAACTCTACGATCAAGATACCGGAGTTCGTTAATCCATTTACTTGTACATTGATCTCGGATGCAGTTCCTCCTAAGTAAGAAACTATATTGGAAATATTCATATAATCTAGAAGGCCGGATTTTTTTGGACGACTATAACAGCCGAACGTACTTAAAGCGAATACGATCAGAAAAAGAGAATATACTTTTGGGAGAAAATTCTTGAGACTTACCATGTGAATTCCACTCCTAATTCCATTCTTTGCTGAAGAAGATAAGAATTTCCTGAGGCGTAAGTGACCGTTCTATCGGAGTCTCTAACATTTCTGAGGATCGGGGAGACTGTTACGGGAGTATCGGTCCCTTCTACCTTTACTTGTTTAGGTCCGGGAAAAAATCCCGCGTCGATCACGTTGATCAGATAAAAAAATCCTAATACTCCTAAGGCCACTCCAAGTTGGTTGTATTCTCCAACTGCGTGAGAGTATTTGGGAGAGATTTGAGTGTAATTATATAATGCTAGGTTGAATAGTGCAGGGTTCCCAGATTGTAAAAATGCAGAGTTATATAAAATATTACTCTGTCTTGCTGCATCCAGTTCATGAGTTGCGCTTAAATAAGAACTTCCTCTTGCAGCAGCGTAACCTCCTGCTACAAAAATTAAACTCGGAAAGATTGCCGTCCTAAATGTGGACTTCTTTTGGTAATATTGTCCCCAACCTGGAAGTACAGCAGATCTTGCTGCAGCTCCAAGATCAAAGTTAGAAGGCCCGGATGAGCCGGAATAAGAGGACTTGGATTCTAAAGCGGCTAATTCATCTTCCGTTTCGGCTACTAAGAAATAATTTTCCCTTTCCGTAGTTTTGTTTCTCGGATTCTCTAAACGTAAGGAAACTGCGCCTTCCGGTGCTTTTTTCCTATCAATAGTAACTACAATAGTTTCCGAATTTTTAAGATCCACCGACTTAATGGGGATCTCGTTTCCTTTAGAATCTTTTAATATTACTTTTGTGGCGTCGGTAAAATGTTTACCCTTTATCTCGAAAGTTTCAGGCATGTCCTTGCTTAAAAACTTACTTTTTTCGGCCGCGATCACTTCAGGTTTCTGGGAAAGAATAACTTCGAAAGGGATCCAAGCGGAGAAAACGGAAACTCTCCCGTATTTATTCAAAACGCCTATCCTATGTTCATAAGCGCCTGGAGGTAAATCGATTTGGATCTGCGTTGTGGTAGTTTTTTCTTTGGTGATCTTACCTCGAGGATCTTTAATCTCGACTAGGTAACCGCCCGCGTCAGGAATCGGCCTCCATTCCAGTTTTACGCCTTCTTCCTTAGCGAAAATGGGAAGAGAGAATAGGAGGAAGCCTACTAAAAGAGCCGCAATCGTATTAGATTTTTGGAATCTTTTACTCAACATAAAATTCCTTAGGAGTCAGAATCTCCGGCGCTTTGAAAGTAGCGGACATGATCACTTCGAAATCCCTGGTCAATGGAAGGCTTACGCGGAGACGCCCTGAGCTGTCCCTGTATTTTGCGCTCAGTCTCCACTGGTATTTTCCTTCCCTTAATCTATACAACTCTCGATAGTCGTAGGATTCTCCCTTAATTTCCTTTTTAAATACCGTTTTTAGGGTTTTTTGGTCTGCCTCTAAAAGCTCCAAAATGTATGCCTCGGATTTGCCTTCAATTTCCCAATAAAATGACAAACTTGCTTTCTCATCCAAGTCTATCTTATCTCTATCCCTCGGATATACTGGAGATAGGAAAGGAGCAGAGTCTGACGTTTTGAATCCGGACGAAGGACTTGCGATCAGAACTTCCCCCTCTGGAGAAAGAAGAGTAACTTTCCAGTAATAGTCCCCCGGGCCTTGCAGAGGTACTGAGTTTTGTCCGGAACGCACGGAGGTTTCGAATATTTTGGAAGTAAAATTAGGGTCTTTAGAAACTTCTAATTTATAAGTTCCGCTCGGATCGGGTCTGTCCCATCTGAATTGTAATTTGCCGTCCACTGGATGACCTAATTCGGATCCATCTTTAGGAAAGGAAAGTCGGATAGAACCCAGAGGTTTTAACGTAAACTTACCAACGGAAGAAGAAATTACTTCATCCGAGTTAGAGTTCCCTTTAATTCTCCAGAAGAATGTGCCTTCTTTCCAATCTAGATCCGGTTTCATAAAATTTGAGTTAGTCGATTTGGAGAAAAGGATATTTTTGAAATCGGAATCAGCGGCTATATCCAGGGAATAAGATTTGAATTCCTTGTTGGAACTCCAACTGAAGAAAGAACCCGCTTTAAATATACGGATTCCTATTTCTTCTCCCTGTAAAGGTTTCAGAAGTTTAGGAGGCTCTGCCTGTTCCGATTTCCTCAAAACGAAAGAGATCGTATCGGAACTTAGTTCTGTGAATCCCTGTCTGTCGGAACTCATTTTGACGCGAGCAAAGAACTGGCCTTCGGATCTAGGCTCCCATTTTAAGAAACCTGCGGAGGAGTCTCCGGTATATACAATTTGTTTAAAGTTCGCATCTGAAGAAACTTCCAGTTTATATTTTGTCTGGGAATCGAATGTATTCCATTGAAAACGGACTGGAGGAGTGGTTTCCGTAAATGAGAAGATCTCTTTATTAGTCGGCGAGACAAGTTTTGGCTTATTCCAAGATACTAATTTAAAGTTTTTAGAAGAACTGAATTCGTCTTTTCCGGACTGTGGATTTTTTCCGGCAAGTCTCCAGTAGTAGGAGCCGCCTGGGAGTGAGATCGATGCGTTTGTACCGACTGCATTCAATTTTTTTAAACCAGTTCTGAATCCGGAATCCTTTGCGATTTCTAATCTGAATGTTTTGACGCTTGGGGAATTTTTCCATTCGAATCTAATCGGAAGAGTTTCTACTGCTATAGGAAAAAAAGTTTTATCTGGAGGAGATACCGTTTCCAGATTTAACGTATGTACTTCCACTTTTCCGTCTTTTAGATCGGCGGATTGGTTTTTACCGACCGTATTTTCTCCGGAGGAGGAGACTACCTTAGCTTCTCCCTGTTTTACTTCTAGGTTTAGACCCTTGTTCTCGTCTTTGGAGATTTTTAGGTCAGAATTCCCGAGAGAAATCTTAGTATCTCCCGAGCTGATTTGCAAATTGCCCGATCCTCCTCCTGTTGCGGAAAGGGAACCGGATACGAAGCTGATCTTGTCGGTATCTTCCACAAGGATCATACTCCTTTCGTCCATTCTGATCTCTGCGGAATTTTCTCCATCAGTAAAAAGTAATACTGCTTCCGAACCTTCTTCCGTGCGTATGGTATCCCTGTATCGAATGGGGTCGGACTCGTCCAATTCTTCCCAGATAACTTCTGAATCCAATTTTCTTAATATTTTGAGTTGTTTTGTTTTAAGCTGTCCTACAACTTTATTGGTCCCGGTTTTAGGGCCTGCGTTTGCATAAAGGTATAATAATCCCGAAAAAAAGAACAGAAGTAGAACTAAAGCAGTGACGACAATGCGGCCGTCATTCAAGTATTTCATACTTTAATTCCTCTTCCTCATCTCCCGTTTTTGTTTTTTTCTTGGATTCGTATTCTATTCCGAGTCTTCTTCTTAGATCGTTTAGATCTCTAGGGCGATCCATATCGTCTTTTCTTCCCAGAACTGCGTAAATGGTTTGGGGTTCTTCTTTACCCTTTACCTTGATAGATTGCATTTTTTCGACCGCAAAAATATCTTTTACATGATCCAGTAGATCTTGTGTGATCAAAATGTCCGTGCCGAAAGGTTTATTCAAGGCTTCGACTCGAGAGGCGAGGTTCACTGCGTCGCCGATAACGGTATATTCCAATCTTTCTTCGGAACCGATCTGTCCGGCGATCACAGGTCCATAGTTAAGTCCGCAACCGATACGGATAACGGGTCTTTTATCCCCACCTCTTCCTTCGTTGAATTTGATAAGGGCGGCCCTCATCAAAAGTGCACCGTTCACTGCATTCTCCGCGTCTTGTTCGGAAGTACGAACCGCTCCCCAAGTAGCCATGATTGCGTCCCCGATAAACTTATCCACGATCCCATGAGTATCGTTTACGCAACGAACCATCTCTGTCATGTACTCGTTTAAGAATTCCACGACCTCTTCCGGTTGTAGTTTTTCAGATATAGCTGTGAAGGAGCGGATATCCGAGAAGAAAATGGCACACATCTTTCTTTCTCCGCCTAACGTTAGCTCTTTGTTTAGGACCATTTCGGCGATCTCTTTGTTTACAAACCGGCCAAGTGCATCCTTAACTTTCTCTCTTTCTTCCAGACCTTTTCCCATACTCACGAAATAATCGGTCAAAACGCCGATCTCGTCCTTCGTAGTAGACTTGATCCCGATCCTGAAATTTCCCTTTGCGATCTCTACGGTTGCCGTCAGAAGTTTTAATACAGGGATGGTAATGGTTCTTGCTAAGAAGAATACAATGATAAGAGCGATACAAAGTGCGATCGCCATGATGAGAAGGTTTTTGGTCTGGATACGATAGACCATCTCGAAAACTTTTTCTTCCGGAACGGACACGATTACTCCGGCTCCGCCAAAACCTAATTTTTGGTAGGAACCGTAATATTTTGTCTTAGTTGAATCCTCATACCTTGTCTGTTGGCTGTCCTCTCTGACGGAAGAAAGCATTGTTTCAAAGATCGGTAAGTCGGCCCAATTCGTTTGGGACGCAAGAAGTTGAAGATCATGATGCGCAATCAGATCTCCATCTCCATTGATCAAGAATGGAACGTTAATATCCTGTTTTTGGAATACGGATAAAAGTCTTTCTGCGCGGATAATATAAAGCAGAATAGATTTACTCTGAGAATCATAAACTGAAATAGAAAAAGTAGGCTCTTTGAAATTAGGAGTAAGATTGTCTATCCTTCCCCCCGATTGGATCGTTTTTAAAAAAGAAGATTCCTTTTGGGAAACAGCTGCATCCAATTCATCTCTATTGGAGGAAATTCCTTCCAGATAAGAATCGTTATAGAGCACGGTCCTCTTTTTGAGCTTGTCTCCTTCCGCGGAATAAATTCCTGCTAAAAGGAAATCAGGTTCGTTCCTAAAGAAAAGATCCGCATAAGCTCCCGGGCCTTTAGGGTCCAAAAGTTTTTCCGTAAGAGTTTTACCTTTGTCACGGATGTCTTTTAGGTCCGATTTTACTTTGATCCCTAAAATATTCACCAAAGAGAAGTTAGTCTCCAATACCCTTACTTCGTAGTTCTTTTTGAATTCACTGGATGCATATAAAATGACAGTGGAAACCGTGACGGTAAGTAAAAGTGAGATCACAGCCATCAGTTTCAATTGAAGAGGGAATTTTGCGCTTGTTGCAAAATTACCCGCATCTGCGGTAGGGGGAGGTGTGGATTCTTTTTTTGGAATATTCTTTTTTTCTGATACTACCTCAGGCTTTGGCGTTTCCTGAACCACTTCAGGAGTCTCTATATCCTGTTTTTCTCCAGAGAATACGGTATCAAAGGAGATGACCGGCTTACTCTCCAAGGTGCGGAAATTTTCGGCCTCTTGGAATTTTGGGACCTTCTTCTTTCCGTTAGGATCTTTATGTCCGTTCTTAAAAACTCCCAATTCAATTCCGGAAACCGCTAACGGAAGTTCCTTTAGATAAAGTGAAAATTCTCCTCTCGTAGAATCAGGGATCTCTTTAGGCGCTTTTTTACGAGAAGCGTATGTTTTAAATTCTCCTAAGAATTCAGCTTCCGCTTGTCCTTGGAGGGAAGGGAACCAAGCGCCTAACTCGCCAGTGGCGATATGCGGATAAGAAGAAATTACCATTTTGGAAAGTATTACTTCCCATCTTTCTTCCAATTCTTCCGGGATTAAAAATAAAATATTAGATTTTGCTGATGCTGAAATTAATTTCCAAGCGGAGTAGAATACGGACTCGTTCGTTTCAGGTCCAGGAGGAATTTCTAATGCGAATAGTTTCCATTCTCCTGCATGCAGAACTTCTTCCAAGTCGGTGACTAAAGAAGAACCTTTTTCGGAGAATACACAGACTACAGTTTTGATCCCTAGATCTGCCCAGGCTCTTAACTCGTCCTGGTTTTGGATCTTATCCTTTGCTTTGGCCCAGAAGGCGACTGCACCGTTTGGTCCGAAGGGAATGTATTTTGTAGATGATGGCATTTTGTTCCTAAGGAAGTTCCGGAATAAAAATTCTCTTTTAGAAAGCTAAAAAATCGATCCGTCTAGCGGAAAGTAGATTCTGGAAATCCTCTGTTAAATTATCGGAACAACTACATTCTATATTGAAAACAAGTAGAATGAGTTCTCTCCCATTAAGGATATACCTATTTAGTTGATTACACAGACACCGGTTAGAATCTGGTTTTGAGGATATTTATGGCGACTGCTAAGTTTACCACCAACCGAGGGACCTTCTCCGTTTTATTGGAAGATGAGAAGGCTCCAATCACTGCCGGGAATTTCATCCAATTAGCCCAAAAAGGCTTTTATAACGGCTTAGTTTTTCACAGAATTATTGCAAATTTTATGATCCAAGGCGGTTGCCCCCAAGGTACGGGAACTGGTGGACCAGGGTATAAGATCCAGGACGAATTTCACCCTGATCTTAAAAATAAAAAATTTACAATCTCTATGGCAAATGCCGGGCCGAACACTGGCGGTTCTCAGTTTTTCATCAACGTGAGAGATAACCTTTATCTAGACAACCGTCATGCGGTTTTTGGACATGTAAGCGAGGGAGAGGATATAGTCCAAAGTATCTCTGAAACTCCTACAGCTCCGGGAGACCGTCCTCTCCAGCCAGTGGTAATTGAAAAGATCGAAATCATTTAACCATATCCCTAAAGGGATATAGATTCCACAAATTCCATAAAAATTCGAAATATGCTTGAAAATATCCATATTTCGCCATAATTAGAAACCCCTGCCCGGAATCCATATTCCGGGCGGATCTATTTATGGGTTCTCCTTCTCCTATTTTTTCAGATTCTAATCCGGAAAATCCCAAACCCTTATTGGATTATATCCTTTCCAATTCTCCCATCGTATTATTTTCCGCGGACGAAACGGGGTTAATCAACTACGCCTCGGGAAAAGCGTTAGACATGCTTGGTCTGGATTCCGACGCATTTATCGGGACTAACTTTATAGATCACCAATGGAACGCCGAGTTTAGGGAAGAAAACGGAACTGTCCGCAGTTTGGAACAAACGGAAGCTTTAAAACTTGTTCTTTCAGGAAAAGAGATCAGTGCAGAGGCGGTTTTTTTAGGAAGGTATTTTGCGGTTAGGATCTCTCCCGCAATAGGAGAGGACGGAAAAAGCAGAGGCCTTGTCGGTGTTTCCATAGATATTACGGAACGTAAGATCGCGGAAGATATATTAGAAAAACGTACTATAGATTTTCAGACTTTGATAGGCGCTTTGCCGGTAACAGTATTCTCAATTTCTCCGGAAGGAAAGATCATTCTCGCCGACGGAAAAGGATTGGAAAGATTAAAGATCAATCCTAAGGAAGTGGTGGGAAAAACCATTTTTGAAAGGGCAGGAAATCGTCCAGAAGTTATGGAGGCATTTTCCAGATCGCTTCAGGGAGAAGAGAGTGTCTATCATACGAATCAAAACGGTCTTCTATTGGAAACTAGAATGTATCCTAGGACCGGAAAGGGCGGTCGTATTCAGGAAATATTAGGAATTGTTTATGATATTTCGGATCGGAAAGAATACGAGGATAGGATCCGTAAGAATGAGGAGAAGTATAGGAACTTATTCAGGAACAATCCTCAGATCATGTTCGTTTTCGAAAGATCTTCCCTCACCATAACTGCAGTAAACCAAGCCGCAATCGAGGCTTATGGATATTCCGAAACGGAATTTATAGGTAAGAACGCTCAGGAGCTTAGGCTTCCGGAAGAAAGAGAATTTATGAAGGAAAAGATTAAGGGACTTAAAAGTGGCCCGAATTTTTTCCAAGAAATGAGACATCTAAAAAAGAACGGAAGTATCGTATATTTGGATATAGTCTCTTCCCCCATTCAATTCCAGGAAACAGAGTCTGTTCTCGTTTCAGCCATGGACGTTTCAGAACGTGTAAGGATGAGTAGGGAAAATCGGTTTAATATGGAAGTCATTTCCCAGGTGAACGACGCGATCATCGCTTTGGACGGCGACATGAACATCACATATTACAATGCATCCGCCGCCAGAATGTATGAAGTGAAAGAGGGAGAATGTTTAGGAAAACATTATACTTCTCTTTTCCAAGAGGATTGGATCTCTGACGAGAATTATAAGGAAGCTATGCAGGATTGGGATAGTATCGGTTCCTCCAAAAGAGAATTAGTCCACACTTTAAAGTCCGGCAAAAAGATCACAGTCGAAAGTAATTTCAAAAAAATTAATGCAGAAGGCTATCTGGTCCCCGGACTCATAATGGTGAATCGGGACATCTCCGAAAAGATCGAAGCGAGAAAGTCTTTGGAAGAGGCGCTCCAAGGTTTGGCAAAAACGAATAAAGAACTGGAGCAATTCGCCTATATTGCATCCCACGATCTACAAGAACCTCTTAGAACGATTGCAAGTTATCTGCAATTATTGGAGAGAAAATTTTCGGAAGAGATCAAACCCGAGATGAAAGAATTTATCCAAGTATCGGTAGAAGCGGCCAAAAGGCAACAAGGACTGATAGAAAGCCTTTTGAGTTATTCCAGAGTTGGTTCCGATTCCGTTAAAAAATCCAAAGGAGATTCGAACCGTATCCTGGACGATGTTAGAAAAGACCTTTCTTCCGTGATCCAAGATGCCAAGGCGAATCTTGTTTTAGAAGGTCCTTTTCCGGAAGTGTATGTGGATCAGGACCAGATAAGACGTTTGTTCAGTAATTTGATCTCTAACGGGATCAAATTCCGCTCTCCGAGCAGGAGTCCCGAGATCCGTATTAAAGTAAAGAATGTTCCGGGTGCTAATATATTTTCCGTTTCCGATAACGGGATAGGTATGGATCCCAAATACTTTGATCGTATTTTTATCATATTCCAAAAATTGCATACTATATCGGAATATCCCGGGACCGGGATAGGATTATCCATCTGCAAAAAGATCGTAGAAAATCACGGCGGAAAAATTTGGGTCCAGTCTTCCGTCGGAAAAGGGTCCGAGTTCTTTTTTTTCCTGCCTGAGGTTTAATGATGAGCGCTTCTCCTAAACAATATTTTGATATTCTTCTTGTAGAGGACAATCCTGCGGATGTTCGACTTACCATTGAAGCGTTGAACGATCTTAAATCCGAAAAAAGATTATTTGTAGCAAAGGATGGAGAAGAAGCGATCGACTTCGTAAAAGGAGAAGGTGAGTTCGTGGGAGCGAGGCGACCGGATCTGATACTTTTGGATCTGAATCTTCCGAAAAAGAATGGGCTGGAAGTTTTGGAAGAACTCAAATCGGATCCCGAATATAAAAGGATACCTATAGTGGTATTGACTACCTCCGGAGCGGAGAGGGATATTATCGCCACTTTCAATTTACACGCGAACTCATATATACAGAAACCGGTGGAATACGAAAATTTTTTGGAAGCGATGGATACGTTACGCATCTATTGGTTCAAAACTTCGAGGTTGCCTCCAAAATGAGCGCTAAAGCAGTGTCCGTTCGGGTGAAACAAATTTTAATAGTGGAGGACAACGAGGACGATTCTCGTTTGTTCGAAATATTCTTAAAAGAAGCGGATCCTTCCGGGGTTCTTTTAAAACATTCTCCTACTGTGGCAGATGCCTTGGAGGTTCTGAAAGACCAAGGAGAAGAGATTGATTGTATTCTTTTGGATCTAACGTTACCCGATAGTTTCGGCCTGGACGGGTTCGAGATGATCAAGAAGGCATTCCCTAAGATACCGATCGTGATCTGTTCCGGGACCCAGGATGAGACTATTGCTATGGAAGCGTTGCAGTCCGGAGGCCAAGATTATCTGATCAAAGGAAAATTCGATTCTCATCTACTTTTCAGGTCGATTCTTTATGCGATCGAAAGACAAGACATGTTGTGCAAACTGGAAGAACAGGCATTTCTTATTAAAGAGAACGAAAAAAGATACAGGCTGATCTTCGAACATAATCCTCATCCGATCGTTTTATATAATTTTGATTGTGAAAGTATTTTGGATCTGAACCAAGAAACGGAACGGATTTACGGTTACGACAGGGAAGAACTTCTTCGGATGAAGTTTTCCGATCTATTTATCGCTGCCTCTTCCGGAGAGCGTAGGCAATATCTTGCTCTACATAACGGTAAAAATATTCCGGAAACACATGTTCATAGATCTAAGGAAGGAACTCCGCTCTTAATGGAGGTGACTTCTTATCGATTCCTGTTGGAAGGAAAAGAAGTGGTCCTTGCGATTTTAGTGGATATGACCAAATGGAAACAATCGGAAGATACTCTAATACAATCACTGAGAGATAAGGAAGCTCTTCTGCAGGAGATTCATCATAGAGTAAAAAACAATCTGCAGATCATGGCAAGTCTTCTGAACCTGCAAGCGAATTATGCTAAGAACAAAGAAGTGACTCGCGAACTGAGAGATACGGAGAGTAGGATCTACTCTATGTCTCTAGTGCACAATGAACTTTATAATTCCAAAAATCTGGCGGAGATCGGTCTAGGTTCTTATGTAGATAAATTGTTGGATAATCTCTGGAATGTTTACGGGATAGGAGCGGAGATCGAAAGAGTAGTCGATGTAGGGAATTTAAGTTTGGCAGTGGAAAAGGCGCTTCCTATCGGAATGATGATCAATGAGATCGCCACTAATTCTATCAAGTATGCTTATTCTGAAAAGAAAAAAGGACAGTTCTATATAAAAGCAAAATCAGGAAATGGGATATTCTATTTGGAGGTGGGGGACGATGGAAAGGGGATCCCGGATTATGCTCAGATCGAAGCCAAAGAGACCTTAGGTTTACAATTGATCCGGATACTATCCAAACAATTGAAGGCAAAATTGGACATCAATACTTCTGCTCCGGGAACCCGATTTCAGATAGAGTTCGCGTATTAAGCTGCGAGTAACTTTTTAAATTCGGAAATGCAAGCCTTACAAGCTTCCGAACAGTCTTTACATTCTTCGTGGTGGTCTGCGTGTTTGTCACATTGAGCCGCACATCTTTCGCAGGACTCCAAGCAGATAGAGGCTAATTTTTTAGTAGAAGCCGAACCTAAAGAAGACAATACGATGAATGCATCGCAAAGTGCAATAGTCTCTTCGACCGATCTTAGACAATCCGCCATTTCCTTATGACCTTCTGCCAGCATATCCACACACATATTGATGCAGATCCTACCTTTTAAAATACAAGCAGAGGAGGCTTCGATCGCGGAGCCTGGGACGGAAATTTTATCCGCCTTCTTCTTTTTGGAAGCTTTTTTGTCGCCGTGGTCATGTCCTAAAACGGAAGAACTCGCGAGTAATGCCATGGTAGTCGCACCCAGGCCTAGGATTTGTTTTCTAGATATTTTCTGTTCCAAAGGAACCTCCCTCGGTGCTCTAAATTATTCCAGAATCCGGTTTTCGTCGCCTAAAATAGGTTGAAATACCTAAAAAAAACCGCTTTCATTTCGGAACTTTTAGAATAGGTTTGGAAAATTCTTCCCACTAAGTTGCTCTAACTGAAAAGACTCGTCGGATGAATTAAACCAGTTAAAATGTTCGGACCCACGAAAGAAAGAAGCGAATCATCCGCACTAATCGGCGAATCGGACAAAATTCTCATTCTGGACGACGCACCAGAGAACTGCCAACTCGTAGAAAGGATCCTTAAAAAAGCAGGATACGGGGATGTGATTTCCACACAATCGCCTGAAACCGCCTTGGAATGGTTAGGTCTCCAAGGAAACCCGGAAAACAAAAAGGACATTTCACTTTTACTTTTGGATATTCTACTTCCCGGGGGAATGAACGGTCTGGACATTCTTCGTACCTTAAGTTCTAAGGAAGAATTTTCAGACTTGCCTGTTATTATAATCACCGCGATCCACGATACCCAAACTTTAGAGTCCGCATTCGAGTTAGGTGCGATCGATTACGTTACGAAACCGTTCGACGCTCATGAACTGAGAGCAAGGGTTCGTTCTACTTTGAGACTTCGTCATGAGAGGCTCCAGAGAAAACAAAGAGAAAGAGACCTAGAGGAGATCACCGATAAACTTTCGGAAGCTTACCAAACCTTACTCAGAGTTTCTAGAACGGACGGTCTTTCCGGAATTTGGAATAGAAGGTTCTTTGACGAGATCTTAGAAGTAGAGTGGAAGAGGGCATGTCGTTCCGAAAAACCGATCTCATTACTTTTGCTGGATATAGACTTTTTCAAAAAGTATAACGATACATACGGTCACCAAGCGGGAGACGAATGTATCCGTCAGGTTGCAGGAGTTCTGAAAAATACCGCAAGAAGAGCGGGAGATTTTCCTGCACGTTACGGCGGAGAAGAGTTCGCAGTTATTCTTCCTGAAACGGATTCTGATAAGGCGATGTTAGTTGCGGAGAATATTCGGAAACGTGTACAAGAACTAAAGATCCCCCACGAAGGATCTCAAACTTCCGAGTTTGTTTCAGTGAGTATAGGGATCAGTACTCGTATGTCCGGAAAAGATATAGAAAGCAAAAAATTTTTGGAAGAAGCGGACAAGGCGCTCTATAGATCCAAAGAAGCCGGAAGAAATAAAAGTACTATCTTTAAAGATTAGACCCTTGGGCTAAGTCCTGACCAAGGTCTTATTTCCTCTTTTTTTTCCTTAATGTAATGAATCTTCTTCATTTTTTTCCTAAAATTGGAAATTTGTTTGCATCGCACTAAGTCTTATAACTTAATAAACGATATAGAGATAGAAATGGTTATATTGGATAAAATAGTACAGGAATTCAAAAACAGGTTTTTTGAGACCGTAAAGGTTCCAGTGCAAGTGCATTCTTCTTCCGGGGATTTCCAGGCAACATGGGAGGGGATCGAAGGCACAGCGCTCAGCTTTACCTTGGATCGTTTTCATCCCGATCCGGACGGTAGCAATGCGGTCATAGAGATACGTGTTCCTTTTTGGAAAGAACCGTTATTGTTTTCCGGAAAACTTTTGGATAAGAAGGTGGTAAAATCCAAATCTTCCGAAAGGATCACGGATACGGTTTTAGTCTTCGAATCCGAACTTTCCGAATTTTTAAAGAAGAATCTTCCAAAGATAGATCTTACACTTCCTAAAAAGTAATTTTACTTTTTAGGAAGATCCACTTCTAAGATCATCGCTGCATGATCGGAAAGGATAGGATCTTTTTTGACTGTGAGTTTTTTGAGTTTGGATTTAAGCTCAGGGGTCACAAAAAAGTAATCGATCCTCCAACCCTTATTATTCCCTCTTGCCCCGGCTCTAAATGTCCACCAGGTATATTCCTGTTTGCTCGGATATAATTCTCTAAAACTATCCACCCAGCCTGTGGAAAGAAACTTAGTCACCCAGGCTCTTTCTTCCGGAAGAAAACCGCTATTCTTGGCATTCCCTTTCGGGTCATGTATATCGATTTCCGTATGAGCAATATTTACGTCACCGCATAGGATTAGATTGGAATGTTTCTTTTTTAACTTTGCGGAAATTTTTAGGAATTCATCCAAGAATCTCATCTTGGCGGCTTGTCTCACGTCGCCAGTGGTCCCGGATGGAAAATAAACGGTCCAGATCGCATATGAATCGAATTCTGCTAGGACACTTCTTCCTTCTTTATCGAACTCATCCAATCCCAATCCGTACGTTACTTTTTTAGGTTCCTGTTTGGTCCAAAGAGAAACTCCGGAGTATCCTTTTTTTTCGGCAGAATGGAAGAATGCTTTGTATCCTAGATTTTCCCAAATTTCCGAACTAAGTTGGTCCGGCTGCGCTTTGGTTTCTTGGAAACATACAAAATCTGGTTTTTCGGAAGAGATGACGTCCCCCAGGCCCTTGCCCCAGGCGGATCGGATCCCATTGCAGTTCAAACAGAAAACTTTCATAGGCGTTTAAGAGTTCCCAGGATTTTCGGGATGCTAAGTCCGGGCAAAGAAAAAAAATGTCCGTATGAGCATTCGTATCAGGGAAGTAGGTAAGGATTTTTCCTTTGAACCCATTCTCCAGAGGGCAAAGCAGGATCTAAATGATACTTTAGCCTTGGTACGTCCCATTCTGGATCAGGTAAGGGAAGGTGGAGACAAAGCTGTTTACGAACTTACCCGGAAGTTCGACGGGCTAAACCCCGAAAAGCTGGTCTATCCAGTTTCAGAATGGAAAGGAAAAGCGGATCCGGAACTCGTTGCCGCCTTGGAAAAGGCAAAAGAGAATATCGAAACATTTCACAAGGCCCAAATACCCGCCAACCTGGACGTGAATGTCTCCGGAAATACATTAGGAATTCGTTATACTCCGATCGAGTCAGTGACCGTATACGCTCCCGGCGGCAAGGCATTATATCCCTCTACCATTTTAATGGGAGTGATCCCGGCAAAGATTGCAGGTGTAAAACATATTCAGATAGTTACCCCTCCTCAAAAAGAAGGTATCCCGGACGGATTGTTTGCTGCAGCAAAGATTGCAGGTGCGGATGCAATCGTAACAGTGGGTGGCGCACAAGGAATTGCTGCTGCCTCTTACGGGACGGAAACGATCCCTCGTTCCGAATTTGTAATTGGACCTGGAAATAAATTCGTAACTGCTGCAAAAGTCCTTTTAAGCGGACAAGGTGTGATCGGAATAGATAGCCCTGCAGGTCCGAGCGAAGTTCTTGTGATCGCGGATAATTTCGCAAATCCGAACTGGGTGGCTGCGGATTTGTTATCACAAGCGGAACATGGAGAAGATTCCGCAGCAATTCTGTGCACCGATTCAATCGAGTTTGCAGAAAAAGTTTCCGCCGAAATAGACAAAGCTCTAAAAGAAAGACCTAAGAGGGAGACGATAAAAAGGGCCTCTATCGAAAACGAAAGTTGGATATTAGTTTTTTCTAATTTAGAAGAATGTGTGAACTTCTCTAATCTTTATGCTCCTGAACACTTGGAGATCCAAACCAGGAATTACCGGGAATTATTTAAGAAGATCAGACATGCTGGATCCGTGTTTCTAGGCCCTTATTCTCCTGTTGCCATGGGAGATTATATCAGCGGAACAAATCATATTCTCCCGACTGCAGGGGGAAGTAGGATCTTTTCTTCCCTAGGAGTTTTAACTTTTTTAAAAAGAGTAACCTATCAGGAAGTGACTCGGGACTCTTTGGAAAAATTATATCCATATGTAAAGGTTCTCTCCGAATTCGAAGGTTTGGATGAGGAGCATGGGAATTCAGTAAAAGTGCGTCTTTCTCAAAACGGCAAACCATGATCGTATCCAAGGATCCAAACGAAGTCAGAAACCAGATACTCGCATGGAAGTCCGAAAAACTTTCGGTCGGTTTTGCTCCCACCATGGGGTTTTTGCACGAGGGGCATTCAAATCTATTCGTTCGTTCTGCATCCGAGAATTCTAAGACGGTAGTTTCTATTTTTGTAAATCCTGCTCAGTTCAACGATCCTGAAGATTATGCAAAATATCCGATCAATACGGAAGGAGATCTTGAAATTTGTAAATCATCCAAAGTGGACCTTGTATTTTTGCCGGACAAAGACACTATGTATCCGGGTGGAATTCCTCAGGTAGAATTACGTATCCCTCATTTAATGAATAATTTGGATGCGACAACGAGGCCTGGACATTTTGAAGGCGTTCTTCTTGTTCTTTCTCGTTTATTCCATACAATTCCTGCGGATCGTTCTTATTTTGGTAAGAAAGATTACCAACAATATTTGATCGTAAAAGATTTCGTTAGAGCACTCGGTTTTCCTATGGAGATCATTGGAGTGGATACTGTCCGCTCCGCAGAAGGTTTGGCGCTCAGTTCCAGGAACGCTCGTTTGACGAACCCGGAAAAAGAAGAAGCCTTGCTACTCATTCGTGCTTTACGCTTGGGAGAGAGTCTTATTCGACAAGGAGAAAAAGATCCTTCGGAAGTTCTTGCAGTTATGAGAGATGTTCTGGATTCTTCTTCCAAAGTGCAAACGGACTATCTGGAAGTATTGGATGCAAACACATTAGAAGAACTTCATATAATAAAAGGGGAAGTGCTTCTTGCAGTTGCTGCCTTTTTGGGGCAGGTAAGATTGATCGACAATCTTACTGTTAAGGTGTCTTAATTTAGTATGGCTAAGTCCGTTTCCACTCAATCCGATTGGAAAAGACCTTTAGAAGATCTTTTATCTTCTGCAAAAGAGAATTCTAAAATTTCTTCGGTTCCAAACTCCGTTCATTCTCTTCTTTCCTCAGTTCTGTTCCAGTCGCAGAAAAATTCTAAAATAGTAATATCTCCTACGAATACTGAATCCGAGTTTTTATATAGAGAGTCCTTGAGTTATTTGGATCCGGATCTGGTTTGTTATCTTCCTGGTCAGGAAGTTTTACCGTACGAGTATATGCGTTATCCGGCGGAGATGAAAAGAGAGAGGATCCAGGCTCTTGCACGTATTTTATCTGGAGAGAAAGTCCTGGTATTTACATCCGTTTCCGGGTTTTTGAAAACTCTTCCGGAAGCTTCCGCATTAAAGGAAAGATCTTTGTCCGTAAAAATAGGACAGGAGATCCAACCTGAAAATTTAATGAGAGAACTTGTTCGCCTGGGCTATCACAGAGTGGATATGTGCCAGGCATTCGGCGAGTTCAGCTTGAAGGGCGGGATCTTAGACGTATTTTCCTCCTTTTCCGCCGATCCGATCCGTATCGATTTTTTCGGGGACGAAGTGGAATCCATCCGCACATTCGATCCGGAAACACAAAGATCTTTAGAAAATTTGGAAGAAGCTTTTTTACTTCCCGCAGATGAATTTATACTGACGGACTCACAAAAGGATGCATACCGAAATTTAATCGCAAACGCGGATAAGTCCCTTCATTTACCCGAGATCCCCGACGATGCGGGTGGGACTTACTACGAAGAACTCATTCCGATGGTCCGGGAGAATAAGGGAATATTATCTTTTTTTAAATCTAAGCCTGGATTGATCTTTCCTGACCCGAATGGTGCAAAAGAAAGATATTCTCATCTATTAAGAGAATACGACGCACTGTATGAAAAAAGAAGTAAAGAGGTGTTATGTGCTCCTCCTTCTTTCCTTTTAAGAGACAAGGAAGAATCAGAAATTTTAGAGAATGGGCTCGGTATCAAATTTACACAGCTTCCTCCAAGTAAATCGGAAGATCTGGTTTGTCCTTTGCATCAGGCTCCTTCTTTCAAAGGAAAAATCAGAGAAGTTAGGGAAAAGCTCGGTGAATTAAAAGCGGAAGGTGGATGGAGGATCATTCTTACTTCTTCTTTTGAGGCTCAGACCCAAAGACTTTTAGGGCTTTTTGAATCGGAGGGAATTCGTTTATTAAATCCGGAAGCAACTGAACCGGAACCTATTCTTATTCCTAACAAATCCAAAGAAGAAGTATATTTAGCGGTTTCCGAAATACGTAACGGTTTTCTTTGGGAAGAAGAAAAGCTTATGTTCTTATCCGAGAACGACGTTTTCGGAAGAGAATACAAACGTAAGACAAGGTTCAAAAAACAAAGTAGCAAGGCAATCCAAAGTTTCCTGGACCTAAAGGAAGGTGACTTCGTGGTCCACGTAAACCACGGAGTTGGAAAATTCCTCAAAATAGAAAGAGTAAACGCGGGTGGAAAAGAAAGGGACTTTCTAAAATTAGAATATTACGGCGGTGACACGTTATTTGTTCCTTTGGACCAAATTTCTTTAGTCCAAAGATTCGTTGGTGGAACGGAAAGGCCAAGATTAGACAGTCTTGGGAAAAGTACCTGGAAAAAGACGAAGGATAGAGTCCAAAAGGCAGTCGAAGGTCTTGCGGAAGATCTGGTGCATATGTATTCCAATCGTATCAAACTTCAAGGATATGCCTTTCCTCCCGACACAATTTATCAGGAAGAGTTCGAGGCGGAATTCGAATATGAGGAAACTCCCGATCAGATAGAAGCGATAGAGGCAGTCAAAAAAGATCTGGAATCTCCTAGACCTATGGATCGTCTTATTTGCGGGGATGTCGGTTACGGAAAGACGGAAGTAGCGATCCGCGCTGCGTTTAAGGTTGCGATGGCCGGTAAGCAGATCCTAATGCTTGCCCCTACAACTATCCTTGCTTTACAACATTATAATAATATGAAAAAGAGATTCGAGAATTATCCGATTACGGTCGAACTCGTCTCTCGTCTCAGGACCGCTGCTGAGACCCGTGACGTTCTGAAACGTTTTGCTTCCGGAAAAGTGGATATGCTCATAGGAACTCACGCTGTTTTGGCGAATTCAGTCCAACCTAAAAATCTAGGACTTCTGATTATAGACGAAGAGCAAAGATTCGGAGTAAACCATAAGGAATCCATTAAGAAGATCAAAAATCTTGTGGATGTTCTGACTCTGACAGCGACTCCGATTCCCAGGACTCTTCATATGGCTTTAACGGGGATCAGGGAACTTTCTATCATCGCTACTCCTCCTAAGAATAGACAAAGTGTGGAAACATACGTGATCGAAGAGGATGAAGAGGTACTAAGAGATGCGATCCGCACCGAGCTTGCGAGGGAAGGACAAGTATTCTACCTTTATAATAGAGTAGAATCTATTGAACAAGAGACCAAAAGATTGAACGAGATCGTGCCTGAGGCTGCCATTGGAGTTCTTCATGGACAGATGACCGAGGACGAGATCGAAGAAACTCTAGTGGATTTTTATGCGCGTAAATTCGATATTCTTGTGACCACTACAATCATTGAATCCGGGATAGATATTCCGAATGTGAATACTTTGATCGTAAAAAGAGCCGACCTATTCGGTCTTTCTCAGCTTTACCAGATCCGAGGCAGAGTGGGGAGAAGCGACCGAAAAGCGTTTGCCTACCTTCTTCTCCCTAAAGACAGAGTAGTGACCGAGGATGCGGAAAAACGTCTGAATACTATCTACGAATACCAAGAACTCGGTTCCGGATTCAAGGTTGCGATGAGAGACTTGGAGATCAGAGGAGCCGGAAATCTTTTAGGAAAGGAACAATCCGGAGACATCATGGAAGTGGGCTTCGATCTGTATGTGCAGATGTTGGAAGAAGCGATCGCAAGGATCAAAGGAGAAGAAGTCAAAATTGAAGTACGGACCGCTATCAATTTGGATTCTAACTTCTTCATTCCCGAATCTTATATACCGGATACAAGACAGAAGATAGAATTTTATAAACGATTTGAAGGCGCAAGAGACCTGGACGAAATAGAAGAAGTCACTCGAGAGATGACGGACCGTTTCGGAGAACCTCCGGAAGAAGCAAAAACTTTCTTAATGTTGGAAAAGATCAGGACCCTGGCTTCCGCTTTGGGTTTCGAATCCGTATCCGAGTTAGGGGAGGAAATCCGCCTTAAATTAGGAACTCATTTCTTAGGCAGTTATGACAAAATCGTAAACTTGATTTCCGCTCGGATGGGTCTTACCATGAATCCAAGAGAACCGAATGTTCTTTTATATGCTCCCGGGAAAGCCAACCAAAAAGACAAACTTGTGAAACTTGTGTACTTCTTAACGGAAATGTTACCCGACAAAAAGTAATGGACGCCAGGCCCGGTTCTCCTATTTTTTGCGTAGGAATTCCAACACAGATGAAACGGCTATATTTCTCCCTCACTTTACTTTTATCTTTTTTCTCTTTCGCATATTGCGGAGACGGGACTCCGGTTATCGAGTCCATCGACGGTAATAAGATCACTACTGCGGGTTTTGAAAGCGCTTTTGACACCGCTTTGGATACTCTAAGCCGCACTCAGAACATCGAAAAAAAGAATGTTATTAAATTTTTAACCGAAGAAGAAAGCAAAGTTCCTCAAAGCTTTCTCCAACTCAGAAACGAGTTTAGAAAAAGAAAGTTTTTCGATCGTTATCATGAGATGATGGTAGTTAAAGCTGCTGCGGATAAGAGCGGTTTTAGCAAAAGATCAGATATTAAAGAAATCTTAAAGTTCCAAGAAATGCAATTGATCTACGGAATGTATATCGCTGAGCAGATCGAATCTAGAATTAAGATCACCGAGCAGGAATTGAACCAAGGTTGCCAGGAACTCCGCGCTAAATACAAACAAGCTGAGTCCTTAACTTTGGAACAATGTTACGATGCTGCAAGAGCTCAGATTAAAGGAAGAAAATCTGAAGAAGTTTATAAATCTGTTCTGGATAGAATTAAAGAAACTGTCGCTATCAAACATAACGATAAGTTTGATCTTGAAAAATATCTAGATAAAGAGTTCAGCTTTCCTGAATTGAGCAAGGAAGAGGCTCCTAAGGCTGAAGAGACCAAGGCACCGGAAGCTAATACGCCGGCGCCTGAAGCTACTAAGTAAAAAAAGAATTTTTTCAACGATTTGAATTCATATCTAAACGCAATCTTCCGTAGCGTAATTGAAGCGATTACGGAATTCTTACCGGTGTCCTCCACAGGACACCTTTTCTTATTTTCCTCTTTCTATCCGTTTTCGGAAGGAGCGGATTTCGACGACTTATTCGATATATTCATCCAGAGCGGAGCGATCCTTTCGGTACTTGTTCTTTACCGAGCAAAGTTCCTGGAGCAGGGAAAGTCCGCTCTATGTTACCTTCTCCGTAAGGAAGAGAGCCGGGAAGGATTCCTTTTTTTAACCAGAGTGACGATCGGATTCTTGCCTATCATGGTGGCAGGATTCTTGTTCAGAGGATTTTTAGATAAGATCAAATCCAGAGGAGACATTTTGGCGATCTTAGGATGGGCCTGGTTTGTGGGCGGGCTTTTGATCTTACTTTCCGAGTTCTGGTTTCAAAGAAGAGAGAAGATCAAAACAAGCGAACCTATTGGTATAAAGGATGCGATTATTATAGGGATCTTCCAATGTTTAGCTTTGATCCCTGGGGTCTCTAGATCGGGTGCGACTATCGTCACTGCACGGTTTTTAGGAAAGGACACCAAAAGTTCCGCAGAGTTTTCATTCTTTGTTGCAGTCCCAGTTCTATTTCTGGCCGGAGGTTATAAACTATTCAAACATAGGGCAGTGTTAAATTGGGAGAATTTACCGATCTTAAGTTTGGGTTTTGTCCTTTCTTTCTTACTTTGTTTTTTCGTTATCAAATGGTTTCTGAGATATTTACGGACCCATTCCTTTACCGGGTTCGGCTGGTACCGGATACTTCTTGGGATCTCAGTGCTACTATTCTACAAATTAGTGATGCAGGGCTGACCCGACACAATAGTGTGGCTTAGATCGGAATGCGCCCCTGGATCCGAAATTGTCTATTTTTACTTTTTTTGCCTAGTCTGCTTTGGGGGCAACCGGTCGATCTAGGCCCTAGGGGTTCTGCTGGGGATACGAACTCGGAAGACGATACCCAAAGGTCTGTTGTTAAGACCAGAAACCGCCTTTTAAACAAATCCATCGAAGTACTTAGCGAAAGAGAAGTGGATGAGCAGCTGGAAAACCTGGGTCTTTCCAGGGAAGGTTCCATATACACCAGACGTAAACGATTAAAAGCCGCATTAGGCGAGAAGGAAGATAATAAGCCTGACTTCGCAGCGTTAGCCGGAACATCAAAAAAAGATCTGCCCATGGTAATTGAAAACGCCGCCGAAGGTGAGCTCATGAGAGTGGATCAGACCAAAGGTGGGGTTTTGGTCTTAAGGGGTAGAGTCCGTATTAAACTTAGATCAGGAAGTCTGGAAGCTGAGACAATTTCAGTGGATTCTGACCGCCAAGAAGTGTATGCGGAAGGTGGGATCAAATTCGAGGACGGAAGAGCGAAGATCACAGGGGATAAATTCATCTACGACTATAGATTGGATAAAGGTGTGGTCTATAATACCAAGGGAACCGTCGCTCCCGCGTATTTCTTCGGCGAGAAGGTTAAAAAATTAGATGATAAACGTTACATGTTGGAGATGGGATACTTCACATCATGTAATGCGGAGAAACCACATTATTCTTTCAAGGTGGATAAGGTGGTGCTTTATCAAGATAGAACTGTTGTCGGAACTAACGTTAGATTCCAGGTTGGAGGTACAACAGTATTTTGGCTTCCGTTCTTTTATAATAATAATTTAGGGAACGGTTGGACCACCCAAGCCGGTAAGAACAATACTCAAGGTCTATTTATCCAAAACTCGTTGCAATGGTCCACGATCCCAACTTTTTCTTGGACCCCGATGGGTTATAAGTTCCGTGCGGACTTTTACGAAAAAACGGGACAAGCCTTCCAAATGGAAATGTGGAGGCAAAGTGCTAACCTAAATTATTTGATAGATATAGGTTACGCGAATCATAAGGCCTACCAGATCACTTCCGGTTTCGAGGATAGATTTGCCAATTACGGTCTCGGAACGAGTGCGGTCACTAACCAAGTGGATAAGGGAAATTATTGGGGAACAAATATCCCTAATATCGGAGAAGATAGGGATCCTTGGTGGAAAGGTAGAATATTCTTAAATTCTAAAATGAACAATACGGAAAAGGACGTTACCCGAAATTTATCCGTTCAGTATGAGAATTTTACGAACCGTTTGTTCGAGTATGAATACGGGAATCGATACCAACCGAGCAATAGTTTACAGTCGTTATATACGTTCAGGGATGTTCGTTACGGGTATGTTCGTAATAACTTAGAGTGGAAATTGGATTATACCGAGAATAGGGGAGATCTTTCGGTCAATATCAATATGAAGAGAAATATGCTCTTCTATAACCTTTCTCCTTTGACTAAGTCCGGTTATTTTCCTACAGTCGACGTTCTTCCTTCCGTTACGATTAAGAACAGTTCCGAGATAGCACGGCTTCCTCATTTCGAAACTCCGGTGTATTGGGATGTGTATTTAACGAATACGTTGATGAGATTTTACGGGGTTCCCACCCAGGAAAAATTGAAAATACCGACTTCAGATGGAAGTTATGATAATCCTAACGGGGATTATAAGGAAAATCTTCTCAGGACCCAGAACTTCCTACAGGGAGAGACAGGATTTAGGACTTCGATGAATTTTGGAAGTTACGTGTCCTTGGCTCCGAGCGCATATTATGGAGCTAAAAAACAATCCGCTCAATTGCCAGCCGGAAATTCGGATACAGTTAACACTAACTTCACTTCTTTGGAAAGAAGTTTGGCCAGGGATAGTTATCAATATTTCAGAACGAATACCAATTTAAGGATCGGGGCTCCGATATTATTTTTCAATACTACTTATCGTAAGTTAGAAGCTGAAAAGCCTGACTTACAAGATCCAATTCTCATGAAAAATCGCCAGCATGAGTTGGAACTTTCATTGGAAAGTTACGCTCTGGAGAATTTCGAGATCTCTCTTAAAACCATCCGAGATCTTAGGAATTTTTCCGACGAATACCAGCCTCAACCGACCAGTCAGGAACGATGGTATTATACTGTTTTTCGTTTTGCGGGTTATATAGACTTTTTGGAAGGATTCAGCAAAAGAAAGAGAACCCTCCTGGAACGAAAAAGAAGCTTTTATAACGGACTATTCTTCAATAACGATTTTGTATATCATACACCTTTGCATCGTCCTTTGTCCAATAACTTCACTCTGTCTTATAAGATGGGGGGATTCAGACTTCCTTTTTTAAGATATATCCGCGAGCTGGAAGTAGGCGGAACTTGGTATCATATATATTATGCTTCTATGATGGACAATTATAGGATATATGCTAAGGCAAGTATTGACATTACTAGGGAGTTCGGGTTTGAGGCGGAGATCGATTCCAGGGTAACGGAACCTTGGAGATATACGAATCAAACCGACAATTATTATTACCAAAGGTATATCTTGAATACGGATCCAACTTCTCCATTCACTTCCATGAATATGAACCCTACGAATTTAGGTCAGGATATTATCAACGGATCCGGGATTAATGGGACTCAAGCCAGACAGACGACCGCTTTGAATGTCAACCGTGCGATGGCGGTTTTAAAATATAATCTTCATACTATGAATTTCAGATTAGGTCTAAGTAGTGACCTTAGATCAGTACCTGGGGGAACTACCGGAGCAAGTCAGGTGACTTTTTATGATCAGTCCATATTTTTCTCCATATCTTTAACGGATTTCAGTTTGGGCCAAGAAGATTCTTCCCAACTTTCCAGGATACGTCTGTTTAGATTTAGAAAACGCCCTCTTAAGGCAGGTTATACGGAAGGAGTCGAGTCGGAATAATATGCTGAAAGAAAGAAGCCAGACTTTTAAACTATTGTTCGTATTCTTGGACTTGATCTTCTCCTTGGGAAGTTGTGTGTTCGCTTTCCTCCTTCGTTTCTATGTAGGAGATCCAACAGGAATAGATAGATCCTATATCGATCTGGAAAGTTATTTTATATTAGGTTCCGTTCTTTCCATTTCGCAAGTAATCGTTTTCCTATTTATAGATCTATATCATCCCAGAAGAGGATTGTCCTTTTTGGACGAGTTCCTTGCGATCTTCGGAGGAGTGTTCTTAAACTTATTATTCGTATTATCCATGTTATTCTTCTTCCGAGGCGATTTCGGAAGCGAAAGATTTTCTCGTTCTTTTATATTAGTTTTCGCAGTAACTAATATTTTCTCGATCGGGCTTCTCCATCTTCTTGCCCGCCAATTTTTAAGATATCTTAGAAGCAAAGGATATAACTTACGTAGGGTGCTCGTGATCGGAACAAGAGAGACCGCTGCCCGTTTTGCCGACTCGGTCCAAAGACACCAGATCTACGGATACCAGATCATAGGTTACGTAAGTTCCGGAAATAGTAAGGCGATCCGCAAGGATATGCAACTTTTGGGGAAGACGGACAAAATAGAAAAGGTCCTTTCTGAGATTAAACCCGACTTGGTTGTTTATGCGTTGAATAACGCGGAAGGGGATTGTCTAGAAGCCGTTTTGGATGCATGCGATACGGAAGGTATAGACTTAAAAGTAATCCCAGGTTTCCAAGAGTTTATCAAGGCGAAAGGAAGAGTGGATGAGATGGACGGCCTTCCCGTAATTTCCATCAGAAACATTCCGGTCCGTCTGGGTTATAATCGGGTGATCAAAAGAAGTTTTGATATTCTATTTTCACTTTTCTTTATTATTCTTTTTTCACCCGTGTTTTTGATCATTGCACTTCTTATCAAATTAACCTCTAGGGGACCTGTTTTCTATTATCAGGAAAGAGTGGGCTTGGACAATAAAAGTTTCAAGATGATCAAGTTCAGGAGTATGGTTGTTCAAACCAGGTCACAGTCGGAGACCACATGGACGGTCCAAAATGATCCTAGAGTTACCGGGATTGGTAAGATCCTCCGTAAGACCTCCCTTGACGAAATACCTCAGTTTTTTAATGTGCTTTTAGGAGATATGTCCGTAGTGGGTCCAAGGCCCGAAAGACCTCATTTTGTCGAAAAATTCAAAACGGATCATAGACATTATATGAGAAGGCATGCGGTCAAGGCTGGGATCACCGGTCTTGCTCAAGTCAAGGGTCTTAGAGGCGACACTTCTATCGACGATAGGATAGATGCGGATATCTACTATATAGAAAATTGGTCTCTTTGGTTGGATATTAAAATCATCCTACTTACACCTTTAAAGGGTGTAATGGATAAGAACGCCTATTAAGGGAAAAAGGAGAACGAAGGCCGTGAACCTAAACGAAGAATCCCTTCAAAAAATCGCAGAGTTATCTAGGCTCAAAATAGATCCTAAGGATATCCAAAACTTCCTTACGGATTTTAATAAGGTCCTGAATTATGTGGATACGATCACTGAGTTAAATGTGAGTTCCGTATCAGACGAGGACTTATACCCGAACGAAGGAAATTCACTTCGTGCGGACAAGGCAACCGAAGGTTTAAGTCGTTCTCAGATAGAATCTTTCGCTCCTAGTTTCCAAAACGGATACTTCGTAGTTCCGAAGGTGATCGAAACATGAAAGAATTATGGAAATTAAAATATTCTGATATTAAAAAAGGCTTAAATTCCGGCCAATTTACCCCTCTCGAATTGATCGAGTCTTTGATCTCTCGTATAGAAGCGGAAGACTCCAAAATTAAAGCATTCCTTTCTTGGGAAAAAGAAAGTATTCTAAAGGCAGCAATCGAAAGTACAGAAAGAAGAAAATCAGGAAAACCTCTCTCCGAATTCGATGGAATCCCGATCGGTGTGAAGGACAATATCTGTATAGAGAATACTATAACTTCTTGTGCTTCTAAAATTCTGGAAAACTACCGTTCTCCATTTCACGCGACGGCGATCGAAAAACTTTTAGCAAAAGGTTTTGTTCTCATCCCAAGAGCGAATATGGACGAGTTTGCAATGGGTTCTTCTACGGAGAATTCCGCATACCAAGTCACAAAAAATCCTTTCGATACGGATAGAATTCCAGGTGGATCTTCCGGAGGATCTGCGGCCGCAGTTGCTGCTTCTTTTGTTCCTGTTGCATTGGGTTCAGACACAGGTGGATCCGTTAGACAGCCTGCATCTCTTTGCGGGATCTATGGTTTAAAGCCAACGTATGGAACGGTTTCCAGATATGGGCTCGTTGCTTATGCTTCCAGCTTGGATCAGATCGGTCCATTGTCCAAGGATATAGACGGGATCATCGATGTGTACTCTGTGATTTCCGGAAAGGACCAGAGAGACGCTACTTCTAAAAATATTCCTGCATTCGATCCTTCTAAAGTAAAGGAACTTCCTTGGAAAGGTTTGAAAATAGGTAAGATGAAGATGACCTCCGAGATAGAGCCGGATGTTGCAAAGGCATACGAGTCTCTTTTAGCGGAGTTGGAGTCCAAAGGCGCTCAACTGATAGACCTGGATTTTTCTCTTCTTTCCAATTCTATTCCGATCTACTATATCATCGCTACTGCAGAATGCTCTTCCAATCTTTCCAGATTCGACGGGATCCGTTTCGGACAAAGAAAAGATCCAAGCGGCAAACTGGACGATCTATACGTAACTAGTAGAAGTGAAGGTTTCGGGAAGGAAGTCCAAAGAAGGATCTTACTCGGAACATTCTCCTTATCTGCCGGATATTACGACGCGTATTATGGAAGAGCGCAGAAAGCGAGAGTTCTGATCAAAAAAGAATACGAAAGTTATTTTTCTAAAGTGGATCTTATCCTACAGCCTACTTCTCCTACAACTGCGTTTAAGGTGGGAGAAAAAACTTCAGATCCGATCCAAATGTATAAGGCTGATATTCTTACTACTTCAGTAAATTTGGCCGGAGTTCCTGCGATGTCTGTTCCGATCGGAAAAGATTCTAAAGGACTTCCGATCGGTTTACAGATTACCGCTCCAGCTTTACACGAAGATAAGATATTCGGTTTTGCTAAAATGATCTCTGACTGGGCTTCTAAGGTAGAACTGCCCGAAACAATCAAATGAGCGAGCTTGCCGCGAGAATTATTCCCTGCCTGGACATCAAAGACGGCAGAGTAGTCAAAGGAGTGAATTTCGTAAATCTTGTGGATGCGGGAGATCCCGTGGAGTCTGCTGTGGTTTACGAGAAAAATCTCGCGGACGAGTTATGTTTTTTGGATATCACGGCATCCAGTGATAAAAGAGATATCCTCATACATTTGGTGGAAGCAGTCGCAGAACGGATATTTATACCATTTACTGTTGGCGGGGGAATTCGTAACTTAGACGATGTAAAAGCGGTTTTGGAGAAGGGAGCAGATAAGGTCTCTATCAATACCGCCGCATTTCAAAATCCGGACCTTCTTCGTGCCGCTGCGGAAATTTACGGTTCTCAATGTATCGTATGTGCTGTGGATGTGAAATTCCATCCTGATAGACAAAGATACGAAGTCTTCCTTCATGGTGGACGGACTGAAACCGGAAGAGATGCATTGGATTGGGGAAAGGAAGCCCAAGAAAGAGGAGCAGGAGAAATTTTACTTACCTCTATGGATCGCGACGGAACCAAAAAAGGTTTCGATATCCAACTTCTTAAATCATTTTCTTCTAATTTAGAAATTCCTATTATTGCAAGCGGTGGCGCCGGAAATCCGGAACATATGGTAGAAGCGATTCTGAGAGGGAAAGCTGATGCGGTGCTCGCAGCATCTATTTTTCATTTTGGGGAATTCACCATCAGAGAAACCAAAGAAAATATGCGAGAAATGGGGATTAAGGTAAGATTATAAGGAAAGTAGATATACCGGAATTCGGAATCCACATTCCTTTTGTTGGATATATAAATCCAGCTTGCTAGTTTAAGAATTTTCTGATATAGGACAGGCGAGGCGAACTCCCACGGGCCACTCCCCACCACCCAAAATTAGGGTGGGGGCCGCTCGCATCCGCACTCGTTGGAATTCCAACACCGAAAAAATTTAAGTCGTCTACTACAGCCCGCTTACGATTGTAAATACTTCATTGAACACATTATTAAAATGCGTTTTTACTGAAGTAAGTCCTGCACCTGTTCCACCTTCATTTCTAAAAGACATTTGAGAATGATCCATATTTGTAACAGTATGCTGTGCTCCTGCTCGTCCATTCAAGAGAGCAGAGGCCAAAGGTACAATTCCGTCTGAATTGGCGAACACTGGGTTTCCGCCTGTAATTACCAAACAGGCAGCTCGATATGTGGTAGCATGGTCAGTATCTCCACAATCCCCAGACCCCATGTCTCCTCCGTAAACAGTAGTAATCGAGTCCTCGGAAGTCTTTGCGATCATACTTTCTAAAAAGAAGTTAAATGCCTGGTTGGTCCCATCCACTATAGTAGGGGAAATTGCAGTCACTCCGGAACTGATCCCGTTTGTATAGGCAAGTCCTTGTCCTCCGGGAGTATCCGTCATAAACTTGATGATTGTCCCGATTGCGGTCAGATCTCCGGTGTATTGGGGAGAAGAGTAGGGAGATCCGTAATAGGGAGTTCCTAAACTGACTATATGATCTATTACATTTTCAGTATTATTTGCGTGTTGGATTGCAGCTCTAGAGACCAATCCTCCCATGGAATGAGCTACCACTACCACTTTGTCGGAAGAATTGAATGCCGCATTTAAGGAATCTATGAATCTTCTTCCATTTACTTCTATATAATCGGAAGTCCTATAGGTAAAAACGTATATTTCAAAATTATCATATACACTTCCAGTGTAGCTGCTTGGCGGAGTTGCATTGTCAGTAACAAAGGAAAGTCCCTGGTTCCAGGTTCCAAGTAGGTTTGCCACTTTTCTATTAAAATCTGTGGGCGGGTCCGTTTGTCTTTCTGCAAAATCCCAACCGTGGATGAATACAATCTTGGGTCTATTATCTCTTTGGAAATAAGGATCTTGGAAATACAAAGGAGAAAGATTTTCAGGTTGTAGGTTCGGGATCACTGTAGAAAATTTATATAAAGCATGGTTCTGCTCCGCAAAATAAGCCGAGATTATATAATCCTTAATTTTTTCCGCTGTTGATTTGCTATTGGAAGGAGTGATCCGATCTTCCAGATAATCGCAATTTCCAAAAGATAGAAGTGTGAAAAATAAAAACAGAGTTTGGAAAGATAAAAATCTTTTCATATTAAAAGACCCAATACTATTCAAAGTCGCATGAAGTGTTATGTAGGAATTCCTACAAAGTAACAAACTAACTACATGTTATAGAAAGTTTGGGGCCGATCGTCAAAAACCGCAAGCTAGAATTTGATGGTAGATGTTCATTAATATCGTAACAAAAAGGAAATAAATGTTTGAATAGAATTTACTTCGGTCGGTTTTTCAAACGATCCAGTACGATCCCTGTGGCGACTGTCACATTTAGGGAGGAGATATGACCATGAAGTGGAATCCGAACCGTAAAATCCGATTTTTCCATTAGGATCCTTTTTAGACCTTCTCCTTCATTTCCCATAAGGATCACAAGCTCCTCCCAAGCGGGAATTTTCGACCAATCTTCTGTACCTTTGTCGGAAGTGGATACCACCCAGAAATTTCGTTTTTGCAGTTTTTCTAATACTTGCGCCAGGTTACCGACTTTAAAAACGTTCAGATAAGCGAGTGCACCTGAGGCAACTTTTTCCACTGTGGGAGTGATTCCCGAGGAATCTCTTTCTGGAATGAGGACCGTTTCTACTCCGAAACATTCCGCGGTTCTTAAAATATTCCCTAAGTTACCCGGATCTTGGATGCGGTCCAAAACGAGAATTGGACCTTTACAATTTTCCAGATGAGAGTCGAATGATTTTTTGTCTCCTGAATGGAGCTGTATTCTAAGTGCAAGTACGCCCTGGTGATTTACGCCTGGAGCCATTTTGTCTAACTTGCTGGGGGAAGCTTCTTTGATCAGAAGTTTGTCTTCTAATTCGGAGAGAATTTCGTGTAATTCTTTTTTAGCCCCGGAAGTCAGCCAAATTTCTTGGAAAGAAAGTTCTGAACCTTTTTCGAGATGTCGTTCCAGAATTTCTCGGATATTTCTTCTTCCGTAGATATAATCCTGGCGGCTCATTTTCTTTTCCAGCGAAGACCTTCTTTGGTATCTTCGAGTATAATTCCTAATTCGTTCAGTTTATCTCTGAGTCTGTCTGCTTCCGCAAAATTTTTGTTTTTACGAGCCTCTTGTCTTTGTCTCACAAGTTCGTCGATTTCGGAGTCTAAAACTTCGACTTTTTTTTCAAAAGTCAAAACCCCTAAGATTGAATCTATTTTATAAAACAAATCCAATCTTTTGACGATCTCATTTTCGTCCGGAGCATTCTGATCCAGGTATTGGTTGGAATCTTTCACCAATTCAAAAACGGACGCTAAAAATTTGGAAATGTTCAGATCATCGGCTAGGCTATCCAAAAATTCGTCCCAAGTCGCTACTTCTACGTTCGTTTGAGGTTGGAACGTTTTTCCGAATTTCGATAATTCTTCCAATAGTCGATTGATACAATTTTGTATCTTGGCAACCGATTGTGCTGCTTCTTCTAATCTTTCTTTTGTGAAGTTTAATTTGCTTCTATAATGTGCGGAGAGCAGAAGAAACCTAATATTACGAGGTTCTACTCCTTCTTTTATCAAATCTCTAAGGGTAAAAAAGTTTCCCTTAGACTTGGCCATCTTTTCTCCGTTTACGAGCAGATGTTCCGAATGTAGCCAATATTTTACGAAGGATTCTTCCGGATAGGCACCTTCGCTTTGAGCGATCTCATTTTCATGATGAGGGAAGGTTAGGTCCACACCTCCGGTATGGATATCCACTCCGGAACCGTAGACATCACGCACCATTGCGGAACATTCCAAATGCCACCCAGGTCTTCCTGAACCGATTTCAGTTTCCCAAGAAGGTTCCCCGTCCTGTTTTGGAAATTTCCAAAGAACGAAATCTCGAACATCATCTTTGTCGTATTCGTCGGTATCGTACCGGGTTCCGGTTTTCATTCCGCTTATATCGATCTTGGAAAGTTTCCCGTAATTTTTGAATTTTGAGATCGAATAATATAAACTTCCGTCTTTTTCATATACCAAGCCGCGGCTTTTTAGATGTTTTATAATCTCCACCATGGATGGAATAGAATCCGTCGCCCTAGGATAATGTTCTAGTTTTTGAATATTCAGGGATTCTAAATCTTCTTGAAATGCTTTTACCCAAGGCTCCGTAAATTCCCTGATGTTCTTACCTTGGGCTAACGATTCTCGGATGATCTTATCGTCTATATCGGTGATATTCATGGTCATATCCGGCTTATAGCCGAATGCGACGAGCACACGTCTAAGCAAATCCACGAATAAGAATGCGCGTAAATTCCCTAAATGTGCAAAGTTGTAAACAGTAGGCCCACAGGAATATACTCGGACTCTGTCTGGAAACTCCGGACGGAATACTTCTTTGATTCCGCTGAGAGAATTATGGAAACGGATTTCTTTCATTCAGGGAACAGGATCTCTTTCGCGAATTCCAAATTGGCCAGATTTTGTTTGTCTCCAGCTATACCGGCCTCATTCCCTTCCGTAGGATACACCTGCATTCTTTTATCGCAGACTAAGTGATTGAATAATGCGAATACTGATTTAGGGTGAGAAACCTTGTCTTCCATTCCGACCGAAACTAGAGTTGGGATTTTGATCTTTTTGGAAAAATTCAAACTATCAAAATAAGAAAGATTCTTTTTTACCTGAGCTTTTTTGGATTTTGCATTGGCAATCTGTTCCGAAATTTCTTTGGACCAACTTGTCCCCAACTTCAGTTGGGTATCATCCACATGGCAAAAATTAGGAGTTTCTAATATAAGCGCTTTGACTCTAGGGGAATTTGCTGCGCCGAATAAAGCCATGGAGGCTCCGATCCCTTTTCCGGCCAGGATGATCTTATCTCCGTCAATCCCGTCGGTGAGTCTTAAAAATTCGATCGTGCGGATAACATCCAAATAATTCGATTTTAAGAAGAAGGATTCCTTAGATTCCAATCCTTTTCTATAATATCCGGGAGTCCAATCCGGATCAGGAATTTCTCCCTCTTTTAAGACCGGTCGGATTAGCTGAGTGCCGTGACCTCTTAGGTCCAGGATAAGTTGCGCGATCCCGGCCTCCGTCAGGCCTTTGATGATCTGAGGTCTATCTTTTGCGTAATCGTGGAAATAGACTAAAACAGGAAGATCTCCTCTTTTTCTTGGGATCACCAAACTGCCAGTAAGAGTTGCGTTTCCATAAGATTGAAAAGAAATATCGTAGATGGTTTCTTTTAAAATGGTCCCTTTGAGCAGGGCCTTGGTTTGATTTTTAACCGGAAAACCTTTGAGTTCTCGGATCGACTCCGCCCAAAAATCGTCCAAATCCGCGGGAGGTGAGAACGGAGGATAAGTCTGGAAGCACTCGTCGAAACTGATAGCCATCAGAGATACATCGTTTTCATTTCAACGGGGGTGTAAAGTGATCTTTTGCGGAATACAATGTCTGTAGAAGAAGGACAGAAATCGTCATAGGTCCTACACCACCCGGAACAGGAGTGTAATAGGAGGATTTTTCCCAAGCCTTGGAAATTTCGATATCTCCTACGTTCCCTACATTATAGCCGGCATCTAATAATACCGCGCCAGGTTTGATCCAGTCGGCTTTAATAAATTCAGGCTTACCAACAGCACCCACTACGATATCAGCCTGAGAAACGATTTCAGCTAGATTTTGGGTTCTGGAATGACATAGAGTAACAGTCGCGTTCATTTCGGTGAGAAGCATTGCCATAGGTTTTCCCAAAATAGGAGAACGTCCTACAACCACAGCTCTTTTGCCCGCTGGGTCGATACCGTATTCTTTTAGTAGAAGGACCATACCATACGGAGTGCAGGGAAGATAGGTTTCCACTCCCATGGACAATTTTCCGAAGGATAATGTAGTAACTCCGTCCACATCCTTCTTCAAATCGATACGGTCGAACGCAGCTCTTTCGTCTATCTGGGGCGGGGTTGGATGTTGTAGAAGGATTCCGTGAGTATCCGGATCCGCGTTAAGGCGATCAATGACTGCGAGTAATTCCTGGGTTGTAGTAGTTTCGGGAAGTTCGATTTTTTCGGAGATCATTCCCACTGCGTGGCAGGACTTGACTTTCATATTCACGTACGTGGCGGAGGCAGGATCGCTCCCGACTAGTATCGTTGCGAGTTTCGGGGGCTTTTTTCCGGAAGCCGTGAGAGTTTTGATCTCTTCGGCGATCGAATCTTTTATCTTTTGGGAAAGTTTTTTGCCATCCAGTAAAATCGCAGTCATGGGTTCAGGATTTAGCTTCCGGTCCCGATGTCATCCGAAAATAATTCTTTTCAGTCGGATAGAATGCCTAAAATAGGATCATGTCCGAAGTTTCTACCATTGACCTAAATCGTTTGCCGGAACATGTAAACCAGACCGTACGTATCCAAGGTTGGGTCCACGGTTTGAGAGGATCTAACGCCAGACAATTTTTAAGTCTGAGAAATTCCGGAAAGATACTTCAGGTTCTCGCTGAAAAGGAAATTTTAGGAGAAGACCTATTCTCCGAGATCAAACACTTAAAGCAGGAAACTTCCGTCGAGGTAATTGGTAAATTAGTGGAGAATGAAAAGTCTCCAATAGGATTCGAACTGGTACTTTCTTCTTTCAAGAAGGTGGGAGATTCGGACAATTATCCGATCACACCCAAAGAACATGGAATAGACTTCTTACTTTCCCAAAGGCATTTATGGTTACGTTCCAGTAAGCAGCTTGCGATCATTAAGGTAAGAAGTGAACTTTCCTATCAGATCCGAAAATATTTCCATAACAATCAATTTACTTTGATAGATACTCCTATCTTAACAGGTTCCATCGGAGAATCTGCAGGAACATTATTCTCTACCGAATATTTCGATCTTGGGAATGCCTACCTTGCCCAAACAGGACAATTATACTTGGAAACCGCGATATTCGCTCATAATAAGGTTTACTGTTACGGTCCAACATTCAGGGCGGAGAAGAGTAAGACCAGAAGACACTTAACGGAATTCTGGATGGTAGAAGCGGAAACTGCATTTTTAACACATGCAGAAAATCTAAAATTACAGGAAAATTTTGTAAAAACTGTCATCAAAGAAACTGTTTCCGCTTGTTTGCCTGAACTAAAAGTGTTAGAAAGAGATCCTGCACCTTTATTGGATTATATCTCTAAACCGTTTGCTCTTATAGATTACAAAGAAGCTTTGGAATACCTACAGTCCCAGGGAGAGGATATAACTTGGGGAGACGATATCAATTCGGAAAGAGAACAGATGCTTTGCCAAAAATTCGGCGGACCTGTTTTTATTCAAAAATATCCTAGAGAAGCAAAAGCGTTCTATATGAAGGTCAACCCGGAGGATCCTAGAACCGTACTCAATGCGGACTTGATCGCTCCGGACGGAGTGGGGGAGATTATAGGCGGTTCCGAAAGGGAAGAGAGTTACGAAAATATAACTAAAAGACTCCAGGAAGAAAACCTACCTGTAGAATCCTACGAATGGTATCTGGAACTCAGAAAATACGGGTCGGTTCCACATTCAGGATTCGGCCTTGGGACGGAAAGACTGATCGCTTGGATCTGCGGATTACAACATGTTCGAGAATGTATCCCATTCCCCCGCATGATGGAAAGATTGTACCCTTAAAACGATTTCACGCAGAGCTGCAAAGGCGCAAAGAAAGCGCTTTTTATGCCTTTAGTACTATTTAAAAACTCTCGGCGTCTATATGCCTCTGCGTGAAAAAAATCAGCTAAAAAATCCGGATCCTACCGATACCAAAAATAGAGGTATCGTATGGCTAAAAGTTCCGCCCTTTCCACACAGCTTTCCTTGGAAGAGTCCGCATGGGAACTCTTTGAGACAGGAGCTTACGAGGAAGTATCTAAACTAGCGGAGAAGAATCCGAAAAACGTTTTCTTAAATCATTTAAGAGCGGTTTGCGAATTCGAAACGGAAACGAATACTGCCAATAATTTTCCTTTAGAAGGAAAAACGGTCCTGACACCTTTGCTTGGTGCATATTTGCATAGAGCCAAAGGAAATGCAAAAGAGGCAGCAGTATTATTTCACGAATACTTTAAGGCATCTTCCAGCCTGGTATCATATTCTATTTTGACCACTGGGATCAAGGCATGCGAAGAAGTGGGAGCCCACAAAGCATGCGTGGATCTGATCCAAAGATACAAGGCACTTTGGTCGGACGGATATTTTTCCAAATTAGAATTTTTCTCCCTATATCACTTAAGAAAATTCGAAGAAGCTCTAAAAGTATTCAAAGAAAATTCTGAAAGTCTAAAAGAAGACAGAGATGTTCTGGCTGCTTTAGGATTATGTTTTGTTCATATAGGAAAATTCGAAGAAGCTTGTAATATCCTGGAAAAACTTCCCGGTGCAGGCGAGATCCCTTCCTTCGAAGATAAAGTGACCGAATATTCGGATAGGATCAAAAATATCCCTAAGTATGAAGCTCGAAAAAAAGAACTTTCTAGAACCGAACTCTTAGATTTAGGATATGCGTATCTATTCTCCGAGTCTTACAAAAAGGCGGAAGAGGTATTTACTTCTCTGGTTTCCCTAGAATCACGATAACCCTTCCTTTCAAAAGAGCCTCCCTGGATTTAGGGGAGGCCAAAATTTTCTCCGCATCCTCGTTGGAGATCACAAGATCCGCTCCCAATTTCCCGGAAACACCTAAAGCGGTAGTCAAAAGTGGTTTATAACCTGACACTTCCTCTTTCATTGCGTCTTGTACTTTCGAAAAATAACGAATATATCCGTAATTCACTATGGAACTTTTTTTGACGAATAGAGGAGAATAGATCCCGATACCGTCCTCGTCTCTGATCTCGGAAAATAAAGCGGGTAATACTTCTAAGTGTCTTGCATCTACGATCAGTCCGGTATAAGAATCGGCTGGGTTGTGGATCGGGTGCACCTCCGGAAAACTTTCGGAAGAATAGGGAAGGGTGATATGAGATAGAATCCCTTTTTTCCCTTTTAAGGAAATAATTCCGGTGGCGATCAAATGATTTCCCTTGAACTGATTGTGGATCTCGATCGGTTCTTTCTCGTAGATCTCTTGGAAAATTTCTCGAAAGGATTCGTCCTGGGCTATTTTTTCGCGAAGAAGAAGATTGGAATCCAATTTTAGATTCTCCATACTTCTATATAAGTATTTCTTAATCTCTTCTTTTGCGGTTTCCTTGGCGATATTTCTGGCTTCCGTAATATTTTTTGCGGTTCCGATCTTATTATAATCCGGATCGTCCGGATGAAATGCGATCTTAGGAAGTTTGACATCGACGGTTTTGCTGATCTCTCCGGTTCTCCAGTTTACGATCGTTTCCGTTTTGTCCTTGGACTCCCAAGCAAAAAGTGAAAGTCCAGAGATCAGGAAGAATACAAGCGCTTTAGGTTTCATACCGCTTCTCCGGAAGAGTAATTGGGAAGTTTAGAATATTCTAATTTTAGTTGATTCCAGTCCGATATCCTTTTGGCAGGAGGAAGTGAATTGATCAGATCCGTTCCATAAGACTTAGTCCAAATACGTGAATCCAGTAAACTTACAATCCCAGTATCTTTCTCCGAACGAATTAGCCTTCCAAAACCTTGTTTCAGGACTGTCGTCGCATAAGGAAGCTGTAGATCTTTGAAGGGATTTCCGCCTTTTTCTTTCAACTTCTCGCTTCTCGCCTCGAGCACCGGATCATTCGGAGGTTGGAAAGGAAGTTTAGTCAGGATCACCGATCTAAGTTTATCTCCCCTTATGTCCACACCCTGCCAGAAAGAAGATACTCCGAAAAGTACAGCATTCTTTTCCGCTAAAAATCGGTTCTTAGCGGCTTCCGGTCCCATTTCCAATTGAGAGATCACAGGCAGATCAGTAAGAGGCCGTATCGTTTCTATAATTTCATTTAAGGACTTGTTAGAAGTAAAAAGAACGAATGCTCCGCCTTTTGTCAGCTCTATCAATTTTAAGATATAACGAGATAGATCCGCAGCATTTCTTTCCGCAGATTCAGTCGCGTCCTTAATATCTTTAGGCAAAAAGAGTAGAGCGTTCTTTTCATAAGGAAAAGGAGAAGCAACTAACTTGGAACGAGAAGGCAATCTTCCGATCCGGTCCGCAAAATAACTTAGGTCGCCCTTATTGGTGGAAAGTGTTGCGGAAGTAAATACTATACTTTCAGTTCTGGGTTCTAACACTTCTCGTAGAATTGTTTCGGATTTCAAAGGTTGGGTCAGAAGTTTAGGAAACATCTCCTTTGTTTTAGTGTTAGGAGGATCCGCCCAATATACTCTTTCTCCCTCGTCCATCGTTCTAAAAAGATGTAAACCTTCTGCGATTTGTCCAATGCGTCCGGAAGACATTTCTATCTCCATCGCGATCTCTTTTTCTTCCAACTCGTCGCTTTCTTTGGAATATTTTTTTAATTCTATAAGAAGAGCCTCTTGGAGGGAATCTAACGCTGCTTCTAATTCTCCACCGTCCATCTTTAGGGGCCTGCGGATCCGTTGGGAACCGTAAAAGTTGAGAGGAAGTTCGCCAACAACCTTATTGAAACAAAGAAAAAGTTTTTCTCCAGCAAGATTTGTAAGATCGTTGATCTTAGGAGAATTGAGTCTTGCTCCCAAGCCGGATTTTTTCTGGGAATTCCAAACGCCTTGTAAAAGTTTTTGGATCTCCAAAGAAGATAATTCAATTCTGAATGCGTTTCCTAAAACTTCCGGAAAATTATGAGCCTCGTCTACTACGATCTTTTTGAAGTCGGGAAGAATATTAAAATCCGATGCAATATGTGCCGCTAATAAAGAATGGTTTACGATCAGAAGGTTCGACTTTTGCCATTTGGCTCTTTCTAAAAAATAGAAAGAATGGGAGAAGTTAGGGCAACTTCTTCCTAAGCAGGAATCGGCTTCTCTGGTTACCTTGGACCAAAAATCGGGAGAAGCGTAACCATCGTATTCCTGTCTTCTTCCTGATTCGGAATTGGAAACCCAGTCTTTAAAGGAATTCAAATGTTCCATCATCTCAGGCCCGAAGGTTCCTTGGGTAAGAACGTTTCCCAATTTCCTTTTACATACGTAGTTGGAAGCTCCCATCGCGATCTCGGCTTTTACTTCCTGTCCCAAAATTTGGGAAACAAGAGGGATGTCTTTTCGAATGAGCTGGTCTTGGAGTGCTTTTGTTTCCGTAGAAATGACTACGATCTCTTCTCCTTCCAATGCGCTGATCGCTGCAGGGATTAGGTAGGCCAATGATTTTCCCACACCGGTTCCCGCTTCTACTATCAGGTGCTCAGAGTTTGCAAACGCTTGTTCTACACTGTTTGCCATTTGGATCTGACCAGATCTGGACTCGAAGTCAGGCCAGAGTTTGGAAAGTTTTTTGAATTGTTCTTCTACTCTACTCAAGGAACTCACGCTTCCCTGGTCCGGAAAAGTTTGATCACACAATATAAGGATAGTAGTGTCACTAAGCCTAAAGAAACCCACATGATTATCGTTCCGTCTAAGGTTAGTTCAGGAGAAAGGGAGGCGAATGTAGCTTTAACGGAGCTAGTATCTTTGTATGGGAAAAAATTCATAAAAAACGCCAGGATCAGTATAAAACTTCCTAAAAAGATTGGTAGCACTTTGTTTGTGGATTTGTTCTTGGATTCTTCCTTACCCTTTAAGCTCAGGTGTACCAATAGGTATACAAGTCCGAATACTGCAATGATCGCAAGAAACACATAACGAGAGATGAGTGCCTGGAATTTCGCTTCTTCCGCGCTTGTTCCGGCTACTGCGTTTGAGATCATCCAATCCACGTCCATTTTATTGATATACGATCCCAGGTTTTGGTAGAGGAACATACCGAATACGATCAGTAAAAAAGCAGGTGTGATATATTGGATCACCCACCAAAAAAATTTAGGAAGTTGGGCGTGTGCACCTTTATGACCTTCTTCTAAACCTTTTTTAGCCCCGATCACCCAGCCGAAAATTACGATCTGCAAAGTGGCTAGGATATAAATGAGAACTGTTCCAACCCAGAAGTCTGCTTGGTCTAACGCATTAAAGTTTTTATTAAAATACAATATCGGGAAAGAAAGCCCGAACGTGAAAAGGAACAGAATAAAACTGGATGTAGTCCTTCTGATATGGAATGCTTCTTCCAAAAATACGATCACAGGTTGTAACATCGTTACGGAAGAAGTAAGCGCGGCTAAGAACAATACGAAATACCAAATGGCACCGAAAAACGATCCTCCCGGCATCAATGCAAACACGGAGGGTAGGGCGATAAATCCCATCCCGAATGTCCCAAAAGAAGTGGCGGAAACACCTAAGAACAGAAACGCTACAGGGATAGTGATCATTCCTCCGAACGCGACTTCGACAAACTCATTTAAAGAAGCGGCAGAAACGGAAGATAAGATCACATCGTTCTCTTTTTTGAGATAGCTGGAGAATACTAATGCGATCCCGAATCCTGCGGACAAAGTGAAAAATATCTGGCCTGCAGCAGAGATCCAAACCTTTGCTTCTCCTAAAGCGGCCCAGTTCGGGTTCCACATCTTTGCAAGTCCGAGCTCTATATTATCTAAGGTTAATACTCGAACAAGAACGATCACAGAACAGATCAACATAGAAGGAACAGCTATCTTAGCGAATATTTCGATTCCTTTAGCTATCCCTCTATACACTAAGATAAAGTTCATTAGAAAGCAGGCGAGGGTAGCGTAAAAAATTTTACCTTCGACTGCACTACCAGTCTCTTTAGCTCCCACTAAGGTATGAAAATGATTGGAAGAATTTTGGATGAGAGAGTTCAAATCCCCGTTCTCCGGTTTCAGGCTGATACTTCCAGTAACAAAATCGAAAGCGTAAGCCAGGCACCATGCTTCCACAAAAACATAATATACATAAATGAGTAATGGAATGGTAACTCCGATCGTTCCTAACAGTCTAAGAGGAACACCGGAAAGATAGGCACGGAACAGATTCGGAAAGCTATGTCCATGTTCTCCGCCCATTCTTCCCATCACCCATTCGGTGATACAGACCGGGATCCCGACTAGGATAAAGCTGATGATATAGGGAAGAAGGAAGGCTCCTCCTCCATTCTGCACAGCCTGTCCCGGAAATCGCAGGAAGTTTCCTAGTCCGATCGCGCCTGAGGCAACGGTTAATATGAGTCCAGTACGGGATTTCCAACTTTCCTTGGGCGGTTCTTTAGTCATGTGATGCACTATAATCCCAGTAAAATAGTCCTCCTTGTCAAAACGAATTCGGATTTAGAATTGGAAAAAAAAGAGACATAACCGATTGAGAATTGTCTATGACTTTCTGGCAGAAATTAACGAAAAAATGCTTTGAGCCCAGTCTAAGCTATAAGTCGAATCCATTATAGATCCGGTAGAAAAATGAAACTAGATAAGATCACATTAAAATTGAATGAGGCACTTTCGGGAGCCCAAAGCTCTTACGATAAGAATCCTGAGATACAAGAGGAACATATCATCGCTCAGATCCTAAACCAGGGTGATGGATTTGCGCCTCCTTTGTTTTCCAAACTGGGTTTGAATCTGCCCGCGTTCCTACGTAAAACGGAAGAATCGATCACAAGACTTCCCAGGGTAGAAGGTAATTCCGAAAAGGGATTTTCTAGGGCAGCAATCTCTCTTCTACAGTCCGCAGATAAAATAAGGGCCGAGTTGAAGGACGAATATCTTTCAACGGATCATGTTCTCTTGGCATTTCTGAAGAATGGTATTTCTTCTCTCCGCCAAGAATTCAATCAATTAGGACTCGATTATCCTAAATTGTTAAAAGCAGTAATAGAACTCAGAAAAGGACAACCAATCATGGATGATACTCCGGAAAACAAGGCAGATGCTTTAAAAAAATATGCAAAAAATCTAAATGAGCTGGCAAAGCTTGGTAAACTGGATCCTGTCATCGGCAGGGACGAGGAGATCAGAAGGACCATCCAAGTCCTGACTCGCAGGACCAAGAACAACCCTGTCCTTATCGGAGAACCGGGTGTGGGTAAAACTGCGATCGTAGAAGGACTCGCAGGTAAGATCATACAAGGAGAAGTTCCGGAAGGAATTAAATCTAAAACGATCTATGCCTTGGACCTGGGAGCGATGATCGCCGGTGCAAAATACAGGGGAGAATTCGAAGAAAGACTGAAAGCTACACTCGACGAAGTAAAACATAGTGATGGGAATATCATTCTGTTCATAGACGAGATCCATACTCTTGTAGGAGCGGGCGCGCAAGAGGGAGCGATGGACGCTTCTAATATGCTGAAACCTATGCTTGCTCGAGGCGAACTTCGTTGTATAGGCGCGACGACCCTAAAAGAATACCAAAAATATATCGAAAAGGACGCAGCATTAGAAAGAAGGTTCCAACCTGTTTATGTAAAAGAACCGACTGTGGAAGAAACAGTTACCATTCTTCGCGGTTTGAAAGACAGATACGAACTTCATCATGGAATTAAGATATTGGATTCGGCAATTGTGGCCGCTGCTAGTTTATCGAATCGTTATATAGCGGATCGTTTCCTTCCTGATAAGGCAGTGGACCTGATAGACGAGGCAAGTTCCAAGATGAGGATAGAAATGGATTCTATGCCTGAAGAATTGGACAAGCTGAGCAAAAAGATCCAGTCCTTAAAGATCGAAAAAGAGGCCTTAAAAAGAGAAACAGACCCTGCTTCCAAACAAAGAGTGGAGAATATCGCAAAAGAACTTTCCGAACAGGAAGAACTTTTCCGAAATCTAAAAGCGCGGTGGGATCTTGAAAAATCCAAAATTGCCAAAATTAAGGAGATCAAGGAAGAAACCGACAAATACAAGGTTCTCGAAGCGGAGGCGGAAAGAAGGGGAGAGATCAATAGAGTCGCGGAAATACGTTATGGAAAACTAATAGAGCTTTCCAAAGAAATGGAAAAGGCAAACGCGGAACTCAAAAAAATCTCCGGCTCGGGAAGACTTCTAAAAGAAGAAGTAGATGAGGAAGATATTGCAAACATAGTCTCTCGTTGGACCGGAATTCCTGTATCTAAAATGCTCCAGGGAGAAAAGGCAAAACTCCTTAAAATGGAAGATTCCCTGAAGATCAAGGTGATCGGTCAGGACCATGCTTTGGAATTATTGTCGGAAGCGATCCGTAGGTCCAGGGCAGGGATTGCGGATCCCCACCGTCCTATCGGTACATTCTTATTCTTAGGACCTACAGGTGTGGGTAAAACGGAGACTGCAAAAGCATTGTCTGAGTTCTTGTTCGATGATGTGAATGCAATGCTTCGAATCGATATGAGCGAATATATGGAAGCTCATTCCGTATCCAGACTCATAGGAGCTCCTCCAGGTTATATTGGACATGACGAGGGCGGGCAATTGACGGAAGCCGTAAGACGCAGACCTTACTCTGTTCTATTATTCGACGAAGTAGAGAAGGCCCATCCGGAAGTGTTCAATATATTCTTGCAGATACTGGACGAGGGTAGGCTGACAGATTCCAAGGGAAGGAGTGTGGACTTTAAGAATACGGTCATTATTCTCACTTCCAATCTTGGTTCGGACGTTTTAGGTTCAGCCGAGTATTCGGAAGAAGAAAAAGAAAGAATGGTGGAGCAAAGGTTGAAAAAACATTTCAAACCTGAGTTCTTGAACCGTTTGGACGAAGTCATACTGTTCAAATCCGTGGACGAGGCAATGATCGCTAAGATTGCGGAACTCCAATTGCAGAACATGGCCAAGAAGGCTGCGGAGAATGGACTAACAGTTAGTTTCACTCCTGCATTGAAAAAACATATAGTGCAGGCGGGTTTCGATCCGGAATACGGAGCAAGACCTTTGAAAAGACTGGTCCAAAGAGAGATCGGGAACGCACTCAGTAACTTCATACTGAAGGGAGAGTTTAAGGAAGGCCAAAGTATCGTTCTGGACTATTCCGGCGGAACAGTGATCGTAAAGTAGCCAAAAAAATAAAAACCCCGGGTGGGAAAACCTGGGGTTTTACACACTACAACACATAGTTGGGAAAAGAATGTGAAGTATTACTTTACGGGAGTATTACCTCCCGCGTTCGATTTAGAATTCTACTTTATGTAGAAATAATTCCTCTTTTTTCATTTTCAAAACTTTAGAAGCCATACTCTTGAAATCTTCAGGAGGCTCTAATAGTCCTAACTCCACTTTAGAAAGGAAAGGAGTTGAGACCTTTAATTTTTTAGCCATATCATATTGTTTAATTCCCAATTCTCTGCGTTTTGCCCAAAGTTTATTGGTAAGTCCTTGGCTGAATTCAGGATAAACCTCTTCTACCGGACTTTCGTTGAACAGCTTATCTAATGTCGTTTTCAAATATTTAGCACAAGCTTGTCTGAATTTTTCAGTAGGAGCTTGGCTTCCGGTTTCAATTTTGGAAAGGTAGCTAGGGGATACACCCAGAGCCCTTGCCATATCATATTGCTTGATTCCCCGTTTTTTGCGGAGCATATAGATGTGGTTGTTCATTCTTTTCCCCTTTTTAACCGTTTTAAAACGACCTTACTTAGCCTCAAGAATAAATTTCCATCATGCCTAACAGACACTTAAGTATAGAAATTTTTTCCAAAGTCGGCTTATACTAAGAGAGATAAGAATAAGAATCAAGCATTTGAAATCTTAATCTATAAAAAAAGGGCGTTAGACTTCTAGTAGTTTGTAGAACGCGGTCAGTAGTCCGAAGTACAAAGGTCTATAACCTTTTCGGACTACTGAACATGGATGTCTAAGCTATCGAGTAAACGATCAGATCTTACCTTCTTTCAATCTGCTGGAGTCCAGAATGAATTGGTAATCTGTTTTAAGCTTTTGAGTAAGTTCTCTAACGAAGTTTTGCTTCTTAGCTCGGATCAAATCTTCTTTGATTTTTTCTCTAACTTCTCCGTAAGGCATAGGGATCCTGTCTTGAGGATTATTCGGATTCGATTTAGCATAAGAGAACATTTTGGCAGCTTCGTACTGCTCTCTCATTTCTGCTTCGGAAACCGTTACATCGCTAGGAAGTTCTCTTTTGAATACCAAAGGTTGTACGATGTATAGTTTCATTACATTGAACATATCTTGGAAATCTTTGGATTCCAAGGCTTCTTTCAATTCAGTAGAATGATCCGCTATCTTATACCAAATATACTGTTGTCTGAAAAATTGGAGCACATTCGCTTTATCGTCCAGTTTGGAAGAGTCAAGACCGCTTTGTTTTGCCAATTGCTCCAGCTCGTTCAAAACGTCTTTGAACTTAACGGTTTCGCCTGTTTTGGTATTGGTCAATAAAACTGACTCGTGATTGAAAGAGTTCAAGTTATCCTGAGTGATATTCGCTTTTTCGAAACCTGCATTCTTGACTAATTGTTCTTCTTGTTCACTAACGGCAGTGAATAAGAATCTTTTTTTCATAAAGTCTTCGTAACGAGGAGCGATATCGTCCACTTTCAGATCCAAATAATTACGTTTTACTTCCGCTTTAATCTCTTCGGGAATTCCAGGAGTCTCAGTATACTTTTTAGCGAGAACTTTCAACTTTCCGAATTCTTTTGAGAAAAACTTTCCTACTCTAGAAGCGTAGATTGTTTCCACTCTTTCTACTCTTAAAATCAGGAATTTTTTCTTTCTAGGAGCTTTTGGATCCGCACCCGGAGGAAGTTGGTCATCGATCTCTTTTAAGATCCATTTCCCTTCATTTTCTGCAGCTTCTTTGTATAAAGCAAGGTTTGGATCATTACCACAATTTAAACACTGAGGTTCTAATAATCCGCCTACCGCTTTGTAAGCAGGTTGACTCGTATTATCCACTACATATTGAATAATTTCTTTTTTAGAAGAAAGTTTTTGGATACCTTCGAAAATACTTTGAGCTCTTTGTCTGGTAACTTCTTCGTCTTTAGGGTCGAAAGAGAAAACTGCGATCACTCTTACGAAAGCGAATTTTAATTTACCTACTTGTTCTAACTTCTCCGCTAAATTCCTTTGCAGGAAAGAAGCTGCCATCTGCGGCTTAGAATATTTTAGAAAAACAGCTAATTCATCTTCGGATACAAGTTTCTTTTCCGTATTGTACAAAGAGATCAATTTGAAAAGACCTAAAGTTTCCAGAAGTTGTGTTTGTTCTTCTTTGGTTGGATGATTCGGCTCCGGTTTGCGTCCGCCTGTATTGAGTTGGTAGAAGTTCCTGAGTTCTTTTCTGGTAACTGTGCCCCCTTTGAATGAGGCTAATACATCCGAGTCTGAATTACACTGAAAGAGTAATGCGGCCAGGATGGAGAGTACGATTATTTTTTTGTTCATGTTGTTTTATATAACCCGTTCTTTTCGGATCTCGAAAAGACTAGTATTTATGGATGGTCTTTCGGGCAGGTTGCTGCTTCTTACCTTGGATTTCAACGGATATTTCGCGAGTTAGGCGTTTTTCGTTGTCTTGGTAAAGTCCTTCGGCTGCCCTTGCACCGGAAGGATTGCCGGAAGAATTCCAATCGGAAGGAGTTTCTTTAGTCTTCATAGAAAGCATCTCTTGTTTTTGAGCGGAGAGCTTATCCATCTCTGATCCAATAGATACTTTTAAAGATTCGGAATAATCCCGGTCTGCTGCAATTCTATCCTTGATTTTGCCTAGTTCTGTCAGGTCCCTATCTATTTCTTCCGTTTTGCGTAAAAGATGAGCCACTTTAATTTTCATGGAATAAGACCTGGAACTTTAAACTTCAGTTCCTGAGTCTAGGCCCCAGGCTGCTTCTTGCAAGTAGGAAAAAAAGAGCCCGCAAGTGAGTATCATCAACTCCTCTCCCGGTTTGGATAGGCATATAAGAAGAAAGAAGGTGGAAAATAAGAGACCACTAAGTAGGTCCTTCTTTCCTTTCCAGATCACCCAAAATATTCCTAAAAATAACAATACAGATTTAAATAGGGAAGGTTCTAAGCCTGGATGCGCCGGCTCATATAAGATCCAAGCTCCCGAAAGTGAAACACAAAATACTAAAATAATAATACGAACCTGTTTCGGAATGGATAAAATTAGAAATAATGAAAGTGCCGGGATCAAAAAAGGAGAAAGTTCTCTCCTAGAAAAGGATAGGATACAGGAACCTGCCAATATTAGAACTCCTAATGTTTCCTTAAATGCAGGGGAACGACTTCCTAAAAAAGAAAAACCGCCGGAAGAGATCATTCCGGCAAGGGTCAGAGAAACAAGATCCAAAATGAACTCTGCAGATGTACCATCCCAAAAGGAAAGTGCACATAATGAGGCCGGAAAAAGTAAAAAACCGAGATTAGGTCTAAGGCTCTTAGAAGAATGGAACTGGGAGAATGCTATCGTAAGACAAAGCACCAAGGAACCGGAAAATGGAAATCCATAGGTTTTGAAAAACAGATAAGCAGAGGTGAAGAATAGAAAAACCATTTGTATCTATTGTGAAATTCCGGTATCTTGACGAATCGAACCGTTATGATCCTGAACGAGATTATCATCTCAACGGAAAAGATAGACAGCGTTCAAGTTCTGAAATTGCAGGGTTCTATCAACTCCTTTACGGAGAAAAAATTTAAGGATGTGCTTTCCTTGGCTGTTCGCCAGGGACCGGTCATCATGGATATGGAAGACGTACATTTGGTATCCTCCACTGGAGTCCAGGCCTTAAAAGAAGTGAGCCAATCCAGTTTTTCCAGTAAGAATAAACTCGTCCTTGTAAATATCTCCAAAGCTGTGATCAATGTTTTTAAAATGGCCGGCCTAAGCGGATTTTTCCTAATCGCAAACGACGAAGAGGCTGCCTTAAAGATGGCTTCTAAACGTTGATATTCTCGGATCTAAGATTGAAATCTCGGAAATAGAAAATGAAATCTGAAAAAACTTCTTCCTTTAATTATTTTAGAAAGGCCTGGCATTTGCTCGGGCTGATCATTCCTGCGTTCTATTATTTCGACGTATTTCATGGACAATTTTCGTTAGTGTATGCTACCCGCGCCATTCTAACAATTTTACTCGTTCTTTGTCTTGGGCTTTTGGTATTATTGGAATGGGCTAGGTTCCATATTCCCATTGTCCAAACCGTATTCGTAAGGTTTGCCGGTCCTTTATTGAAGGAAGAGGAAAAGTCAAGGATCAACGGAACATTCCCTTACTTTCTTTCCATAACGTTAGTTGTATTCTTCTTCCCTCCCGATATCGCAATTCTTTCCCTACTATTCTTGGTGATTGGAGATCCGATGGCTGCTTGGGTAGGAACTCATTTTGGGAAGAATAGATTTTCAAACGGTAAATCCAAAGAAGGGATACTTGCATTCATTTTATCTTCCACGATCGTAGGACTTTGGTTTATCTATGTGATCCAGTCGGGTTCTAGAGAATTCGGGATCTATCAATTTTCTTCCGGAGAGTTTTTACAGAATGTAATTTTAGTTTTGCCTGCGGTGATCGCCGCTGCAGTAACTGAACTGTATAGTGGAACTTATTGGAACGGCATCGTGGACGATAATCTTTTGATCCCGGTAGTTTCTGCAGTGGTATTGGGATTTTTTGCCTATTTTACTTTAGATTTAAGTATAGGGCAGATCTTTTTGAACCCGGTCCAGATCTTCGAAACATATTAAGAAAATTGAATTTTCTTTTTACTTTTTACGAAGAAGTTTTAAGGCGTTTTCTCCGCAGGAAGAACATGATACACGAAGTCGATTTTAGTCTTCGTGCTACCTTTGATCCCTTTTGCAGACCAAGTAAACTCTAGATCGGTAGGAAAGATGGAAGTTTCGTAAGGATATTGACCCAAACGATTTTCCTTTTTCTGTTTTTCCTTTACCATAGAGCCTAAGTAATTAAAGGAACCGATCCAATCTTCCCCGATCTCGAAACCTTCCATTTTACCTTTAACTCCTGCAAATTCATACATTGCAAAGTAGGTCTCTTGGATCTGCTTTCTTTCCTCCGGGCTCATCCTACGATTCATTCTAAGAACGAAACCGGGAGTTTCTCGAGCATGAAAATAAAGATAATTCCCTAATTCTTCCCAGGTGTTCGGCTTTTTTGCATTCGGAATATCTACTGAATATTTTTTATTTAGGGGAGAAGGTTCTCTGCAAACCCCATCCCGAGTGAAATAGTCGCAAAGTTCCACATTGCTAACGGAAAGAACAGAAGGTTCGCAGGCTGCGAATACAATCAGAGACAAAGATATAAATTTAACGTTTTTCCAAAGAGCTAACATAAGATTCTCGTAAATTAGTAAAAAAGTATAGAACTTCAGGATGTTTAAAAAATTCCCACGCAGCTGTTTCCGGGACCCATTTTTGTCCCTGATACGTATAAATGATTTCCGCGAATACTCCATGGAACAGATAGATCCTATGTAGATCTTCCTCAAGAGAGGCCAAAACCAAATTATAAGGAGTGAGATAACCAGGTAATACTCTGATGGACTCGTCCGATTTACGCAAATAGGTCTGAAATTTGGTACATTCTTTTTGGAGGCTCGGGAGCTCCTCTCTGGAAATCCTTCTCTTTAGAGAAAGAATACGGGTGAATCTTCCGATGGGAGAATCTAAAAAATTCTCGAATTGATGGGTCCATTTAGGGAGAGGTTTGGATTCGTATAATGCCTGAGAAAATGCGTCTTCTGCCTTTTCTTTTAAACGATAGTAAGCCTCTTCATTTTCATAGGAAACCACTATAAAGAAAGAAGCTGGAAGAGGTTTTTTGGGTTTGGAAGAGGTTTGTTTGGAATTCACTTGGTTAAAGCTTCGTTTCAGGCAGCAGGTTATAATTTGGAATCGAAATAATCCAGCAGAATTTTAGTAAGCCAACGACCATCCGGAAGATCCGGATTAGAATCGGTCACAAATCCCACATGACCTCCTTGTTTGGTCAGAATGGTTTTTAAGTTGGGAAGTTTGGACCAGTCGATAGAGTTCCATTCGAATAAAGGTACGACAGGATCGTCTTCCGCATGGATCAATATTCCCGGATGAGTGATCGATTGGATATAACCGATACAGGAATTCTTTTTATAATATTCCATTGCGCTAGGATAACCGAAAGAAGGAGCGGTGATCATATCGTCGAAGTCGAAAAAAGTCTTTATCTTCTTGGAATTTTCCAACTGTACAGGAGTTAGATCTAAGATACCTTCTTTGATCTTCTTCTTAAAACTACTGATAAAATGATTTCTATAAAATCTTCCGGAAAGTGAGTCTATAAAATCGCAATTTTTTGCAAGATCCAGAGGAGGGGAGACTGCGGAGAATGCGAGCGACTTATGATTTCTGGATTCTCCGAAAAATTTCAGGACTAGGTTTGCGGATAGAGAGAATCCGGATACAAAGATCTTTTTGCTCAGATACTCATACATATAATCCAGAACATCCTGAACATCTTCCGACTGACCCGCGTAATACGATTTACGAGCGAATCCTCTTCCTCTACCGCAGTTTCGTAAATTCATACGAATCACGCCGTATCCTCTTTCCAGAGCGGAAGTTGCAAGAGATACTAAATACGAACTTTCCGAATCTCCTTCCATCCCATGGATCATAAGTATATAAGTTCCGTTGGAAGGAATGGAACTCTTACGATAGGAAGAAACTGGAGGGTTATGTTCTAACCAGAGTTTATCTCCCGATTCTCCGCTTACAGTGAGAAGGATGTCTTCGCAGTAATAGGAAGTCCTAAGTGGATTTTCTGGAGGAAAAAGTGTACTGTAAATAGTTTGAGCGTGTTTGCCCGAGACGAATCTTTTAGGTCGAAAATGAGAAGCTTCCATGGATCAACGGATTTCGTTTTCTTTAAAAAACTCTTTCCACTCTTCTTCTTGTTCTTTTTTTAAAAGTGATTTTTTATCTAAGAACTTCCTGAACTTTTTGAGAAAAACTTTTCCTTTCTCTCTGATCTTTGCATCATCCGGAAACATATCTTCCAAATAAAAATTCAAGAATTCATCTAATTCGAAACCACCCAGGTCGGAGATTAGGATTTTTTCAGAGGTATGTTCTGGATTCTCAAATAATAGCTCTGAGAATTCCAGAAAAAGGGAAGGCATTTCTTTTTCTGCAAGATTAGCTCCTTCCGGAATAGTTTCCAGAAAGGAGCGAACGGTTTCTTCTAAGGAAGAGGGACCAGACAAGTTAGAAAACCTTAATTTTGTTTCGGGAATTCGATTTTGGTAGCAAGAATGTCTACGATCCCGTATTTGATCGCTTCTTCTGCGTCCATATAATAGTCTCTGTCCGTGTCTTCTTCCAACTTTTCGACAGGGTGACCGCAAGCATCTGCAAGTATTTGGTTCAATCTTGCTCTGGTCTTTAGGATCTCTTCTGCTTGGATCTTAAGATCTGATGCAGGAGCTACGATCTGTCCACCGATACTAGGTTGGTGGATCATAACTTTACCATTAGGCCAAATAGATCTTTTTCCTTTTACTCCTGCTGCTAAAAGAACGGATCCCATAGAAGCAGCGAGTCCCATACAAACTGTATGAACTGGAGAAGAGATCATCTTCATTGTGTCGTAGATGGTAAGTCCGGAAGTAACAACTCCTCCGGGACTATTGATATAGAATGTAATTTCTTTTCCTGGGTCCGCCATTTCCAGATAGAGTAGTTTGCCTACGATGTCTTTTGCGGATTCATCTGTAACCGCACCCCATAAGAAAATTTTTCTATGGTCGATGAACTTTTTGGAAATTTTGCTACCGGCTAATTCTTCGATTACTTCGGATATTTTTTCAGTCTCAGACATTCTGGCTCCCTTAAGCAGCGGTTCGTTCTTCCAGTTTCTTCCTCCGTAATTTCCTGAAAACTCCAATAAATACGAAAGCTACAAAGGAAACGTAAAAAAAGCGAAGTAACTGGATCGGAGGGACCGGCATATCACGGTCCGCTCTTAAAGCAATTAGACGAGAGGCGAGGACCGGACGATTCTCCGCTTTCGGTTCTGGCTCCCTAAATTTAATAATTTGTGCGTTTTCTGAGAGAAGATAATACTTTCTAGCTTCTTTCTCTAGTGCAACCTTATCGTCGCGTAGAAGTTTTTGCCTTTCTTCTAGTTGTCTATTCTCATACTCCAGTCTTTCCACATCCAAACGAAGGCTGGAAAGACTGGTTTCTAGGGTAGATCTTACGACCAAACCTGACTCTCCTAGTACCGTGAAATAAAACATTCCGGATAGGAAGAGCAGAAGTAAAAACAGTTTGTTCGCCAGATTTATACCCATAGAAGTTCAGAGATTATAGAATGTATTTCTCCCTTTGTAAACCGCAGAAGAACCTAATTCTTCCTCGATCCTCAAAAGTTCGTTGTATTTAGCGATCCTATCGGTCCTGGAAAGGGAACCAGTTTTGATCTGGCCCGCGTTCGTACCTACCGCGATATGCGAAATGGTTACGTCCTCGGTTTCTCCAGATCTATGGCTGATCACATTCGTATATTTGGCTTTTTTAGCCATATCGATGGACGCCAATGTTTCGGATAAACTTCCGATTTGGTTCACTTTGATCAGGATGGAATTACCCACCTTTTGGGAAATTCCCTGAGAAAGTTTTTCTATATTGGTAACGAACAAGTCGTCTCCAACGAGTTGGATCTTCTTACCTAATTTCTCGCTTAGAAGTTTCCAACCTTCCCAGTCGTTCTCATCTAGACCGTCTTCAATAGTAATGATCGGATACTTTGAGACTAGATTTGAATAGTATTCCACTAATTCTGCGCTAGAGAACTCTTTATTTCCTTCTCCGCCCAGAACGTATTTTTTCTTGGATTTATCGAAAAACTCGGAAGAAGCAGCATCCAGGCCCAATAATACGTCTTTTTCAGGCTTATAACCCGCTTTTTCGATGGCTTGGAGGATGACTTCTAACCCTTCCAGGTTGCTTGCCAGGTCAGGTGCAAATCCACCCTCGTCTCCGACTGCAGTATTCAATTTTTTGGATTTAAGAACAGACTTAAGGCTGTGAAAAACTTCTGCCCCGACTCTTAAAGCTTCGCGGAAACTATTTACTCCCACGGGAAGGATCATAAATTCTTGGAAGTCCACGTTATTGTCTGCGTGAGCTCCTCCGTTTATGATGTTCATCATTGGAACAGGAAGCTCTTTTGCGAAATTCCCGCCTATGTATCTGTAAAGTGGAAGTCTCGCATGAGACGCTGCTGCTTTTGCTACCGCAAGGGAAGTTCCGAGGATCGCATTTGCACCTAATTTGGATTTGTTTTTGGTTCCGTCCTTATCCAACATAAGGAAATCGATTCGATTCTGGTCTAAAGCATCTTCGCCTATTAGAATGTCTTTGATCTTGACGTTTACATGATCTACAGCTTTCAGGACACCTTTTCCTAAGTAGCGGGATTTATCTCCGTCTCTTAATTCTACTGCTTCGTATTCCCCAGTGGAGGCTCCGGAGGGGACTGCGGCTCTACCGAATGAGCCGTCTTCCAGCTTTACATCTACTTCTACCGTAGGATTTCCTCTGGAATCCATGATTTCGCGGGCGCGGATCGCCGAAATTTTGGAAGATTGGGACATGTGATTCTTATAATACCTATCTCTTATAGATTTTTCCTGAAATCCTTTTGTCACAGGGAAATAAATCAAGCGGGAAAAGGAGGAAAAAAGATTGCCTCGGCGGGCCGTAAAGATAGAAATCCATCGATGAAAACGACAGAAAAGCATTCCATATTCTTTCATATTTCCTTCACAATACTATGTATCATAGTTTTATTGCTTCCGATCCCGGCTACCAGCGGCTGGAGAATGTTTTTTTCAGTTATAGTGTATAATATCTCTCTACCGATCGTTGCTCAGGTTTGGGAACATGATCGTTGGATGGACTGAGCTACCGGGGTTACCCCGTAAAGGGGTCCCGTAACCGTAACCCGTAACGGGGGGGTAACTTTAACGGGGTACGTACGTACGTACGTACGTACGTACGTACGTACGTACGTACGTACGTACGTACGTACGTACGTACGTACGG